>JAUYBU010000402.1 GCA_030693045.1 Bryobacterales bacterium | reverse complement strand
GGCCAGCGCGATCAGCGACCGGCGCAGCAGTTCGTAACCGGCACCCGTTCCCTGGGCCCGCGGATGCACGCAGATCTGCGTGATGTGGCCGATGTCGGAGGCCACCAGACTGGCCAGGGAGATTCCGCGGGCCTGGCCCGTGGCGCGCTCGAAAGCGACAAACGAGGCCGGTCCGAAGAAAGTGCCGCAGCCGGTGTGCTCGACGATGTTGTGGAGGAATCGGCGCGCTCCGGCCGCCGAGTTGTACTGGTTGTTGATTTGGCTGTCGATGTGGCCCTCATAGGCTGCGGCGATCAAGCTGGCCGATTCCTCGTAATGGCGCTCGGTCCAGGGTTCGATGATGACCCGCCCGCCGGCCCTTCCGGTGGCCAGACCCTGTACGCCCGACAGGTCCGCCAGCATGAAGTTTCGCGGATAAGCGCGGGCCAGCCGGGCGTGAGGGAGCGCGGCGGCGCGCGCCGACGCGAACAACATGAGTTGAGACTCGATGCGCCGGATCGAGGGCCAGCGAACCAGCGCGCCGACCACCTCCGCCAGCAACCGGTGCTCGTTCTCGGCCGTGCGCCAGCGGTCCCGCACGTACAGATCTCCGATCAGCCCCTTGTGCTCGTCGACGACGAAATAGGAGTAGCCCAGAGCTTCGCCGCCGGCCACCAGGGCGAAGCCGTTGAGGCTCTGCACGCCGACATAGTGCCGCACCAGATCGGCGGAGGGGCGATAGTCCCACCGGAATTGCTGGCGCCAGCGGAGGATCTCTTCCTCCAGGAGCGGTTCGAGCGCGGTGGACCTCAGGCGCGACAACGGCGCCAGTTCGAGGATGCTTGCCGCGGCCGGCTCGGCCATTCCCGTGCGCTCCCCTAGCGGCTTTCGGCCTTCAGAAACTGCCGGATGCCGCGCAGCGCCTGCCGGGTCCGTTGCTCGTTCTCGATCAAGGCGAAGCGGACGTAGCCCTCGCCCAGCGGCCCGAACCCGATGCCGGGCGAAACGGCCACCAGCGCCTTCTCCAGCAGCAGCTTCGTGAACTCCAGCGAAGTCAGCTTTTGGAACGGTTCGGGAATCCGCGCCCAGACGAACATCGCGCCCCGGGGACTTTCCACCGGCCAGCCGGCGCGGTTGAGGCCGCTCACCACCAGGTCGCGGCGCCGCTGGTAGATCGCGCGGATCTTGTCGGTGTCCTCGTCGCATTCTCGCAGCCCGATGATGGAGGCGATTTGAATGGGCTGAAAGATGCCGTAGTCGAGATAGCTTTTGATGCGCGCCAGGGCGGCGATCATCTTCGCGTTGCCCAGGCAGAAACCGACGCGCCAGCCGGCCATGTTGAAGCTCTTCGACATCGAGTAGATCTCGACGGCGACGTCTTTGGCGCCTTCCACCTGCAGAATGCTGGGCGGGCGGTAGCCGTCGAAACCCAGGTCGGCGTATGCGAAGTCGTGGATCACCATGGTGCCGTGCTTGCGGGCCAGGCGGACGATTTCGCGGAAGAAATCCAGCTCCACGCACTGGGTCGTCGGATTGTGCGGGAACGAGATGAGAATCATCCTCGGCTTGGCCAGCGCCGTGCGGTAATAGGATTCCAGATGGTCGAGGAAGGTTGCCGCGTCGGGCATGGGCAGAGCGGCGGCGTGACCTTCGGCCATCACCACGCCGTATTGGTGGATCGGGTAGGCGGGGTTCGGGCAGACCACCGTGTCGCCGGGTCCGGTGACCGCAAACAGCAGGTGGGCCAAGGCGTCCTTTGCGCCGATGGTGACGATGGCCTCTTTCTCCGGGTCCAGATCGACGTCGTACTTTCTCTTGTACCGCCGGACGATCTCCAGCCGCAGGTTGGGGATGCCGCGCGACATCGAATAGCGATGGTTGCGCGGGTTGCGCGCCGCTTCGACCAGCTTGTTGACCACCGCGCGCGGCGTGGGGCCGTCGGGATTGCCCATGCCGAGGTCGATCACATCCTGTTGCGCGGCCCGCAGCTTCGCCTTCATTTCGTTGACCACCGCGAAGACGTACGGGGGCAGCTTGCGGATGCGATAGAACTCGTCCGGGGAAGATGGCATACGAACCATTGTAAAGAAAGCGGGGCCGCTACACAGCGGCCCCGCGGGCGGTACGGGTGGGTCGGATATTTCCGGCCCCTGCTTTTATGCGCGCTGGTCCATGGGGACGTAGTCCAAGCGCCGCGGGCCGAGGAAGATCTGGCGCGGGCGGGCGATCTTCTGGTCGGCGTCCAGCACCAGTTCCTCCCATTGCGACATCCACCCGATGGTGCGGCCGATGGCGAACAGCACCGTGAACATCGCGGTCGGGAAGCCCATCGCCTCGTAGATGATGCCCGAGTAGAAGTCTACGTTGGGATAGAGCTTGCGTTTGACGAAGTACTCGTCTTCCAGGGCGATGCGCTCGAGTTCGATGGCGATGTCGAGCGCCGGGTTCTTACCGGTGACCGCGAAAACCTCGTCGGCGGCGCGCTTGATGATGCCGGCGCGCGGATCGTAGTTCTTGTAGACCCGGTGCCCGAAGCCCATCAGTTTCCCCTCGCCCGCCTTCACGCGCGTAATGAACTCGGGGATGTTGTCCTTGGTGCCGATCTTGGCGAGCATGGTGAGCACCGCCTCGTTGGCGCCGCCGTGCAGCGGTCCGTACAGCGCCGCCGCGGCGGCCGCGAGCGAGGTGTACGGGTCGGTCTGGGCGCTGCCCACCACGCGCATGGTGCTGGTGGAGCAGTTCTGTTCGTGATCGGCGTGCAGGGTGAACAGAATGTCCATGGCGCGCTCCAGCGCCGGGTTGGGCTTGTACTTGACGCCCGGCGTCGCGAACATCATGTTCAGGAAGTTGCCGGCGTAGGAAAGTTCGGGGTCCGGCTGGACAAACGGCAGGCCCTTCGCATGGCGGTAGCCCAGCGCCGCGATGGTCGGCACCTTGGCCACCAACTGGCGGAAGGCGTTGTTCCTCACCTCGAGGTCGGAGATCTTCTTGGATTCCGGATACAAGGTGGCCAGCGCCGCCGCCGAGGCGATGAACATGCCCATCGGGTGGGCGTCGGACTGGAAACCGTCCGTGAGCTTTTCGATGGACGCTTGGACGCCGGCGTTCGCGGTCACCTCCGCGGTCCACTGGGCGAGTTCCGCCGCTTTCGGCAGTTCACCCTTGCGGAGCAGCAAGCAGACTTCCAGGAAGCTGCTCTGCTCGGCCAACTGGGCGATCGGGTAGCCGCGGTACTCCAGGATACCCTTGTCGCCGTCGATAAAGGTGATGCGGCTCTTGCAGGAGGCCGTGTTCAAGAACCCGGGGTCGTAGGTCATCAGGCCGAAGTCGTCGGCCGCAACCTTGATTTGGCGTAGATCGATCGCGCGGATGGTATCGTCGGCGATCGGAACCTCATAAGTCTTTCCAGTACGGTTGTCTGTTATTGTCAGAGTGTCGTTTGGCATCAGTGCCCACTCCTTTCGAGTGGTCAACTGATTCTACCCCACGGGCGGGACGCCGGGGCTGACAGGATATTCGGATGTGTTAGTCTACTTCCTGGCCGGCGCGGCGGCCAGCAGCCGGTCCAGGATCGGAAAGATCCCCTGGCCTTCGAAGATGGCCTTGGTTTGCTCACTGGAACCGTAATCGTCGACGATCATCCCCTGGGCGTCGATGATGAACAGGTGCGGGACGTGGACTTGGGGCCGCTCGGGAGTGACCTTCAAGTACGAGGCGGACATCTGGCCGCAATCGAACAGCACCGGAGAGGTGACCTTAAGTTGCGTTATGAACGCCTGCACCGTGTTGATGGTGTCCGGCGGGTTCACCACCGTCAGAGCCACGACGCGGCCGGCATACTTCGCTTTCACTTGTTCGAGGATGCCGGAAAACGTGCGGCAGGTGGGGCACCCCGTCTGGATGATATCGATCAACACGAGCTTGCCCCGGTAGTCCTGAAGGTCGTGCTGGCGCATCTTCGAGTCGGGCAGCGAGAAACCCGGCGCCCGCCGTCCGGAGAGGTCGCCGGCGACGGCCAGTGAGGTTGCCGCGACGAGGGTTATCGTCAGAAAGGAAATCGTCCGCATCTTTTCACCCTAACACGAGCGGTCCGGGGGCTTTCCTGACGCGGCGTCCTAGCCCTCGGTTTCTTCGATGGATTCGAGCATCTCGGCTTGCGCCGCGAAGCGTTTGAGGACCCGGATTGCATTGCCGGAGGAGAAACCCGCCGTGCGCAGGCGGCGGTAGGTGGAAGCCAGGTGGCGCGGTTGAGCCAGGTACTCTTCGAGCGGGACCCGGCGGATCTTCCGCCGGAGGTACTCCTCGATCAGGGCGATCTCGTCGGCTTCGGCGAAGGTCCGGTCCACCGTTTCCCGCGCCAGGGCGGGCGCCACCCGCCGTCGGCGCAGGTCTTGGAGGACGCGCATTTTCCCGACCCCTCCGTTTTCCAGGCGCGCCGCCGAAAAGGCCTCGGCGAAACGACGGTCGTCCAGGTAGCCGTACTGCCTGAGCCGCTCCAGGACCGGCCGGACGTCGCCCGGCTGTTCGGCCCGGCCTTCCAATTTTTCCCGCAGTTCGCCGGCGCTCAACGCGCGCCCGCCCAGCGTTCGCACCGCGTACTGAAGGAGTTCGTCGGCGTTCAAAGGGCGGCTTTTGCGCGGTCCCAAGGCCATTCCTCCACGAGCGTAGCAGATTCAATCTACGGCGGCGCGGTTTGCTGCTATCCTGAAAGCAGCAGAGACGAGTAGAGTGAAGGAGTCACTTATGGAAGACAACACCAACAAGCTTTCGTTCTTTTTCCTCGGCCTGGGCATCGGCGTTGCCGTAGGCATCTTGTTCGCCCCCAAGTCCGGCGAGGAAACCAGGGACCTGATCCGGGACAAGGCCGGCGAGGGGAAGGACTTCCTGAAGCGGCGCAGCGGGGAGCTTCGCGATACCGCGGCGGAAGCGCTGGAGCGCGGCAAGAGCGCCGTCTCGCGGCAGAAGGACCAGTTCAACGCCGCCGTCGCGGCGGGCCGCCAGGCCTATCGCGAAGTCGTTGTCGGCGAGGCCGAGCCGGCTGAGCCCCAGGGAATCTGAGGAGGTAACGACCGCATATGCATGACATTGCCGCCACGGCGGCCGTGGTTGTTTCAGCCGTCGCCATAGTGCTTCAGGCGCTCGTGCTGTATGCCATTTACCGTCAGACGCGCGCCATCGGTGAGCAGGTGAGCTTGCTGGCGCCGAAGCTGGAGTCGGCTCTGGAATCCGCCCAGTCCGCCATCGAGCAGAGCCGCAGGCAGATCGCCGAGGTTACCGCCAAGGCCAACGACGTTCTGGATACGACCAAGACGCAACTGGTGCGCGTCAACGAAGTTATGGAAGACGCGACCACGAGAGCCAGGGTGCAGTTGGAACGCGTGGAACTGGTATTGGATGACACGATCAATCGCGTGCACCAGACCGTGGCCACGCTGCACAACGGCCTCCTGCGGCCGCTGAAGGAGGTCGCCGGAGTCGCGGCGGGCGTCCGCGCCGGAATCGCGCACCTGCTGACAGGCGGCCGTCCGAGTGTGGCGCAGGCGACGCAGGACGACGAGATGTTTATTTAGAAACCGGCCTACCATCGCGTTGATCGACATTCACTCGCATATCCTTTACGGCCTCGACGACGGCGCCGGCGACCGCGAAACCAGTCTGGCTATGCTTCGGATGGCCGCCGAAACCGGGACCACCGATATCGTAGCCACCCCGCACTCGGACCTTGCGTTCGCTTTTCAGCCGGAACTGGCCGCCGAACGCCTGGCCGAACTGAGGGAAGCGTCCGGCGGCGTGCCCCGCCTTCATACCGGCTGCGATTTCCATCTGCATTACGAGAATGTCCAGGACGCGCTGGCCCATCCGGCGCGCTATACCATCAACCACCAATCCTACCTGCTGGTCGAGTTTTCGGACCTCGTGGTCTTTAACAACTCCGGACAAATCCTCGGCGCGCTGCTGGCCGCCGGCATGCGCCCGATCATCACCCACCCGGAACGCAACAGCCTTCTGCAACAGCGGCTTCCTCTGCTGGCCGAGTGGGTCGGCGGGGGCTGCTCGCTACAGGTGACCGCACAGTCGTTGCTGGGAGAGTTCGGACGGGCCGCCAAAGACACGTCGGAGGAGCTGATGAAGCGCGGGCTGGTCCATTTCATCGCCAGCGACGCTCACGATTGCGAGCACCGCCCGCCGCGGCTGGACCTGGCCTACGCGCACGTGGCTCGCCGCTGGGGCCCGCAAACCGCCGACCGGCTGTTGGTTCACAATCCCGCCGCGGCCTTGGTCGGGGACCCGTTGCCGGCGCCGCCCGCCGCCCCGCCGGAGCCTTCCCCCCGAAAGTGGTATCGGTTCTGGCGCTAACCGCTGCCGGTGTGAGAGAGAAGAATAGCCGCGGATGAACGCGAATGTCCATTCGCGTTCCTTTGCGGAGGACTGTATCCTGAAAGTAGTCCTTTATGCCCTTTGCTTCAATTCCGGAGGCGATCGAGGAGTTCCGCGCGGGCCGCGTGCTGGTGGTCGTCGACGACGAAGACCGCGAGAACGAAGGCGACCTGACGGTGGCGGCGGAACTGGTCACCCCGGAGATTATCAACTTCATGGCCGTGCACGGGCGCGGGCTGATCTGCCTGGCGCTGAGCCCGGAATTGTGCGACCGGCTGGCGTTGCCGCCGATCTCGCCGCGCAACACGTCGCGTTTTGAAACCGCGTTCTGCGAGTCCATCGACGCGCGCGACGGCGTCACGACGGGCATCTCGGCGGCGGACCGGGCGCACACGATTCAGGTCTCGATGCGTCCCGAGGCGCGGCCCGAGGACCTGGCGCGTCCGGGCCACGTTTTTCCGCTGCGGGCGCGCGAAGGCGGCGTTCTGGTGCGGACCGGGCAGACCGAGGCGGCGGTGGACCTGGCGCGCATCGCGGGTCTGCGGGCGGGCGGCGTGATCTGCGAAGTCATGAACGACGACGGCACCATGGCGCGCGTGCCCCAGCTCGAGGAATTCTGCGCCCGCCACGGCCTGCTCCTGATTTCGGTGGCCGGCCTGATTCGCTACCGGTTGCACAACGAACGCTTCGTGCGCCGGCGGGCCGAGGGCCGCCTGCACAACGAATTCGGCGAGTTCCGCACCGTCTCCTACGCCAGCACGGTGGATGGGGAAACGCACCTGGCGCTGATTCTGGGCGACATTGCCGGCCCGGGCGACACCCTGGTTCGCATGCACTCGCACTGCGTTTACGGCGACGTTTTCGGCTCCTCCGGTTGCGACTGCGGCCGCCTGGTGCGCGGGGCGCTGGCGCGCATCGCCCGGGAAGGCCGCGGCGTGCTGGTCTACATGCACCAGACCGGCCCCGGCGTGGACATGGAACAAGATTGCCGGTGCGACACCGGGCGACTGCTTCCGCACCGGCGCGATTTCATGCACTACGTCACGCCGGACGGGCGGCGGCTGTTGCAGCACGAGACCGGAATCGGCGCGCAGATCCTGTCCGACCTGGGTCTGCGGCGCATCCGCCTGCTGACCAATCATCCGCGCAAAATCGTCGGCCTGGATGCGTTTGGCGTCGAGGTCTCCGGCCAGGAACCTTTGGTGATTTGACCCGCGGGGGACTTTTTTCCCGGCGGCTGCGTTCCTAATGGTGAGGTGCGAAAATGACCGCTCGCGGAGTGACGCTCTCTTTCCTGATTCTGGCCGTCGCGGCCGTCCCCATGGCCGCTGTCGACCCGGCCCTGATGAAACTGGTTCCGCCCGACGCCACGGTGGTCGCGGGCGTCAACGTCGAACAGGCCAGAATCACGCCGTTCGGCCAATTCGTCTTGAAGCAAATGCCGTTGGACGACGAAGGTTTCCGCAAGATGATGGAGGCCACGGGCTTCGACCCGCGCCGCGATCTGCGCGAAATCCTGGTGGCTTCCAAGGGTGGCCAGCCGTCCAGGCACATCCAGGGTATCGTCATGGCGACCGGTTCTTTCGATCCCGCCCGCATCCTCGCCGCGGCCAAGGTGGCAGGCGTGACGGCCACCGACTACGCGGGCGTCGAGATTCTCAGCAGCAAGGAATCCCCGAACGGCGGGTTCGCTTTCTTGGACCGCTCGTTGGCCATCGCCGGCGAGACGGAGCAAGTGAAAGCCGCCATCGACCGCTACAAGAAGGGCGGGACGGGTCCCGCCGCGACGTGTCGGAGCAAAATAGAAAGTTCCGGTTGCAGCAAAGTAGAAAGTTCCGGTTGCGCGCGCGTGCCAGAGCAAATCCCGCCATTCCCTCTTGTCAGGAGAGCGTCTCATCGCATCGCGGCCGGGTCCTGTCAAGGCCGCACC
>JAUYBU010000398.1 GCA_030693045.1 Bryobacterales bacterium | reverse complement strand
ACTACGTGAGCTTGCAGAAAGTGGAGCGCGACTTCCGGCAACTGAAGACCGGGCTGCTGGAAGTGCGGCCGGTGTTTGTGCGTAAAGAGAGCAGGACACGGGGCCATGTGTTCTGCTGCATGCTGGCCCTGAAACTCAGCCGCGAAATAGAGCGGCGGCTGCAAGCGGCCGTCGGGACCACCGACGCCGATCCGTACGCCTTGACGGTCGGCGATGCGCTGGCGGCGCTCAGCCGGCTGTGCCTGCTGGAATATCAGATTGACGAGAAGACCAAGCTGACTCGCCTGCCAAATCCCGATGCACGCCAGAAAGAGATTCTTGCGGCGCTCGGGGTCAGCCTGCCCAAGAAGTGACGCCGTAGGCAGGAGCAATTCGTCGCCCCGAGCGAGTAACTCCCATCCGCCCAAATACATACAGGCAACAGCTCGCTCATTCGCCGGGGGAAGATCCGTCTGAGCCACTGCCCACAGGGTGGGCGCCCGCCACAGGGTCGGCACTTGGCCCAAAGGGCGCCCCCGCGGCGGTCCGACCTGAAGCGGGCGAGTGTCTGGCGTTACCGCCCCGTATTTGCTAACGTAGAGATCGCGATAAGTGAGGACCCATGAGGCGCTTGCAGCCGGTCATCTGGATGAAAGGCACGTTCCTGAATCCGCAGTATCTCCAGAGTCAGGACCTGTACCTGGAGAATACGCTTCAGTTCCACCTGGGGTCGCTGTCTTACGCGCCCTGGGGATTCCGCGAGTTGCGGGTGGACCACGAAGCGCTTGCGGCCGGGTATTTTTCGCTCGCGCAGGCGTCGGGGATCTTCTCCGACGGATTGCTTTTCGACATCCCGAATTCCGATCCCGGGCCCGCTCCCAAGCCGCTCGCCGAGTTCCTCGAACCCGATCAGGAGACAATGGATATCTACCTGGCGGTTCCCCACTACCGGGACCGGGGGCTCAATGTTTCCCTGCCCGCCAGCGATGCCGACACGCGCTATCTCACCGACGTGGCGATGCTGCGTGACGAGAACACGGGCAAGACCGAAAAGCCGGTGCAAGTGGCGCGCAAGAACTTCCGCTTTCTGGTGGAGGGCGAATCGCGCCAGACCTGCTCGGCGCTGCGCGTGGCGCGCGTCAACAAGACCGCCGCCGGACTTTTCGAACTCGATCCCACCTTCGTTCCGCCGCTGCTGGACTTCAGCGCGAGCGACTACCTGGTGGCCATCGCCCGCCGGTTGGTCGAGATCCTGGCCGCCAAGAGCAGCCAACTGGCCGGCACCAGGCGGCAGAAGAACTTGAGCCTGGCCGAATTCGGCACCTCGGATATCGCGAATTTCTGGCTGCTCTACACCATCAACACGCATTTCCCCATGTTCCAGCACCTGTTCGATACGCGGCGCGGGCACCCGGTAGCGCTCTACGAGAGCATGCTCTCGCTGGCCGGGGCGCTGACGACTTTCGCTCTGAAAGTCCATCCGCGCGACCTGCCCACGTACGACCACGACGACCTGTCGCCGTGTTTCACCGATCTCGATGAAAAGGTCCGGACCCTGCTCGATACGGTGGTGCCCAGCAACTTCGTTTCCCTGCCGCTGAAGTACGTGCAGCCCCACATTTTCGGCACCTCGCTGGCCGAGGAGAAGTACCTCAAGAACACCAGGCTGTACCTGGCCATGAGCGCCGACCTCAGCGAGGCGGATCTCATCAGCAAGGCGCCGTTCCTGGTCAAGGTGTGCTCGGCCGATCATATCGAGCACCTGGTGAACCACGCCCTGCCCGGCGTGCAGATGGTCCATACGCCCAAGCCGCCCAGCTCCATACCGGTGAAACTGAACAGCCAGTACTTCAGCCTGAGCCAATCCGGTGTGGCCTGGGAAGCCATCGGCCGCGCCCGCAATCTGGCCGCCTACGTCCCCGGCGATTTCCCGAACCCGCAACTGGAGCTGGTGATCCTGCTCCCCGAGATAATGTAGGAAACGGGTTCGGCCGCCCAACCCCTCTTTCCGTTGTCGGCTATGCTGGAGGCAAATGAGCGAAACCGTTCACGAATTCTCGATTTCGATTGATCGCGAACAGGGTTACGTCTTTCGAACGCGGTTCGACAAGCCGCACTACCCCGAGCTGGTGATGGACGAACCGCCCCCGCTGGGCCAGGACCAGGCGCCGAACCCGTCGCGAATCCTGGCCGCCGCCGTGGGCAATTGTCTGGCGGCGAGCCTTGTGTTTTGCGCCACCCGTAAAGGCGTGGCGCTCGGCAAGGTCCACGCCGATGTCAAGGTGCGGATCGCGCGCAACCAGAACAAGCGGCTGCGCGTCGCCGGCATCCACGTCCGGCTCAGCCCGGAGATCGACGCCGCCACTCGCGAAAAAGCGAAAGAATGCCTGGATCTGTTCGAGGACTTCTGCACCGTCACGGCCAGCATCCGCGACGGCATCCCGGTCGAGGTCAAGGTCGACGGGCTGGGCGGCTGAGTGTGTTGCCCGCGGCATTCAGGTCCAGGACAGACCCGCGTGTGCCGCCATGCGCCTTGTCCGGCCAAGTGCCGTTCATTCCAATTCACGTGCTCGCAAGTGCGGGCACCCGCTTCCTGACGGTCGCGGCTCGGAAACTCCTACTGAGCCGCGCGCGTCAGCAAGCGGTACTTTCCGCATGGAACGGCTATTTCCTGACGAGCACTCGGCATCTCCGGCTCTTGCAGGATGGCAATCGTTTTGATCGTGTCCAATGTATTGACGCGTTCTCTTGAAGTTCTCGATGCGCCGGCGGTTGACCGTGCCGACAGTAAACAGCACGAGAAGATTCGTGTCTATCAGCAGCCCTGCCCGGCTGTCCGGGCCAAGCCAGGGGTCAACGGAACTCATTAGAAGGCTACTTCACGCAGCCTGATTGCAACCAGGTCGCCGGTCTCGACATCAATCAGAAAACGCTTGTACTGCAGCGGGTCCATTCCGAGGCGTGCTATTGCCGACACCTGATTCAGATCTCGTGGAAAACTGAGCGTTATGCTCCAGATGTCGCGAGTCTTATAGACATCCCTCTCGATCTCCTCCAGCTTGGTGGAGCCTTGGTCGAGCATGCCGGCTGCCTGCTGCTTTGCGATCTGTACGGCGTTTTTGGCATCGATCACGATGCGCTCCTCGCTATGACTATGGTGACACGAAACGGAACGCGTATCCGCGCCCGGGGCACGGCTCGACAGGCCGCTCCTGCAATCGCCGGCGCCGCGCCGCCCCACCCCATCCGGGCCATTCCGCGGCTCGCTTGCCTTCCGAAACCCGGAGCGGCTGAAAGGCGTCGCCTCCAGACGATATAATACAGTCGAGCCCCAATTTTCCTCAGGAGTATTCATGGTAAAGCGCATTGGCATCTTGACGGGCGGCGGCGACGTGCCGGGCCTGAATTCCGTGATTAAGAGCGTGGTCTATGGCGGCAGCGACCTGGGCTTCGAGGTCACCGGCATCCGCAAGGGGTGGGAAGGTCTGACGCACCTCAACCTGGACGATCCGGCCAGCGAAGCGACCTACGTCCTGCCGCTGAATCGCGTGAACACCCGCACCATCGACCGCACCGGCGGCACGTTCCTGCACTCCAGCCGCACCAACCCGGCCAAGATGAAGACGGTTCCCTCGTTCCTGATCGCGGACGACTACCCGAAGAGCGAGTTCACCAAGAAGAACGTCACTTCCACGGTCTTCGATATCACCCAGGCCGTCCTTAAGAATCTGGAAAAGCTCGGCATCGAGTACCTGATTGCCATCGGCGGCGACGACACGCTGAGTTACGCCGAGCGGCTGCACAAAGAAGGCGTCAAGGTCATCGCCATTCCGAAGACCATGGACAACGACGTCCGCAATACCGAATACTGCATCGGCTTCTCGACGGCCATTTCCCGCGCGACCTCGGCCATCAATCGGCAGCGTTCCACCGTCGGCTCGCACGAGCGCATCGGCGTCTTCCGTGTCTTCGGGCGCGACGCCGGCTATACGTCGCTCTATACGGCCTACGTCACCGACGTGCGCTGCGGCATTCCCGAATACGCCTTCGACCTCGACCGAATGGTCGAACTGCTGCTCAAGGACAAGAAGAAGAACCCGAGCAATTACTCGATGGTGGTGCTGAGCGAAGGCGCTTCCTGGGAAGGCTACGTGGTCCAGGAATACGGCGACCCGGACGCCTTCGGCCACCGCAAGAAGATGAGCGTCGCCGAATCGTTCAGCGAGGAAATCAAGAAGAGATCCAAGCAGGAGACCGTCATCAGCGACCTGACCTACGACCTGCGCGGCGGCGAGCCGGACTTCGTCGATAAGATGGTGGCCACCACCTTTGGCAACATGGCGCTCGACGCGCTGGCCGAGGGCAAGAGCGGCTTCATGACGGCGATCGTTAAGGGTTGCTTCAAGCTGTCGGAGATTCCCGACCCGAAGCTGGGGCCACGCAAGGTGGACATCGGGGAGGCTTACTGCACCGAACGCTACCGGCCCAAGTTCACCGGCAAGCTCGGCCTGCCCATCTTCCTCACCAAGGCTTAGGCGTGAGCTTGTTTTCCCGCTTCTTCGGGCGCCCGAAACCACTTGAGCTGACCGCGGATCTGCGCCGGCGGATCCGCGGTTCGTTCGAGGAAGCCGCGCGCGACGAGGAGCATTTCCCCTCCACCATCGATCCTCGCATTTATCACGTTCAACTGATTCTCGAACACCTGGGTCCGCTGGCCGGCGGGCGCGTCGTCGACGTCGGCTGCGGCAAGGGGCGGTTTGCGCGCGTGGTGAAAGAACGTCACCCCGGCGTCCAGGTCGTCGCGCTCGATCTGGCCGAGGCGATGCTGCGCTCGGTTCCCCCGGGCGTCGAGCCGGTCCTTGGCTCGATGACCGCGCTGCCGTTCGCTTCCGCGTCGTTCGACGCCGCCTACGCGACCGAATCGCTCGAGCATGCCGTCGAAGTCGATGTCGCCGTCGCCGAGATGTGCCGCGTGGTCCGCCCCGGCGGCCGCATCGCGATCATCGACAAGAACGCCGAACATTGGGGCCGTCTGAAGACCCCGGAATGGGAGCGCTGGTTCCGGCGCGAGGAACTC
Organism: Bryobacterales bacterium; assembly: GCA_030693045.1. GTDB lineage: Bacteria > Acidobacteriota > Terriglobia > Bryobacterales > Bryobacteraceae > JACQZT01. The sequence continues at coordinate 30,711 of JAUYBU010000398.1, read as the reverse complement.
GAACGGCTGCTGGCGCGTCACTGCGGCGAGGTCTCCAGCCGCTTCATCTCCTACTGGGAAGACGTCGAGCCCGACGGGCTGTTCCTGGCCTGGCTGGCGAGAAAATAAGCCATGCGGCTGGCGAATGCCCTCCTGCTGGCGGCCATCGGCCCATCTGCCGCCTTCTCTCAGTTTCCGGACCTCGGCCCAGTGAAGCTGACCTTCGAGCAGCGCGTCCGCTACGAATCGCGCGACGGCAGGAGCTATGGCCTTGCGCGCACGCGCGTGGGCGTAAGCCTGCGGGCGGCGGAGTGGCTGAGACTGTCGGCGATGGCGCAGGACTCCCGCGCCCCCTGGTACGGGCACGGCGCGCCGAACACGGTTCGGGATCCAATCGATTTGCAGGAAGCCTCCGTCGAGATGTTCGGCGAACGCAAGTCGGGGTTCGGCATGACGGCCGGGCGAATGATGCTCAACTACGGCGAGGCGCGTCTGATCGGATCGCCGCAATGGAACAACCTGTCGCGCACCTGGGATCACGCGCGCTTCTACTACCGGCTGCCCAAGGCGCGGCTGGAAGCGCTGATGGTGTCGCCGGTGAAGGTCCGTATCGGCGAGTTCAACCGTCCCGTGCTGGGCGACCGCATCTGGGGAACTTACAATGCGTTCCCGAATTTCCACCGGAAGAACCTGCTCGATGTGTACCTGCTGCGCCACGACCTGAACCAACCGGGGGCGGTCAAACTGGGCGTGAACACGTTCGGCTTCCGGCTGGCCGGGCCGTTTGCCGCCGGGTCCAGGTTCAGCGTCGAGGCGGCGCTACAGACGGGCAAGGTGGGCCCGGCCAAACATCGAGCCGGCGCGTGGTTCGGCTCGCTCAGCCGCCGCTGGACCCTCGGCAGGCGGACACTGGATCTCTCGGGCGAATACAAGTTCGCCTCGGGCACGGATGATCCCCGCAACTCTTCGCGCAGCGGGACATTCGACCAACTCTATCCCGCCAATCACGATAAGTTCGGCCATCAGGACCTGTTCGGCTGGCGCAACATCCACAACACGCGCTCCCTGGGCGCCTGGGGTCTGACCAGGAGCCTGGCGCTTAACTTCATGTACAACAGTTTCTGGCTGGCCAGCGCGCGCGACTCGCTCTACAACGGCTCGGGCCGCTCCATCGCGCACTCGGCCGCGGGCGCGGCGGGCCGCCACGTGGGCCAGGAGGCCGATGTATTCGCCACCTACAAGTACAGCCACTTCCAATTCGGCGCCGGCTACGGCCACCTATTCAAAGGTGGATTCATCAACCACACCATGCCGGCGCTCCGGCCAACCTACCTCTACGTGTTCCACACGTTTTCCCTCTAAAAATGCGTCAGCCTGGTATGGTCCATTTATTCCGGCCGCGGTCCGTGAAGTCCTGGACCTTGTCTGATGCCGGTCAGAGCAGTTCAATCCACGAATAGGCCGGGTGAAGCGCGGCGTAGAGCCGCTCGTCGGCGGTGACCAGGCCGCAGCGCCGTTCCAGCGCCAGCGCTACGTAGAGACTGTCATACACGGTTCGACCGTGCACCAATGCCAGTTCCAGCGCGGCGGTGTGCGTATTCGGGTCGTCGAGCAAAATCGGACTGTCGTCGAGTAGCCTGCGGTAGCAGATCCGGGCGTCCGCGGCCGTCAGTTCCTGCCTCCGCACCCTCTTCCAGAGGACGTTGCCCACCTCCGCCAGGAGCAGGTGCGGGGCCACCAGATCGATCTCTTCCTCCTGATACCGTCGCAGAAGCCGCCGCGCCTGCTGGCTCCTCGGTTCGGGGAGTACCCATTTCGCGGCCACGCTCGCGTCGACGACAAACGATGGCCGGCTCATCGGCTCAGGCGGTCGCGATCCTCGCGGATCAGTCGCGTGCTGTCGCTCATCCGCGGAAGAGTCACCAGGAATTTCTCGAACTCCTCCCTTGTTTCGCGCATGCGGCGACGCCGGGCGCGCTCCGCCACGTCATCCTCCAGCACCGACAAAATGTAGGCGTTCAGGCTCTTGCCCTGTGCCCGCGCCAACTGTCGCAGATCGTCGTGCACGGCTGGAGGGACTTCCTTGATCGTCAGGTTCGCCACGGCATGCCTCGCCACAATGGTACCATTATTGGCACCACAATGGAACCAGGTCTCCGTCGCGCCACATTGCCCGCGTGCTACTGCTGTTTCCTGTCGAACAACGCCCGCAATCCCGGCTCGGAGGCCAGCATGCAGCCGCCGTTGTGCGCGCAGCCCGGCGCAATTCCAAAGCCGTGCCCGGCTTTGTAGAGCGACTTCATGTAGTTCCAGAAAATGGTGCCGCGCTCGCGGCGAAAGGCGCCCTGCTTCATCGATTCGCAGCTCTTGTCCAGGCTCGGATCGTTCCGATCGACGTCCTTCTCGCCAACCAGGTAGACCACATCCTTCTTCGGGAAGCGCTTCCGGATCTCTCCGCCGGTCGTCCGGCCCAAGTAGCCGGCGAGGTTCTCGATGCCGTAGCGGTATTGGTTGAAAGAGGGGCAGCCGTCGGCGGCGCCCTCCACCTGGAACGGCCCGGTGCAGGTTCCGTTTTCGGAACAGGTCGCGCCTTTGGCCAGCCGCTTCGCGTCCAGATACATGTAGGAGGACGGATTCATCACGACGAAACGGACGCTCACGCGCACTTGCGTGTCGATCCGGGTCCCGGCGGCGTAGCGCTGGAGGAACTGGCCGCCCGCCGAGTGCCCCACCACCACAATCGCGCGGAGCTTCGGAAACTTCGCGCGATCGGCGAGCATCCGGACCAGGCGGTCGGTGACCGTGAACGAGTAAATGTCCTTCGCGTTGACCGCCGAATCGCCGTATTTCCATCCGTTGCAGGTGAAGTACAGCTCGCCGGCCGCCACCTTGTCATCGCAGCCGCGGTCCTTGCCTCGGAAGTAGGGCGAAATCAGTAGCGTCTTTTCGATGGCGCCGGCCTTTTCAGCGGCCGCGACCAGGCCCGTGTAATAGCGGTCGGCGTCGCGATTGGTTCCGTGAATCACAATCACGGCGCGCTCCAGATTCGGCTGCGCCGTCGAGAGCGAATGCGAACGATAGGCCGCGATCTTCAGGTTGTTGGCAATCGGAATCAACTCCAGACAAGCATCCGTCGCCGTGCGGCAGGATTCGGCGGCGCAGCAGATTGCGGTCGTGGTCAGCAGTAGCAGAGCGCGCATGGCGGGCCTCGCGAAAGCCCATTATAGGCCAGCGCGAAGGTGGTTAAATAGAGTAGTGAAACAGACTGTTGCGAAAGCAGTATTGTTCGTGCTGGCGGCGTCCGCCGGGTTCGGGCAGAACGTTTCCGGCTCGCTCTCGGGCACGGTGCAAGATACGCTCCAGGCCGTGCTGCCGGGGGTCCCGGTCCTGCTGACGGACGAGCAGACCGGATTCCTGCGGACCACCCGTAGCAACGCCTCCGGCTTCTTCTCGTTCCCCGACCTCACGGCCGCCACCTACACCTTGAGCGTCGCCGCGCCCGGCTTCAAGCGCTACCAGCAGAATGGCATTGCGCTCAACTCGGGCGACCAGCGCTCGCTCGGCGCGATCGTGATGACGGTGGGCGAAGTGACCGAGAGCGTGACCGTGACCGCCGAGGCCGCTCCGGTGCAGTTGGGTTCTTCGGAAAAGGCCGGCGTGCTGACCGGCGAAGTGATCGAGAGCATGGCGCTACGCGGGCGCGATTTCATGGACGCCGTCGGATTGGTGGCCGGGGTGGTGGACATGGCCGACAGCCGTGATGCGCCGGCGCCGAACTCGATCCAGAACATCTTCATCCTGGGCGGCCGGTCGAGTTCGAAGAACATGACCGTCGATGGCGTGACCAACCTCGACACCGGCGCCAACGGCACGGTCCATTACATGCCGTCGATGGATTCGCTGGGCGAAGTGAAGGTGCTGATGTCCAATTACGCCGCCGAACACGGGCGCAACTCGGGCGGAACCATCAGCATCATCACGCGCGGGGGCGCCAGGCAGTTCCGCGCCTCGGCCGGTTGGTATTACCGCCACGAGAGTTTTTCGGCGAACGACTTCTTCAACAACCGCAACGGCCTCCAACGGCCGCGCTATCGCTACAACATCGCCAGCTACACTCTCAGCGGCCCGATCTGGATTCCCGGCAGGTTCAATTCGGACCGCTCCAAGCTTTTCTTCTTCTGGTCGCAGGAGTTCCAGCGGCAACTGGTGACCTATCCGGCGCGCACCGTGCGCGTTCCGACGGCGGCCGAGCGCGGCGGCGACTTTTCGGCCACCTACGACGTCAACAGCCGGATCATGACCGTCTACGACCCCCTGGCCGGCCGCACGGCGTTTCCCGGCAACCGCGTGCCGGCGAGCCGATTCAACCCCATCGGCGTCAATGTGCTGAACCTGTTCCCGCTGCCCAACTTCGTCGATCCCGCACCATCGCGCCGCTACCAGTGGAACTACATCTCGCAGATGAGCGCGCCGTATCCGCGCAGCTCCGAGACCGCGCGCGTCGATTACTCGCCGCGGCAGAACATTCAACTGTACGTGCGGGTGAGCCGCAACGGCGACGAACAGAGACCCGTGTTCGGGTCGACGGCCAACGGCAGCGTCAACTTCCCCCTGGTGCCGATCGTGTTTCACCAGCCGGGGCGCGGCGCCGCGCTGCACACCACCACCACGGTGTCGCCGACCGTCTTCAACGAATTCATCTTCGGCGCAAGCGAAAACACGCGCGACTACTACCCCGAGTCTTCCGAGCGCGTGAGCCGCAAGGGCACCGGTATCGACGTTCCTCAATGGTATCCGCGGAACAACCCCGAGGGCCTCATTCCGAACATGAGTTTTTCGGGCGTCAGCAACTACGCGAATCCGTCGCTGGCTACGGGTCTGCCCTACTACAACGCCAACGCCATTTTCAGTTTCGTCGACAACGTGAGCAAAATCGCCGGCACGCACTCCTGGAAGTTCGGCCTCTACGTCGAGCGCACGCGCAAGGTGGAGCGCAACACGCCCATTCCGGTGCGGGGCACGTTGCGCTTCGACCGCGACACGAACAATCCGATCGACTCCTACCACCCCTACTCCAACGCGCTGATGGGGATCTATTACAGCTACGCCGAGCCGACTTCGCGGCCGGAAGGCCAGTTCCGGTTCACCAACCTGGAGTGGTACGTGCAGGACGCCTGGCGCGCGCGGCCGCGGCTGCTTCTGGACTACGGGCTTCGCTTCTACCACCACGGTCCGCACTACGACGTGCGCAAGCTCGTCTCCGCCTTCCTTCCATCACTCTACGATCCGGCCGGGGCGCCGGTGCTCCTGCGGCCGGCCTTCGACGCCACAGGCGCGAAAGTCGCGGTCGATCCGGGCACCGGCGCCATTTACAACCAGGCGCTGATCGGCACCTATGTTCCCGGCGTGGGAGACCCGGCTATCGGCATGATTGTAGGCGGCGTCAACGGCGCGGCGCGTTCGCTCTACACACAGAACTGGCTGAGCGTGGCGCCGCGATTCGGTTTTGCGTGGGACCCGTTCGGACGCGGGCGCACGGCTGTCCGCGGCGGTGGAGGCGTCTTCTACGACCGCATCCCGGCCAACGCCATCATCCGCTCGCTGCCGAACCCGCCGGGGCAGTATACGCCCACCGTCTACTTCGGCACGTTCGACACGTTGCTGGCGACCGAAGGACAGGCGCTGCTGGCGCCAGGCGGCACCATGGTGTCGATGCACGGCCATCAGCCCAGCTCCGTCACCTACAACTTCAGCTTCGGCACTCAGCAGCAACTGTCGCGCGGCATGATTTTGGATGTTTCCTACGCCGGCTCGATCTCGCGGCACCTGCTCTGGGAACGCAACATCAATCCGGTGCCCGCGGGCGCGCGATTCATGGATGAGCATCCGGAGAACATGGACCCGACCACCAGGCGCGCGTTGCCCATCAACTTCCTGCGGCCGTATCAGGGTTACGCCGATATCAACCTGGTCGAATTCGGCTCGACCTCAAGTTACAACGGGCTGCTGGCGAGCTTCAACCGCCGCATGACGCGCGGCGTTATGTTGGGTTTCTCGTACAGCTTTTCGAAGGCGCTCGGCACGGCCAGCACGAACACGACGACGGTCAGCGCCTTTCACCCGGCGCGCCGGCGAAATTACGGGCCGCTGTCCTACGATCTGACCCACGTGGCGTCGCTGCGTTACACCTGGACGCTTCCGAAACCCGGCAAGCGGTACGGGTTGAAGGCACTGGGCCTGGTCGCCGACGGCTGGGAACTGGCCGGCATCAGCCGGTTCTCGACGGGCAGTCCGTTCACGCCGGGCTTTTCGACCGTCGATGGCCAGGACATCACCGGGACACCGTCGGAAAGCGCGCGCATGGACGTGCTCGACCCGAACGCCGCGCCGAAGGAACGATTCGGCAGGCCCGCGCGCGGAACCTGGGGAAACCTGGGAGTGGGCGTGTTGCGCAACCACGGCATCCACAACTGGGACATTTCGATGTACAAACTTTTCAAGATGTACGAGCGGCTGACGGCGCAACTGCGGCTGGAGACCTACAACACGTTCAACCACACCCAGTTCTCCGCGCTGTCCACCGCGGCGCGATTCAGCGCGCAGGGTGAGCAGGTCGACCCGCTGTTTTTGGAGCCGACCGGCGCGCGCAGCCCGCGCCGGGTGCAACTGGCGATCCGCCTGAACTGGTAACCAGTGAGTGCCACGGCCTTCAGGCCGTGAACCCATTTACATCACATTGTCACTTCACGGCCAGCGTCCCGAAGGCGCTGGAAGATTGTCCGCCGATCGACAGCACCACGGCCGCGTCCTTGGCCGTCTTGACCGTCGAGGGCACCGTGACGTTCAACTGCATCAGGCCCGCAATCGAGCCTGGGACGGCCGTAATCGACAGCACGCTGGCGGCCTCGCCGCCGATGGTGAGGGTAGGCACTCCCACGACCGTCGGCACGGTGCCGGTGGTGGGGATGACCTGGCCTTCGGACGTCGGCAGCGGGCTGGTGACGCCGCCGCCGGTGCCGTAGAGCACGACAATTGAATCCTTGGGCGCCGGATTAGCAGCCGAGTTCAGCGAATAGCCCTTTACGGCGTCGTAGTTGAAGGCCGCGATTTGCCCGCGCCCGGACGAATCGACGGTGAACAGTCCCGGGTTGGCGGTAACGCCGTTAAACGTCACCGCCGCCGACGCGATGCTGTTGTAGGTGACGCGCAGGCACTGGCCCGCCGCCGATGTCAGCGCAAAGGGAGCGACGGCGTTGATCTGGTTGGCTTGCGCGAAAATAATCGGCGCCGCGAGCCACGTACCGCAAACGGGAGGAGAGCCGGAAGCCGTTCCAAACTCGACTTTGGCGGCGGGCGTTCCGACCGTGGTTGGAAAGACGCCGCTGGTCGGAACGGAGGATACCAGCACGGTGGGGCCGAGCCCGGAGCCGAAAATGGACAGGATCTCTCCGGGCGCGATCAGGGGCTTCGGACTGTCGATCTTGAAACTGGCGGCGTTGACCACGCCCACGCTCGCGCCCACGGTCTGGATCAGAGGGCCTAGCGGCGTCACGGTGAAGGTGCTGTTGACGTCCGGGACGGAAGCCGACTGCCCGGTGTTGGTGACGCTCACGCCGAGCCCGGTTGCCGACAGCAACGACGCCTTGGGAATCACCGCCAGCATCGTATCCGTCGAGATCCAGGTGATGGTCAGCGTCGTCGTGCCGGCCTGCACGAGGCTGGCCTTGAAGAGGTGGTTGCCGCGAATCGTGATGGTCTGATCGTTGGAACCGATCGGCGCGGCGCTCGGCCAGATGGAAGTGACCACGGCCTCCCCCGGCGCCACGGTCAGCAACACGGTGACAAAAGCCGACTTATTGGACGCGTTGGCCGAAGTCAGCGTAATCTTTCCGCTATAGGAACCCGGCAGCAGCCCGGTGGTGGTCACCGAAACTGTAAGCGTTACCGGACTGCCCGCCACGGCGATGCCCAGCGCCGGCGTGGCGGCAAGCCATGTGCCGCCGCTTACGGCGGACGTGAACGACAGGGGCTCGCCGTCGGTCGCCACGGTCATGGTCTGCGGGTCCACCGGCAGGCTTTGGTCGGTCACGTAGGTGAACGGGAGCGAGGTCGGCGCCAGGGTCATCTTGGGAGGCGGGTTCTTGATGGCCAGCGACACCGGGATTACCGCCGGATCCGAGGTGCCGGAACTTATCGTCACATCCGCCGCGTAAGCCCCGACCGGCAGCGACGTCGGGTTGACCCGGACGCTGACCGAAGTCCCGGTCTTGCCCGTGGAAGGGGTCACGATGAGCCAGGGCGCCGTGCCCGGCACCGAGACCGTGAAGTCCAGCGCCGTTCCGGCCGGGCTGCGCTTGATCGCCAGCGCCTGCGCCACCGGCAGCGTGAGCGCTCCGATCTGGTAGCTGAACGACAGCGCCACCGGAGTCGCGGTGATCGCAGGCACTGTCTGCGCCATTCCCGCCGTGCACAACCCGAACGCCGCCCAAGCGGCGCAGAACTTCACCGACCGTTTCATTGTGGCTCCTATGATGGACTTATCGGCCGGATATCACGGAAAATGCGGATAAATTGGCGCCCCCGCCGAAAGATCGACAGATCCGACAGCCGGGACCGGCCAGCCGTTACTGGCGCGGTTCGGGCGCGGCGCCCAGTTCTTCGGGAAACACCGCGTATCCTTCGGGGGGCGGATAGAGCGATTCCAGCAGCACCAGGCGCCGGCGCAGAAAGCGGCTGGGAAGCTGCCGCGGCCCGGTGTCGACGTCGATGTCGCAGCAAATGCCGTGCAGATACAGTGTCAGGGTGTCGACAAACGACTGCTGCGCGTACTCGCAGAACGCCTTGGTCTCGCGCCGCAGGTTGGTCTGGCGGCGCAGCAGCCCCTGCTTCAAATGCCAGCTCGCCTCATCCACCTCGCCGTGGACGTTGGCGCCCAGTTCCTCGCGCAGCAGGCTGAAATACTGGGTCTGGTGTTCCTGATTCCAGCGGCCGGCCAGCAGCGCGGCGATCTCCCGATAGAAGGCGTAGTGGTAGTCGGCCACATCCTGGTCTTTGAGGGCAAAGGCGAGCAGCGCCGCGCCCCCGGCCAGCTCCATCGAACTCGACAGCCGCGAGCGGCCCTCCGCGGGTTTCTCCACCGACAGGTAATCCTGAACCTGCTTCTCCTTGCCGTTAGACCGCTCCAGGTGCGGAGCCAGCAGAATCGACACCTTGGGCATGGCCGCCGCCACTCCCGGAGGCAGCGCCGCGATCGGCTCGTTAAGATACTCCCGCGTATCATCCTCGCTCAGCCGCACGGCCAGCGAGAAGTAGGAGAACGTATTGGTCAGCGGAACCATCTGGTCCGCGAACTTCTCGGCGAATTCCCGCAAGGACAAGCGGCTGGGGTCGGTGGGCGAAGACATCGATTGCTCGTTCCATTCTAGCAGCCGGGGACCCAGGGCCGTGTGCGCGCTGTGATATAAGGGAAGAGTCAACACTCCCAAAGGAGACCGCTACGGAATGAAAAAGTCCTTCTACGGCTGGTGGGTTACGGCAGCCGCGTTCATCACCTTCGGGCTGTCGGTGGGCCTGCCGTATTACAACATTTCGTTTTTCTACGACTATTTTGAGAAGACCTATGGCTGGTCTAAGGCCCAGATCACCTTCGGCTTCCCTCTGGCTGCGATCCTGACACTGTGGATCGGGCCCATCATCATCCCCCGCTTCAGCCCGCGCAAGCTGATCCTGGTCGGAACGGGGTTGACCTGCCTGGCGTTCCTGGGCTTCGGCAACATGAACGGCAGCATCTATGTTTACTGGGGGCTGTGGTTCGTCTACACCGTGGGCTACATCCTGTCCGGGCCCATTCCGCACCAGATCATCATCGCGCAGTGGTTTCGCAAGAACCGCGGCAAGGCCATGGGCGTGGTGTACGTAGGCGTGGGCCTGATCGGGTTCACGGGCTCCTTCATGGTGAAGCCGCTGACCGAGAACCTGACCCCTGGGCAGGCCCTGATGGTGATGGGCGCGCTGCTGCTGCTGGCCTGGCCGCTGGCCATCCTGGTGCTGCGCGACAAACCGGCCGAGAAGGGGCAATATCCCGACGGCGCCGAAACGCCGCCGGCCGAGATTTCGGTCGCCTCGCACAGCTACAAGTATCTGGTGCATCGCTACTCCTTCTGGCTGCTGGTGGCGGGCAGCGCCTGTTCCATCGGCTCCATCGGCGCGGTGAACTTCCACATGAAGTTCGTGTTCCAGGACCAGCTCGACGCCAACGTAAGAACTCCCGAGCGGGCCCGGACCTTCGCGGCGCGGGACGGCCTTACCGACCCGGCCACCGACAAGACCGTCGAGGACCTGAAGCAACTCGGCCCTTACATCGCCTCCACCGGCATTCGTCAGGCCGAGCTGGCCAAGGCCGCCAAGAACCCCGAGGAGTTCCGCTCCCTGGCGCAGCGGCAGGGCGTGGCCGAGCCCGAACAGGACGGCGTGCGCAAGGCGCTCGAGCAGTTGCTGGCCTGGCTCCAGAAGCTGCTCAACTCCACCTGGCGCGCGGCGTCGATGATCATTCTGGCGTCCAGCATCGGCGGCCGGCTGTTGATCGGCGCCTTCTCCGACAAGTTCAACAAGAAGTGGGTCATGACCATAAGCTACTTCCTGTCGGCGCTGACCATTCCGCTGTTGCTGATGACGGTCACCCCGCCCGCCACGCCATGGATCTTCGCCCTGCTGTTCGGCTTCGCCATGGGCGCCGACTACATGCTGATCCCGCTGATGGCCGCCGAGCAGTTCGGCGTCAACTCGCTGGCCCGCTGCATGGCCATCATCCTGCCGGTGAACACCATCGCGCAGACCTGGTTCCCGTACTTCGTTTCGCTGCTGCGGGAGAACTTCGGCAGCTACGCCATCGCCATGGGCGTTGTGTTCGTGGTGGCGTTGCTGAGCGCGGTCTCGATTGCGCTGCTGCCGAAGCGGGAAAAAGAAGATGCGGAACTTCACGTACAAGACGCTGGAGGATCTGCGGCAAAGCGCTGAGCGGCTCGGCGCGACGCACGTACGGCTCGAGCCCGGCCGGGAGGAAGTGAAGCAGGCGCTGGCCCGCAAGGTTGCTCTGCGCTCCTTCACCCTCGGGAATTCGCTCGCCACACATCCGATGGAGGGCTGCGACGCCACGCTCGACGGGCGTCCGGACGAGCTGACCTGGCGGCGCTACGAGCGCTTCGCCGCCGGCGGCGTCAAGCTGATCTGGTTCGAGGCCACCGCCATCTGCCAGGAAGGCCGGGTCAACCCGCGCCAGGTGTGGATCAACAGGGACACCGTTTCCGACTTCGCGCGGCTCCACGACCGGATGCTGGCCGTACATCTGGAGCGTTGGGGCGGGGCCGACGATCTGCTCATCCCGCTGCAACTCACGCACTCCGGCCGCTACAGCCATCCGCGCCGCATCATCGCCTATCACAACCCGTTGATCGACCGGAAGACCGCGACGCCGGCGGATTACCCCGTCATCACCGACGACGAACTCGAGCGGCTGGAGGACCAATACGTCGAGGCCGCGGGCCTGGCGTTGGAAGCCGGCTTCCGGGCCATCGACCTCAAAGTCACGCACGGCTATCTGCTGAGCGAGTTGATGGGCGCCAAGACGCGGGAGGGGCGCTACGGGGACTCGCTCGCCAACCGCACGCGGTTCATGCGCAACGTGCTCGGCAAGATCCGCGCCAGCTTTGGCGGCCGGCTGATTTTGTGCATGCGCCTGGGCTGCTTCGACTCCATCCCGTACGAGCGCGACCCGGAAACCGGCATCGGCAGGCCGGTGGGCCATCCAATACCTTACCCGTGGGGCTTCGGCGTCGATCCGAACGATCCACTGCGCGAGGACCTGAGTGAGGTTAAGCAAGCCGTCGCGTGGTTCCAACAGTGGGGCATCCAATTGCTGAACGTCTCGGCCGGCTCGCCCTACTACAACCCGCACATCGGCCGGCCGTTCGAAAAGCCCGACGAGGGCAACTACGAACCGCCCGAGCATCCGCTGTTGGGCGTGGACCGGCACTTCCGCATCGCGGGCGAGTTGCAGCGCGCGTTCCCCGATCTGCCCATGGTCGGGACCGGCTATAGCTGGTTGCAGAAGTATGCCATCAACGCCGGCGCGCGCAACGTCGCCGACGGCAACATCCGCATCATGGGCCTGGGACGCGGCGTGCTGGCCTACCCGGACTATGCCGCCGACGCGCTTGAGAAAGGCGAACTCGACGAACTGCGGGTCTGCAAGACACTCACTTACTGCACTTACTTGATGCGGGGGAAGAATCATCCGCTGGGCCAGTTCCCCACCGGCTGCCCGCCCTTCGACAAGGACGTTTACGGCCCCATCATGAAGCAGGCGCGCGAAGCCAAACGCCAAGCCGGCGACAGTTAGGCCAGCGGTGTAGCGGGCCGAAACCGGCTGTGATACACTCATGCCAACGTAGCGTGCGCATATGACCCGTCTCCGCCTCATCGTTCTCCTTCTTGCGCTTACCTCCGTGGCCGGAGCGCAGTCCGGAACCAACTGTCCGGTCGTGGACATCCAGCCCACCGCGACCGGGCAGACCGTGGAGGGCGAGTTATCCCGGCCTGGCTGCTTCACCACCGGCGACATGGTCTCGGAAAGTCCCGATACCCTGATCCGCCAGTACCGTTTCACGCTGACGCAACCCGGCGTTCTCTCGGTCGAACTCTATTCGTCGTCTTATTCGCCGGCATTCTTCGTACTCGGCTCGCGGGGCAACCGGATCATGTATCAGGCCGACTACGCGCACATCAACTTCGCCAGAAGCTCCGTGAGCCTCTCGGCCGGGACTTACATTATCGCGGCAACATCCTGGGGTTCGGCAACCGGGGCGTTCCGGCTCACCGCGAAGTTAGGACCGCTCGGGGCATGTCCCATTCCCGACCTGAAGTTCGGCGGCGCCGTAAGTGGCGACTTTTCCAAGTCCGCCTGCCGCGTACTCGATCTACAGATGTTCTCCACCAACGCGGCCGGGGCCGAGCGTTTCCGCATCACCGTCCAGGAACGCGGAACCGTGACCGTGAACGTTACGTCGGCGCTCATCGACTCGGGCTATGTGTCCGCCCGCCTCTACGATTCCGCCAACCGCGAGGTCGCCGGCGTGAGACAGGAGTTCGAAGGCATCAAGCTGACGCTCACAGTGAGCCTCGCTGCGGGCGCTTACGTTCTGGATCTCCGCGCCCAGTCGTCGTTTGGGACGGGCGCCTTTACGTTGACGGCCACCTTCGAAACCAGCAACCAGGGACAGTGCAGTGTTCGTACCTTGCGCTTCAACGTCCCCCCGCTCGACTATGTCCTGAATCCGACGGGCTGTCGCTATATGGACATCGTGACCGGCAGTACGGACCGTTCGGTGACCGATTCCTTCATGGTCTCGCCGACCACTCGCGGAGTGATGGAGTTCACCCTCAGCTCGCGTTCCACCTGGTTTGTGGCCTATCTCGAGCTGTTCGATCGGCAGGGGCGTCAGCTTGCCTCAAAACAGCACTGGGGCGGCCAACCGGCAGCGAAGATCCTCGCCAGTGTCGAGCCGGGCAACTACTACATTTACATCCGCGCCCACGGCGAGTACGTGGGAGAGTATAGCCTGGGCGCGACCTTCGAGGCGCCGCGCGACTGCACGGCGCGCGCCCTGATCCCGGGCCAGGCCGCGAGCGGCGAGCTGCTCGCGACCGGCTGTCGCGTGGCGGACCGGACCATCCCGTCGGTAGACGACTCGCCGCAGTTAAACTATACCTTGAAAGTGGAGCGGAGCGGCCTGTTGACGCTCGAACTGAAAGCCACGTTCCCTCTCGAGGCTGCCTTGCGGCTGCTCAACCCGGCCGGCGCGGTTGTTTCCACCGGGCAGGCGAAGGGCGGCGCCAACAGCGCGCGCATCGAGGCCGGAGTCAGCCCGGGCGTCTATGCTATCGAGGTGCGCGGCCTCGGAACCACCCAGTCCTATGCACGGACTGGGTCGTACATCCTGACGACTGCCATCCAGGATCTTGTGCCGCGGTCTTGCCCGGTGCGGGACTTGGCCTTGAACGACACGGTATCGGCCAGCCTCGGCGCGGCCGGCTGCCGCCAGTTGGACGTCTTTCCGGCGAGTTCCAGCACGGCGCTTCTGGATTCCTATCGGATCACCCTCGCCGAGGCCGGCGCCCTCACCGTCGAAATGGTCTCGGCCGATCTCGACGCCTTCGTTTCCTTTTACGACAAGAACCTCTCTCTCATCGGCAGCGACAACAACAGCGGCGGCGGCAAGAGCGCCCGGCTCATGATCAGCCTGAACCCCGGCACGTATTTCATCCATGCCTCGGCGGCCGATGCGAAGACCGGGACGTACAACCTGACGGTCTCCTTCCGCCCGGCATCCGCTCCGGCCTGTCCGGCGGCGGATCTGGCTCTGGTCGGCTCCGCGGCTGGGACGCTTTCCGCCTCGGACTGCCGGATGGTGGACCTGGTGCGGCCCAGTTCGGACACCGCCTACGTCGACCGCTATCGCGTCACCCTGCCGCAGCGCGGGGTGCTGTCGCTGGACCTCGCCTCCTCGGACTTCACGCCCCGGATCACGGTTTACGACTCGCGGTCCTCGCAGTTGGCCTCCGCGTCCGGTTCCACTCGCGGCAGCGCCAAGTTGAACGTCAGTCTCAATCCAGGCGAGTACACGGTCTGGGCCAGTTCGGCGGGAGCGCAAACCGGCACTTACACGCTGAAAAGCCTGTTCCGGGCCATGGTTGGAGCCGGGTGTCCGGTTGTCGACATCGCCCCGGGCGCCACCGCACAGGGTTCCCTCAGCGACATGAACTGCCTCATGCTCGACCTGGTGGCGCCCAGTTCCGACGCGTCGTCGGTGAGCCTATATCGCATCACCGCGCCCCGGCGAAGCGTTCTGACGCTCGAGATGGAGTCCCCGACTCTCGATCCGGCCCTCGGGCTGAACGACGCCGAGTCGAGAATGATCGCCTCGAATAAGACTCAACGCGGTTCGGTGGCGCGCATTGTTGCAACCGTGGACCCGGCCCCGTACATTGTCTACGCCAGTTCAGCCGGCGCCGGAGCGTTCACCTTCCGCAGCCGGATTCAGGACGCGCCGGCGCCCGACTGCGCGGCGCGCGCGCTCGGGCTGGGCGACACGGCGGCCGGAACCTTCGACCACGGCGGCTGCCGCGGTAAGGACATCGTTCCGAACAGCACGGACCATTCTTACGCGGCGCAGTACAAGGTGGTGGTCGGGGAGCGCGGAACGCTGGGGGCCGAGATGAGCGCTTCCGCGTTCACGCCGCAGGTCGCTTTGTATCGGTCGAACTTCAGCTCCGTCGCCTTCAGCGCCGCCGCCGGCGTGTCGGGCAGAAGCCTCCTCAACGCAACTGTAAGCCCGGGAGAGTACATCCTGGTCGCGCGTTCGTCGGGCCTGACCACCGGAGCGTTCAACCTGAAGACCAGCTTCCAAACCGTGGCGCCGCTCTCCTGCCCGGTTAGGGAGATCGGGCTGGAGGAGACGGTGGAGGGGACGCTGGCGTCCGGAGACTGCGCGCTGAGCGACCTCCTGCCGGGTAGCGCGTCGGATGCGTTCGTTCACCGCTACCAGGTCGCCGTCACCGCCGCCGGCACGCTCCGGATCGAGCTGTCCTCGGCGGAGTTCGTTCCCGTGGTTTCCTTGCGCGACGCCGAGGGCCAGCCGGTGGCCGAAGCGGCCATCGCGGGTGAGGACGCCATCGCCCGCCTCAGCGTGGGCGTGACGCCCGGAAGTTTCGTGATCTTCGTCACCTCCGCCCGTCCGGCCAGCGGGCGCTACACCGTCAAAACCGCCTTCCAGCCGGCCGAAGGCGACCCCGCGGCCGGAACCACACGCCGGCGGTAGCGTCCCGCCTCAATCCAGGCGCTTGTGGAAGCGCAGCGCGGCCAGCAGCAGGATGGTCACGCCGAGGGCCGCCAGCGCCAACATCTGCGGCCACAGGATCGTGAAACCGGTCCCCTTCAAAAAGACACCGCGCACGATGTCCATGAAGTAGCGCGCCGGGTTCAAGCAGGTCAGCCATTGCACCGGCTCGGGCATGTTGCGGATGGGAAACGCGAAGCCGTTCAGCATGAAGGCCGGCTGGAAGAAGAAGAACGACGACATCATGGCCTGCTGCTGGGTCTGCGAAATCGTGGAGATGAACAGCCCGGTGCCTAGCGTGGTCATCAGGAACAGGATGGTCGAAACCAGCAGCGCCGGTGCGCTCCCGCGGAGGGGAACGTTGAAAACCAAGAGCGCCGCCACGGTGATCATGAGCATGTTCATCAGGCCGACGCCGGCGAACGGCAGCGTCTTGCCGATGATCAGCTCGAACGGGCGTATGGGGGTCACCATCAACTGCTCCATGGTGCCGATTTCCTTTTCGCGCACGATGGCCATGGCCGTCAGCATCACCGTCACCAGCATGATGATGTTGACGATCACCCCGGGAACGAAGTAGACGCGGCTCTTCAATTCCGGGTTGAACCAGACGCGGCTGCGCACGTTGACGGTGGGAATCGCGAACGTGACCGGACCGCCGGAGGCGGTGGTGGCGGCCACGAGTTTCTCGCGCATCCGGCCGCGCAGCAGGTCGGCGGAGTAACCGTTGACGATCGCGCTGGCCTGGCCGGCGACGATGGCAGCGGTATTCGAGTTGGTGCCGTCAATCAGGATCTGCACGGATGTCGCGCGGCCCCGGGCGATATCGCGCGCGAAGCCCGGCAGAATCCGGACCACGGCTTGCGCGCGCCCGTGATCCAGCGCCTCCTGCGTTTCCAGGTCGCTGGCCGGCTCCTTGACCACCTGGAAATAACGCGAGGCGGTGAAGCGCGACCGCAGCTCGCGGCTGGCCGGGGTCGCGTCCTGGTCCATCCAGGCGATGGCGCTGTTTTCGACGTCCAGGTTCACGGCGAAGCCGAAAACGATCAACTGAATGAGCGGCGGCCCGATCAGCAGCGCGCGCATGCGCGGCTCGCGCAGAGTCTGCCGCAACTCCTTCCGCACGATCTCCCAGATTCTCTCCCACATCGCCTACGCCACCTTCTGCCGCAATTTTTTCGCGGCGATCACAAACAACACCACGGCATACGCCACCAGGAACAACATCTCCGGCCAGAGAACGTGCAGCCCCACGCCCTTGAGGAAGATGCCTTTCAGAATGGTCACAAAGTATCGCGCCGGCACGATGTAGGTCACCAGTTGCACCACCCAGGGCATGTTTTCGATGGCGAATACAAAGCCCGACAGCAGAAAGGCGGGGAGGAAGGTAGTGATGACCGCCGCCTGGTAAGCCAGCAATTGCGTGCGCGCCACGGCGGACAGGAAAACACCCCAGCACAGCCCGCCGAACAGGAAGATGGCGCTGGCGGCAAATAGCATGAGCACATTGCCGCGCATCGGAACGTCGAAGATCCCGATGCCCGCGCCGAGCGCGATCGCCATGTCCAGCATGCCCAGCGCGAAGTGGGCCGAGAGCTTGCCGAAGAGCAGCTCGACCGGGCGCACGGGCGTCGAAAGAAGCTGCTCCATGGTGCCCGATTCCCATTCCCGCGCGATGGTCAGCGACGTCAGCAACGCCGCGATGATCATGAGGATCACGGCGATCAGCCCGGGCACGATGAAGTTGCGCGATTTGAGCTCGCTGTTGTACCAGACCCGGACGCGCGGCTCGACGGGGGCCTTGAGTTCGCCGCCGCCGCGCCGGTTCATGGCCCTCGAGCGCAGTTCTCCCGAGTAGGCCAGCGCCAGCGCTTCGGCGTAGTTGAGCGCGATCGACGCCGTGTTCGAGTCGCTGCCGTCGACCAGCAACTGGACGCCGGCTTCCTGCCCGGCCGCCAGGTGTTTGCCGAAATCGGGTGCGATGACCACGCCCAGCAAAACCTCGTTACGGTCGATGGCCCGCTCGATTACCGCGCGGCTGCCGGCCAGGGCGCGGACGTCGAAGTAGTGCGAGCCGCGGAACCGCTCGATCAAGTCGCGGCTTTCGGGACTGCCATCCTGATCGTAGACGTAGGTCGGAATGCGGTCGACGTCGAGCGTCAGCGCGTAGCCGAACAGCATCAGCAGCAGCAGCGGCATCGCCAGCGCGGCGATCAGGCTGCGCCGGTCGCGGAGAATGTGCAGAAACTCCTTGCGGGCGACGGCGCGCGTGCGGCGGAAGCTGATCATTGCCGCGCCTCCTCCCGCTCGATGACCGACACGAAAACTTCCTCCATCGTCGCCAGGCCGGCGGACTGTTTGAGTTCGGCGGGCGAACCGAGGGCAACCACTTTGCCGCGGTACATTAGCGCCAGCCGATGGCAGTACTCGGCCTCGTCCATGTAGTGGGTGCTCACGAAGACGGTGTGGCCCTGGGCGGAAAGCTGGTAGATCAGGTCCCAGAACATGCGCCGCGCGATGGGGTCGACGCCCGAAGTCGGCTCGTCCAGAAACAGGATCGGCGGTTCGTGAAGGATCGCGCAACCCAGCGCCAGCCGCTGTTTCCAGCCGCCGGCCAGCAGGCGCGTCATGCTCTCGCGCTTCTCTTCCAGACCCGCCATGCGCAGCGCGTAGTCGCGGCGCTCGGCGCGGCGCTCGCGAGGAACGCCGTAGACGCCGCTGAAGAACTCGATGTTCTCCTCCACCGTCAGATCGTCGTAAAGCGAGAACTTCTGCGACATGTAGCCGATGTTCTTCTTCACCGATTCCGGATCGCGCGCGACATCAAAGCCGCTGACCGTAGCGCGCCCCCCGGTGGGCGCCAGCAGTCCGCAAAGGATTCGGATGGTGGTGGACTTCCCGGCCCCGTTGGGTCCCAGAAAACCGAAGATCTCGCCGCCGGCGACCTTGAGCGACACGTGGTCCACCGCCACGAAATCTCCGAAGCGCTTCACCAGGCCGTCGGTAACGACAGTTGGCTCAGACACGCGCGGCGGCCTCCTGTTTGCGAATCTCGGCGATAAACGCTTCTTCGAGCGTGGGCGAATCTCCGCCGGCCAACTGCTTGAGCGCGGCCGGCGTGTCGCAGCGGATCAGGCGTCCGCGGTGCATCAATCCCACCCGGTCGCAGCGCTCGGCCTCGTCCAGATACGCGGTGGTGATGAAAACGGTGAGACCGCGCGCGACCAGATCGTGGAGAATCACCCAGAAGTCGCGGCGCGAAACCGGGTCCACGCCGTTGGTCGGCTCGTCGAGAAACAGAACCTCCGGATGATGGAGCAGCGTACACATGAGCGCCAATTTCTGCTTCATGCCGCCGGACAGTTTCGCCGCCGGCCGGCCGCGGAACGGCTCCATGCGGGTCATGCGAAGAAGCTGGGCCATCAATTGGTCGCGCTCGCTGCCGGTGACGCCGAACAGGTCGGCGTAGAAGACCATGTTCTCTTCCACGGTCAGGTCGCCATACAGGCCGAAGCGCTGCGCCATGTAGCCCATGCGATCTTTCACGGCCTGCGTCTCAAGCGCCACGTCGTGGCCCGCCACCCAGGCGCGGCCCTCGGTCGGGTCGAGCAGTCCGGTGAACATGCGCAGCGTGGTGGTCTTGCCCGCGCCGTCGGGGCCGACCAGGCCGAATACCTCGCCGCGCGCGATCTCCAGGTTCAGACCTTCGACCGCTGCGAGGTTGCCGAAGCGGCGCGTGAGATTTTCGGCGCGGATCATGGTCACCTGCTCTCGAGGAGGATCTCGGCGTCCACCGGCATGTTGGATTTCAGCTCGCGGTGCAGGTTGTCGGCGTCGATCTTGATGCGATAGACCAGCTTCACGCGCTCTTCGGGCGTCTGGATCTGCTTGGGCGTGAACTCCGCCTCGGAGGCGATGAACGAGACGCGGCCCCAGTAGTCCTTGCCCGGATAGGAGTCCGTCCGCAGGCGAACTTTCTGGCCCAGTTTCACGCGCCCCAGGTCGCGCTCGCTGATGTAGCCGCGCAACCACGGCCGGTCCATGTCGCCGAGTTTAAGCACCGAGGCGCCGGCGGCGACCACTTCGCCCGGGTCGGACGAGCGCACCAGCACGACGCCGTCGATGGGCGAAACGGCCGAGGTGTCGCCGAGTTGCGAGTCGAGAACCGCCAACTGCGCCCGCGCCCGGTCGACGTCGGCGCGGCGCGCTTCGACCTCCTCTTCGCGACGCCGCAGGTCCAGACCCGCGGCGCGCGAAAGCCGCAGCGCCGCCTTGGCCCGATCCACCTGCGCGCGGGCGATCTCGATTTCCTCTTTGCGCGGCCCTTCTACCACCAGCGCCAGCCGCTGTTCCACCTGGCGCAGCGCGGCCGCGGTCTGGTCGAAGCGCGCGCGAAACTGGTCGCGCTGCGCGGTCGAGATGTCCTCGTTCTTATACAGCGTCTGCGCGCGCTCCCAATCCCGCGACGCCTGCTCGTGCGCCGTGCGCGCCTCGGCGGCCATGGCGCGCGACTGCTGGATCTCTTGCGGCCGGCTGCCGGCCAGCATCTCCCCCAGCCGCGCCTCGGCCTGCCGCAACTCGGCCTGGCGCAAGTCGAGATCGCCGCCGATGGCTTCCTTCTGGTATAGGATCGCGGTGCGAAGCTGCGTCAGTCCCGAGCTGGCGGCAGTAACCGCCGCCTCGTTCGCGCCGCGCGTCTTCTGCAACTGATCCGGATCGATCCGCGCCAGTAACTGGCCCTTCTTCACAGCGTCGCCCTCCACCGCGCGCAGATCGACGATCTTGCCAGGCGTCTTGAAGGCCACGTCGACCTCGGTGAGTTCGATGTTGCCGGATAGCAGGATGCGGTCCGTCGGAACGCCGCGGAAAGCGCCGGACCGCCACAGGGCGGCCGCCACCACGGCCGCGACAATCAGAACCACGGGGATGATTTTCTTTCTCATGCGACTCACCTTTGGCGGCTACCGGCCGCCCTGGAACTCCTGGGCCCGGCCCAGGGCCGTGTTCAAGTCGATTTGCGCCGCGTTGTAGGACACCAGCGCCGCGATCCGGTTCTCTCGCGCCCGCTCCAGCCGCGCCTGGGCGTCGGTGGTCTCGAGGCTGGTCGTGACGCCGGCCTCGTAGCGCCGCCGCGCCTGCGCCAGCTCGTTCTCGGCCAGCTTCAGGCCCTCGGCCGCGGTCTGCACCTGGCCGCCGGCCGATTCTATGGCCTCCAGCGCCAGGCGGGCTTCGAGTTCGACCTGCGCTTCCATATCCTTCGTGCGGATCTGCTCCTGGCGCAAAGTGCTGGCCGCCTCGGCGCGCCGCGCATCGCGCCGCCCGCCGTCGTACAGCGGGACGCGCAACGCCAGGCCATAGCTGCGCGTCGGCAGCAGGCGGTCGATTCCGCCGCCGATGGTCCCGTAATCGCCGAAGGCCGCCAGCGTCGGGACGCGTTCGAGCCTGGCCGCGCTATAGCTCAGCCGCGCCGACTCTTCGCGCCCCTGCTGCGCCTTCAGCTCCGGACGCGACCGGCGGGCCAGTTCCCGGGCGGCGTCGATGGTAATCGGATCCATCGGCGCGTAGCCCAGCGTGTCGGTCAGCGCGATCTTCGTGCCCAGGTTCAACCCGATCAGCCTCAGCAGTTGCAGGTCCGCGCGCGCGACCTCATTTTCCGTCACCAGCAACCGTTGCCGTTCGTTGGCCAACTGCACCTCGGCGCGCGTCACCTCGATGCCGGTGCCCGTACCCGCGGCCTTTTGCGACCGCACCAGCTTGAGCAGCGACTCCGCCACGGTGAGATTGGCCTTCACCGATTCCAGCGCCGCGCGCGCCCGCAGCGCCGCCAGGTAGGCGCGCGCCACGGCGTCGGTCACCTGGTTGCGCGCGGCGTCACTTTCCGCCCTGGCCGCGGTCAGGCCGGCGCGCGAGGCCTGATACCGGCGAATGGCGCTGATGTCGAAAACGCTCTGAGTGGCCGAGGCGCGCAGGTCCAGGGTGCTGAACGGGCCGACCAGCTCGGGAAAATGAAAACCCGGGATGGGCAATTGGATCTGGATGCCGAAGGCCGCCAGGTTGCGAGTTTGATTCTGCGTGACCATCGAGGCATCGACATTCGGCAGCAGCGCTGCCCGGGCCTGCGCCGAGCGCGCCTGGGCCTGCCGCACCATCTCGGCCGCGATGCGGGCGCGCGCGTTGCCGTCCGGCGCCAGCGCCAGATCGACGGCTTCCTTCAACCCCAGCCGCATCACGGCCGGCTGGGCCACCGCTAAGCCGGCCGCGACGAACACAAGTAATACCGGTCTCATAAGTTCTCCGATGCCTGAGCCCGCAGTCCAGCGCACAAAAACGCCACCATCCGTTTTCGGATCGCCTGGACGTCGCCCATCGTACACCTGCCTTGCGACAAGATTTCCAGCAGCTTTCCCCCGGCCAGCGTGTGCGCCAGGGCGCCGACCGAGAAATGCATTCTCCAGAACAAATCCTCTTCCGTCAATCCAGGCAGCGCGCGCCGGAGCGCCGCGCTGAACCGCCGGGCGATCTCACCTATGTGCACGCCGACAACTCGCCGCGCGAAGTCCCCGGGCTCCGCATACATCCGCCCCATCAGCGCCGTGAACGGAGTCCCCATAAATCCGAGCAGGACCGGCGCGACGAAGGCGTCCATGATTTCGTCGAGCGCCGGCGCACCGTCGCCCGCTCGCGCCTGGCAGACGTCGAGCATCTCCAGACGTTCCTGGTTCGCCGGTCCCAGACGCCGCGAGTAGCACGCATGGATCAGGGCCTCTTTGGACTGGAAATGGTAGTTGACGGCTGCCAGGTTCGCTCCCGCCGCCGCCGTGATTGCCCGCAGCGAGGTGGCTGCAATGCCGTTTTCGGCGAACAACCGCTCGGCGGCATCAAGGATTCTAGTCTTCGTGTCAACTTGGTTCATACGTTTGCCTGAATCACTCGTACCATTCAATCATACGTTCGACTTCAGGTATTGTCAAGACCCTCGCGGATGAATATCACAAGGATAGAGGTTTTGGCGGAGGAGGGCGACGGCGGCAAGCCGTTCGGCGGGGCCGCCGGCTCGAATTCTAATTGTCGCCGTTCTCGCGGGACTCGTTGGACAGGACGACGCACTTGGCGAGAAGGCCGTGGCGGATGGCATTGAGGGAAGAAGTCTGCTTCCCGGCGGGTGTGGTAGGGGTGGGGTGTAGGTGGATCCGGTCTGCACCTACGTTTCCGGGTTACACTGGGCGTTGAGCACCCTGACGCCTCTCATTCCGCCGCTGCGTGTGTGCGCGGTGAGCTTTCTGAACACGGTTCCCCTGGTCTGGGGCCTGCTCCACGGCCGCCAGCGCGACCAGTTCGATCTGAGCTTCTGTGTGCCGTCGGAATGCGCCGACCGCCTAGCCGCCGGGACGGCCGATGTCGGGATCGTGCCGGCGATAGAAGCCGCGCGGCTTGGCCTGGACCCTCTGCCGGGCTGTGGAATTGCCTCGCGCGGCGCCGTCCGCAGCATTCTGCTGGTTTCGAAGCTCCCGCCCGGGATGATCCGCACGCTGGCGACGGATTCCAGTTCCCGGACCTCGGTCGCGCTGGCTCGCATCATCCTGGCGCGCCGCTACGGCGTCGAACCGGAGTTCCTGAGCCACTCCCCGGATCTCGACCAAATGCTGGCCCGGGCCGACGCCGCCCTGCTGATCGGCGACTCGGCGCTCCGCATCGACCCCGGCGCCTTGCCGCACCGCACGCTCGACCTCGGCGCCGAGTGGTGGGAAATGACCGGCCTGCCGATGGTTTTCGCCGTTTGGGCCGCCCGCCCGGGCTATGCTTCGCCGGAACTCGCCGAAGCCTTCCTGGACTCGCTTCGCTTCGGCATGGAGCGCCTGGACCAGATCATCTCGAGCGAGGCCGCCAGCCGCGGCTTTGAGGAATCGCTGGTTCGTGAGTACTTCGCCCGCAACGTCGTGCTGGAGTTCGGCGACGGCGAACGGAAAGGTCTCGATCGTTTCCTCGGCTATGCGCGCGAATATGGAATGCTTGAGACGTCCGGAGCGAGGTCCGCATGATGACCAGGGAACAAGCGCTGGATCTGTTCGCCGACCCGGATCTGATCGGCATCGGCATGGCGGCGGACGCCGTTAGACGCCGGCTGCATCCGGAAGGCGTGGTCACCTACATCATCGACCGCAACATCAACTACACGAATTTCTGCTCGGAGTACTGCACCTTCTGCGCCTTCTACCGCCCGCTGGGCCACGAGGAAGGCTACGTTCTGGAGAAGGAAGTCATCTTCCGGAAGATCCGGGAAACCATCGAACTGGGCGGCACGGGCGTGCTCATGCAGGGCGGTTTGCACCCGGAATTGAAGATCGAGTGGTACGAGGATCTTCTGCGGTCGATCAAGGAACGCTTTCCGCGGATCTGGCTGCACTGCTTCTCGTCGCCCGAGATCCTGAACATCGCCGAAGTGAGCGGCGTGAGCCTGCGCGACACTATCGCGCGGTTGCGCGACGCGGGCCTGGATTCCATTCCGGGCGGCGGCGCCGAGATCCTGGACGACGACGTGCGGCGTCGCATCAGCCGGCTGAAATGCACGGCCGCCGAGTGGATTGAAGTGCATCGCGTCGCTCACGCACTGGGCATGCGAACCACGGCGACCATGATGTTCGGCTGCGGCGAAACCATCCAGCAGCGGATGAATCACCTGGAAGCGGTCCGCCGGCTTCAGGAAGAGACCGGCGGGTTCACGGCCTTCATCCCGTGGACCTTCCAGCGCGAGAATACGGCGCTCGGCCGCCTGGTCCGCGAAGAGGCGACGGCGGTGGAATACCTGAAGACGCTGGCGATTTCGCGGCTGTATCTGGAGGAAATCGTGAACCTTCAGGCCTCCTGGGTGACGCAGGGGTTGAAGACCTGCCAACTTGCCCTGCGCTTCGGCGCCAACGATGTGGGCAGCATCATGATCGAAGAGAACGTGGTGTCGGCCGCCGGCGTGCACCACCGGGCCTCGGAGGAAGAACTGCGGCGCATCATCCGCGACGCCGGCTTCGTCCCCAAGCAGCGCGACACGCTCTACCGCACCTACTTTCTGAGCTGAAGGCTCAGAGCCACTGAACCTTCACTTCCTTTTCCAACTGCCGGAACTCCGGATCGCCCGTGACCACCTTGCACCGCAGTTGCTGAGCCAGCGCGGCGGCGAAGCAATCGGCGTAAGCGAGACGGTATTTCGTCTTCAGGCGCACGGCCCGCCGCGTCAATTCCCAATCCACGTCGGCGACGCGAATGCCGATTTCAATCAACTTGGCTAGCTCTCGATCAGCGACTTCCTCGGACTTCCTGCGGGCCAGGATGTACCAGACTTCGCCGAGGTTGACTGTCGTCATCCATAGAACACGGCGGTTCGCGTGTGCGTCCGCGAATAGTTCTGCCACCGTGGCTGCCGCAGTTTGTTGCTCCAACAGAGCCACCACGGCCCAGCTATCGAGCACCAACAACGGAGGCGACACTCAGAGATCCCTTTCGCGCCGGCGGTCCGCCATCAGTTCTTCAAGCGCGCCGGTGCCTTTCAGGCTTCCCATCAGACTGTGGATGAAGTCCCGCGTAATCGGTTGAAGAACAATGCGGCCCTTCTCTTCAGTTATGGATATCCGGGTGCCCTTCGTGATGCCGTACTTGCGGCGAAGTGCCACCGGGATGAGAACCTGTCCCTTGACTGTCGCCCGGGTGTGCATAAGGTTCATATGGGTACCTCCCGACAATAGTATACCACTGGCCATCAAGTATTACTTTTTTACAATGTTATACCAGCGCTTCGATCCGCCGCGGCGTCTTGTGCCCGGTCTTCAGGGTCGCGCCGCGCCGGGATTCCGCGGGGTGGCAGCACGGTGGGAGGCGAGTCGTGGTAGGCTTTTCTTCAGCCGGAGACTGCACTCCATGCCGAAACTCACCATTCGCTACACCGACTACTTTCCCGACGTGATGCGCCGGCTGCACGAGGATGGCCTGCTGCTGGCAACGGCCGATGCCTCCGGTAAGCCGAACGTCATGACTATTGGCTGGGCCACTATCGGCTCCATCTGGGCGCGGCCCATCATGATAGTGTTGGTACGGCCGTCGCGGCACAGCTATTCACGTTTGGAGGAGATCCCGGACTTCACCGTTAACGTGCCGCCGCGCGAGTTGGCGGAGGCGGTGGCGTATTGCGGCAAAGTCTCGGGCCGCGACCGCGACAAGTTCGCCGACAGCGGTCTGAAGGCCGCGCCGTCGCGCCACGTGCGGGCGCCCATCATCGAGCAGTGCGTCGTCCATTACGAGTGCCGCGCGGTGCACCGCAACGACCTTGTGCCCGCGGCCATCACACAGGCCATCGTCGACCAGTTCTATCCGCGGGGAGATTTTCACCGCGTCTACTTTGGCGAGATCGTCGCCGCATACGCCGACGAGAACGCCGCGCGCCTCCTGGCGCCGCCGAGCGGCCTGACTACTTTATAGGATCCGGACCGCGCAAGGTGACCTCGCGATTCCGGTCGAACCAGGCGACATAGGGGAGGAGCAAGCCAAACGCGAGGCCGACCCATCCCACCGCCGACGAGTCCGGCGGCGGCGGGCCTAAGATATTGGCCACGTACAAAAGGACCATCAGCGCGACGAACGACCAGAGGCCGTAAGCGCCCTTGCGGTTCCGGGGGCGCGTGATGGCGGCGTAGATCCAGACTCCCGCCGCGAACATCAATCCCTCGACGATCACGGTGCCCGTCACCGAATACCACAAGCCGAGGCCCACCAGGGGCGACGCGCCTGGATACAGCGGCATGTCCGGCTTGTGACTGATGGCATCCAGCACCCAGTGACTCAGGACCGCAAGTCCCGCCACAACCGCGCCAGCCCGGTACCGAGTAACTGCCCAGTAGATCGAGGCAGCCGTGATCGCCCAGACAACCGTAGCCGCCAAGCTGTGCGAGAACGGGTAGAAGAAACTCGCTCGGGTGAAAGGATTGGATCCGGATTCGAACCAGACCCGCTCCCAGCCCAGCAGCAAGAAGAGGGGGAACAGAAGGTCGATCAGGGACGCCGAGCCCAGCAGGATCGCCAGTGACGTCCTGGGCGCCGCCCGCTTGGCGGCGAACCCCACGGCAAAGTGGCCTATAAACATGGGTGGAGTTAGTGGTTCCTCTCTGTCGCAATTCCGCCAGCCCGCGGCCGGTCACTCAGAATTCGAAGCGGCCGCTGATAATGATCTGGCCGTTAAGCCCTCCCATAGTGGAGTAGCTGGAGCTGGTCTGCGGACCGAACTTCCCGAAGGTCGCCGAACTGCTGAGGTTCACGGTCGTATCCGGCGTGGTGGCCATCAGCCGCGTCGGGAGCGAGTTCGCGTCCACGCGCAGGGTGAACCGGAACCGCTCAATCGCCCAGTTCTTCGACAAAGAGTACTGCGGCCACAGCAGCCAACGCCCGCGCGTTGTGCCGCCTCCGAGTGAGCCATAGGTGAACTGAGCCGGATAGGCGAAGGAGCCGATCTTGTAGAGCGGGTCCTGCGCGTTCTGCGGGAAGCGGTTGGGTCCCATGCTCCAGTCCGGCACCTTGACCTGATCGTTGGGCACAAGCTGATTGGGTCGCGAGGGACCAGGCAGGTACCTGTTGGGACTACCGGCGAAACCGAACGTGACCGCCGGCCCGGATTGAAGGGTCTCGATCACGGCCACGTTCCAACCGCCCACGATGTGGCTTAGCGGGCCGCCACTGCTCAAGAGTTTTCGGCCCTTGCCCACCGGCAGGTCGTACACTCCTTGCACGATGATCCGGTGCCGGGTGTCGAAACTGGTGGGAGCTTTGGTGAGGCTCCAGTTGTAATACTGCCAGCCGTCGCCCGCCCCGCCCGAAAGGTTCTTGCTCCAGGTGTAGTGGGCGTTCAGGGTAAGTCCGTCCGGCCCGTATCGTTTCTCAACCCGCGTGGTGAACCCGTGGTAGGTGTTATGTCCGGCATTGGTCACCAGGGAGATGCCACCGAACTGAGTATAGGGCCTGTAGTTCTGAGTAGCCGAATACACGGCGTTGAGCAGCGTCAGGTCAGTCGAATCGTAGTACGACTTAGCCAACTGATTGATATTCGGGCTTCCCGTCAGGCGCACGCCCGACGAGCCCTGGTACAGGAGTTCGCCAAGCCAGGTCGGACCCAACTGAGTCTGAACGCTGGCGGACCAATTCATGATGTACGGCATCCGCAGGTCGGGATCGATGAAGGTGGCGCCACGGCCGCTGTAGTTGGTGCCGAGGAACTGAGAGGTTCCGTCGGGGTTGAGAACGAAGTTGCGGCTGGGAGGCCCTTGCGAGAGGTAGAACGCGGGCCGGGGATCGCCCGTCACCTGTTGCACGACGGCGGTGGAGGCGTATTCCTGGAAGCCGGCGGTGGGCATCAGGTCCTGCGTGAGCACGCCAAACGAGCCGCGGAACACCATCTTCGGATTGAAGGTCCAGGCCAGCCCGACACGAGGCTGGAAGTTATTCTTGTCAGTGCGGTAGAGCGCACCCTGGGGATGAGTGATAGCGCCCATCTTACCGATCAGCGGATCCGCCACGCTGGGACTGAATTGCGACTGATGGCTCCACTTGTCTTTGAACGGAGTCTCAAGGCTGTAGCGTACTCCCAGGTTGAACGTCAGGTTGGGCCTGGCCTTCCAATCGGTCTGGATGTAACCCGAATGGCTCCACCAGCGGGGCAGCCGATTCCATAACTGCTGAGTGTAAGTGGCCGAACTGACCGAGCCCAGCACAAACGAGGCGAATGAGTTGCCCGTATTGGGAGTGAAGGGCAGCCCGCTGCCGCCCGTGGTGAAGCTGTAGTTGCCGGATGGCAATACCTGATCGACGTGATTTTCGCGGGTTCGGATCAGCTCATAGCCGAACTTGATGGTGTGCCGGCTCATCACCTTGGTCACGTTGTTCTGGAAGGTCACATCCTCGTTGACGTCCTTCGAATAGGCCCCGGGGCCGATGCCGTACTGCCCGAAGCTTGGAAAGTTCTCTCCGCCTACGTTGGGGATCCCCAGCTTCTGGGCCCAGTCCCCGCCAACCGAAGGCGGGGAAATGGTGCTGACGCGCACCCCGTAGCCCAGCCGCAGTTCGTTCAGCAGCGTCGGTCCGAAGGTATGGTAGTCGGCAAAGGCCCAGTTCCGCTGGTCGATCGGATTCGGCCGCCCGAAGCCGTTGGCGGCGCTGTCCAGCACGCGATTGTTGACGTAGACGTTGATGCGGCCCAACTGGCGGTGCCGGTTCCAGGAGTTACGAACAAAGAACTTGTTCTTCGGGCTGATCTGGTGGTCGAACTTGGTATCGTACCGGCTGCGATAAGAACGATAGATCGTCGTGCCGAGGAAGTTATTGACGGGGCCCGTGCGGGTATAGGTGGTTCCCACCGCATTATTTGCTTCCGCCCAAGGCTTCAGATCCAGGAATTTCACGACCACGGGATCGAACCGGCTGATGGGAACGCGCATGTTCGGGAACAGATCCGCGGTCCAGGTGGCGCCGGACTGACGAATCGACTTGGGGTCGTAAATCGGATAGCCGCCGCCGGCGGCCTGCTGGAAGCTGAAGTCTCCGCTCAGCATTCCCGGATCCGGCACGGTTGCCACCTGTGGCTCGTCGGTCTTCTCGTGGTGCCGGCCGTAGGCGAACAGGAAGAACGTCTTGTTCCGGCCGTTGTAGATCTTGGGCAGAACCAGCGGGCCGGAGATCGTTGCTACCCCTTGGTGGAAGGTGATCGGGTTCTTGCGGGTGCCTTGCTCGAGGTAGCCGCGGTGGGTCATGTCTTTGTTGGTCCAGCGGTCTTCCATCGAGCCGTGCAGATCGTTGGTTCCGCTCTTGTAGGTGAACGCCAGGATGCCCCCGGAAGCGTGACCGAGTTCGGCCGGGGCCCCGGTGGTGTAAACCTTGGCTTCGGCCAGCGCGTCCAGGGCCGGCTGGACGCTGGTGTTGGTGTCGCCGATCGCGTCGCGGACGGAAGTCTTGGCGCTGACGCCGTCCAGGGTGAATCCGATCGCGCTGGAGGCCTGACCCACCACGCTGGCGTCGGCGCCTCGGATTTGCAGGCCCTCGACATAGTAGAGGATGCGCTGGGCCTTCATCTGCATAATGGGAAGCCGCTGGATGGCCTGGAACTCGACGGTCTGGCTCACCTGTGAGGTTTCGGTCTCCAGCAACGGCACCGCGCCGGTAACCTGGACGGACTCGCTGGTTGCGCCGACTTCGAGCTTCACGTCGATGCGCGGCACTTCCGCGGCGCGGAGTTGAAGGCCCTTCTGGACAAAAGCCTTGAACCCCGCGGCTTCCACTCTCAGCTCGTACATTCCGACGTTGAGGAACGGAACGTAGTAAGCGCCCTCTTCATTGGTCACGGCGTTGGAGACAAATGCGGTCTCGACGTTGGTGACCGTCACCCTGGCGCCGGGAACCAGCGCTCCCGCGGGATCGGTCACGGTTCCGACCAGCGTCCCCGTCCGGGCGGCCTGTCCCAGGGCGGACATCACAAAAACGACCAAGCACAATGCGACTCGCCAAAATTGTTTCATGGACTCCTTCTTTCCAAATCACGACCCTCGCCGCGGTCGAGCGGATCGGTTGGATACGGTTTTAGCTCCCACTCACGTGAGGGGCGCCGATCCTCAACCAAACCCTTGGGCGTAACCTATCACATTGGCGTCTCGCAGGCAAGAGAGACATGGCGCGCTGTCGGAGCAAAATAGAAAGTTCCGGTTGCAGCAAAGTAGAAAGTTCCGGTTGCGCGCGCGTGCCAGAGCAAATCCCGCCATTCCCTCTTGTCAGGAGAGCGTCTCATCGCATCGCGGCCGGGTCCTGTCAAGGCCGCACC
>JAUYBU010000327.1 GCA_030693045.1 Bryobacterales bacterium | reverse complement strand
CCGCTGGTAGAGACGACCTACGACGTGATCGTAAAGGGCTACCGCTCGCAGGCCACCTGCCAGATCACGGTGAAGATCGCCGCCACCCCACCGGTAGTTGTTGTTCCCCCCACCGTCAAGGTTCCGACGGTGGTTATCACTGGCGGCCCGTACATCGAGACAGTGGTGCGCCAACTCACGCTCGCGGCGGTCGCCACCGACCCGGACGGCCTCCCGCTGACTTACTCCTGGCGCTCGCTCAAC
Source organism: Bryobacterales bacterium (assembly GCA_030693045.1). Lineage (GTDB taxonomy): Bacteria > Acidobacteriota > Terriglobia > Bryobacterales > Bryobacteraceae > JACQZT01. The sequence goes on along the minus strand of JAUYBU010000327.1, from coordinate 8,912 downwards.
ACGATGGCCGCGATCTCCGGTTCGACCACGGCGACGCCGATCGTGCAATTGGGTCAGCTTTACGGCGACTACCCGTTCGAAGTGACCGTGACTAACTCGAATGGCGTCAGTGCCAAGGCGATCATCACCGTGCGCCTGGTAGTCACGCGGGTTCCGTAAAAACCGGGGACGGAGTACTCATTCCCCATTTACTGGTTGCATCACCGGGAGCGATTGCCGGACCGTGGCGCCACAATGTGGTGCGCACGGTCCGGCAATCGCTGCAACAGCCCTTTGGCCGAGGTCGCGGCAGGGGTACGCAACAGGAAAGAGCGTAACAGGGAAGTGCGCAACAGGGAAGTGCGCAACGGGGAAGTGCGCAACGGGGAAGTGCGCGGCTGAAGTCGCGCGCCGGCTAAAGCCGGCCGGCGGATTCTGCGGACGCGCGCCATTTCGATACTCAGCAGGCGCGGGGTCCAGTGTAATCGAGGTCGGGGAGATTGGCCAGGATCACCCGCCGGCGGTTCGAGAATGCCGGACTCGCCGCGCTTCTGGTAGACCACCACCTATTCGTATCCAGCGCCAGGCCCAACCTGCTCAGCCGGCCCGGATGACACGCCGCTGGTTGCTGTCACGCGCTGGATCACCCCCGAATCAACCGTCTGCCCTGTACGAGAGATGGTCTGGAAGTAAAGCTCGTCGCCGGAGATTTCGACGAGCATGAAGGAACGGTCCCGGTCGTAGCCGACCGCGGTCAGGGCCGACTTCTTCAGGTTGCCCGCCCGCAGCGAGCCCGAAGCGCCCTCGGTGAAATACTGGATGCCTTTTTGCGGCTTCACGCGCTCATAAACGTGATCGTGCCCTGCGAAGACCACCTGCACCCCGTACTTAACGAAGAGGGGTTCCAGCACACCGCGGAGCTCGGTCGCCGAGCCATGGAAACTCGCCGACGAATAGAGTGCGTGATGGAAATAGCAGATGGCCCAATCCGACCCTGCGTTCTGTAGCTCCTTCTCCAGCCACGCGAGCTGCTGCGGGTTCATGTAGTTGGTGTCCAGAGCGAAGAAGCGGACGTTGCCGTTCTTGTGCGTGTAATACTGCTGCCCGTTCATGTTGAAGGGCTTATAGAACCGCTGGTTGGGTTTGTCGTGGTTGCCGAGCGTCGCGTAGAATTTTACGCCCGCATCGAGTAGGAGCTTGTAGGGGCGCTCGAACTTGCTTTCGTAGTCGGCCGGAGCGTCCCCGTCGTAGATGTTGTCGCCCACCGTAATCACGAACTCAAAGGGGAATTTCTGACGATACTCAACCATCTTCCCGGCCAGCTCGTATTGCGGCTTCTCCCCCGTCCCCATGTCGCCGATGACCGCGAAGCGCACCGAGTTCGCCTTCAGCGGCAGGGTCAACTCCAAAGCAGACAGCGGCGAGGGCAGCTCCGGGGCGTAGAGCGACAGGCCTAATGCGGCGAGAGCAACTAAGGAGAAGAAGGCGGCGCGGCGCTTAGCAGGCATAATAGAGAGAGCCTCACGGGATGGCGTTCGGGATGAGATCCACAATCAAGCCGGCTTTCGTGTCCTTCAGCGTCAGGTCGCGCCCGACGATCCGATACGCCAGTTCCTTGGGCAGTTCAGGCAGCTTGCTCAACAAAGTCGGCGGCGTGGTTGTCAACGGGATGTTTTCCGGGTAGACGTCGTTCACATGCAGGCGAACAACGGCCTTGGACGGGTTGTCCGGGCGGATCGTCCTGCGCGCCTGCAAGGCGTTGGGGCCCTGAAATTCGCCGCGAATGATTCTGCGGAACTGGCGAGTCACCTCGTCGGTGAAGATGTCGCCCTGACCCGCGCCGCTGCGCGCCTGGACAATCTTACGGGCCAGCGCGTGCTCGTGCTCGGCAATCCGCGCCGCATCATTGGTTGGCTTCAAGGCCGGCAGCGAAGCTTCCACGTTCTTCTGCAGCTTGACGTATTCCTGGACGCGGGCGGTAAAGATCTTGAAGACGCGCGCATCCTCCCCGCTCGCCTGCGGCACTCGCGGCTGGCCCGCAAAGCCGGGCGTCACAACCGCAAATACCGAAAGCCACCCGATCAAGCGCGTGACCCGATTTCGGCGCTTCATGGACCCTCCCGAACGGAAAGCGAAACTTGCACAACCGCGCACGGCGATGGGCGAGCCCTCGCCAGCGCGTCCGCCGTAATCTGCGCCGCGCGCGCGGGGGAAATGGATGCTTCGCACGGGCTAGGACGCCTCCATCGATTCTTTCACCATTTCCTTGACCCGCTCCCGAACCGCTTCCTGCACCGCTTCCTTCACCGTCTCTTTCATCTCTTTCAGATTCAGACTCGCGCTCTGCGTATCCGACGTCACCTGTTTGACCGCCTCCTCCACCATGGGACTCAGCGGCGACAACTCCTTCACCAGCGCTTTCACGGCCCTCTTGGAGACCCTTGGCTTGGCTTGAGAGCGCTGTTGCTCCTCGGTCTGCTTCCTCTCCCAGTCCGCTTCAAAAGTCCGGATCAAACCGCTCACCGCGTTCGCTTCATGAACAATCAGGCCGACTTCGCGCCGCGAATCCAGTTCCGCCCTGCGCAGGCTCTGGCTGCCCACAAACGCCTGCCGGCGGTCGCGGATGATCGTGCGCGTGTGCAAGCGCAGGCCGGAGAGATTCCGGACTTCCAAACCGGGGTTTCGGTTGTTTACCTGACCGATGATTCTTATCTCCACTCCCGCCTTCATCCGCTCGCCCAGAACGCGCAGTATTTCCGCGTCGGCGATCAGAGGGTCGTAAATGAGTAACTGCTTCTGGGCCTTGTGGATGAACGCGGCCAGCACGTTGCGGGCGTTGCCGGGGCTGACCACGAAGCTATCCAGTGTGGGCGTATAGGGTTGTCGAGCGGTGTCCGCCTCGAATAACTTCACCGCTTCGTGGACGAACTTCACTTTGCTGGTGACAATGCCGAACCCGCGACTGTGGTCGATATCAAGGTGCGTGAAGTTGAAGGACAGCACGTAGAGCAACCGGCGATCGATAATCATCAGCTTATCGTGGTAGCGCACCAGATCGCTGGCGGTTCGCTAAACGGCGACGCCCACTTCCAGCAGACGCATCTCGAGCTTGCGCAGGTTTATCTCGCCGCCTCGATTAGTGTAAGCAATCAACGCGCTCACCGATACGCCGCGGGCGACCGCCGCCTTTAGCCCCGCCTCAATCTCGGCCCGGTCGAAACGGAAGATGGCGATCTCGATGCTCTTCTTGGCGCTTCTGATTCCCGAAAGCAGCGGCCCTATTCCGTCTTCGGGTTGGATCAACAGATTCATGGGCGCTTCACCAAGCCGTCTGGTCGAGGGTCAGGCCGAGTCTGGGGACCGGAAGACGTCGCGCCTGCCTTGAAGGCACGGCCAAGCAAGCCAAGCGCACACTCCTGCCTCTTGACCTCATTTTCGTTTGAGGCCACCACTTCTAGAGCAGCAGGTTAAGGACCAGCGCGGCAAGAAGCGCAGTGAACTGGCCTCTGGATGGGCCGGAAGCACTGAAGAACGCGCCTGGCTTTTCTATGTCTCGCCAAGAACCTCTGACCACACTTGGTCACATGACCATATACCGTTACTAGCCTTGCCTTGCCATCGGCAGCAGGCAGTAAGGCGCGGGCCTGTCCCACGCCTGGCAGCGCAGGCCGGAATGTCCGCCGAGGCGGCCAGCCCGCTTGGGTCGCGACTCTCTCATCGCACCCGCAGCACCTGTTTGAGCGCGGTAGCAGCCTCCCGGTCCCTGCCTGGCGCCTGCGTTTGGAGGCACTACCGTTTCCACTGCCGCACACGCGGCCCGGAAATGGTGCGGCTCGTGCACTTGCCAAAGAGGGCACGAAGATTCCCGCCAGGCTGTGGAATCGGAGTGCGCCTTTTTTGAGGAGGGCCCAGTGAGAGTTTCCATGACGATTTTCACGAGCTTAGTTGCTCTTGTTCTGGCGTTGCCGGTCTTCGCCCAGCGGGGCGGGACAGGCGCCGTACTGTGGCGCGACCAGAGCGACCTGGCGGCGCTCAACGTCCTGGACGGCCCGGGAGGGAAGACTCGCGCGCCGGGGAGCAACTTCAAGTTCCTCAAGGAATCCAAGAGCGGGACTGCGCCCAAATTCGAAGTCGAGGATGAAAACGGCGTCACTTGGAAGGTGAAACTTGGCCCCGAGGCGAGGCCGGAAACCGCCGCGGCGCGCCTCGTGTGGGCAGCGGGTTACTTTACCGACGAAGACTACTACCGGCCGGAAATCCGCGTGCGAGGGCTGAAACCGCTCTCCCGTGGAAACAAGTACATCTTAGACGCCAGGTTAGGCTTAGTCCGCGGGGCGCGTTTGGAGCGCGATGACGGGAAGAAATCGCGAGACTGGAGCTGGTACGAAACCCACGTTCCCGGAACGCGGGAGTTCAACGGTCTCAGAGTGATGATGGCGCTCATCAACAACTGGGACCTGAAAGCGGAAAATAACGCCGTCCATGACCAGGGCGACGCCGGGCAACGTCACTTTGTCTCCGATTTGGGCGCCAGCCTCGGACGCACCGGCAAATACCCCTCCCGCAGCAAGGGCGTGATGAAGGACTACGCGCAAGCCAGGTTCGTCAAAAGGGTCACGCCCGATCACGCGGACTTCGTCATGAACAGCCGGCCCTTCTTCCTGCTGTATATTTTCAAAAACAACTACTACGGCGTCCGTACGCGGATGGAGCGCATCCCCAAACACATTCCCATCGCGGACGCGCGCTGGCTGGGCAACCTGCTGGGCCGGTATTCTACTGATCAGATCGGCGACTGCTTCCGCGCCGCGGGCTTCTCACCCGCCGAGGTCGAAGGCTATAACCGGGTTGTGATGCAACGAATCGACGCGCTGAAGAAGCTATAGCCGGCCCGCCCGCGCACGCGGACAGGCGAGCGGCCGCATCCACGCTGCCGGGCTAAGTGTTGTGCGTGTCCGCCGGTAGGGGATCTTCCGTCCGAAACTGGATTTCGTAAAGCTCGGAATACAGGCCGCCCGCCGCCAGCAATTCGTCGTGGGTGCCACGCTCCACCAGAGCATTGTCTTTCACCACAAAGATGATGTTGGCGCGCCGGACCGTCGCCAGGTGGTGCGCAATGACGATGGAAGTTCTGCCTTCCATCAAATGGCCCAGAGCTTCGAATACGGATTGCTCGGACGCCGCGTCCAGTCCGGATGTGGGCTCGTCCAGAACCAGAATGGGAGTGTTGCGGATCACCGCCCGCGCGATCGCGATGCGCTGGCGCTGGCCCCCGGAAAGCGTCACGCCGCGCTCGCCGATCATCGTGTCGTAGCCCTCGGGCATTTGCTCGATGAACTCGTGGGCGTTAGCCAGTTTCGCGGCCTGGATGATTTCCGCGCGGTTGGCTTCCGGCCGGCCATAGGCGATGTTCTCCCAGACCGGCGCGTGGAACAAAAGCGTCTCCTGCAAAACAAAGCTGATCTGCTGGCGAAGCGATTTCATCGTGTGGTTGCGGATGTTAGTCCCGTCGATCTTGACTTCCCCGGAGACGGGATCGTAGAAGCGCGCAACCAGGCTGATGATGGTCGACTTACCGCCCCCGGTCGGGCCGACGAATGCCGCGATCTGTCCCGGCTCGATCTGGAAGCTTACATCTTTCAGGATCAGTTGATCTGGGTTGTACCCAAACGAGACCTTGTCAAATCCGATTCTTCCCTTGAAGCTCGGGGCCGGGCGCGCGTGCGGCAGGTCCCGCACCCCGCTTTCGGTCTCCAGAACTTCGCGGATCCGCTCGAATCCCACCGCCGCGCTTGAGACCGTGTCCGTCATTTTGGCCAGCTCGCGCATGGGCTTATACATCTTGCCCAGGTAAAGCAGGAAGACCACCAGCGCGCCCGGCGTGAGCTCGCCCGCCAGCACCAGGCGCGCGCCGTAGCCCAGCATCAAGCAGGTCCCGGTCGCTACGATAATCTCGACCACCGGCGAGAGCTTCGTCTTGATGCTTCGCGCAACCAGGGCCGTCTCGACATTCTCCAGGCTCTGGCGCTCGAAGCGGCGCTCCTCGTAGTCCTCCCGGGCAAAGGCCTTCACCACGCGGATCGAGGACAGTACTTCTTCGACCAGCGAAAGCATCTCGCTCTGCTTTTTTCGTACGTCGCGCGAGGCTTTCTTGATGCGCCGGGTGAAGAAGTAAACCGCCAGGAAAAGCAAGGGCGCGATGGCGAGCGAGATGAGCGTAAATCGCCAGTTAAGATAAAGCATGACCCCGACTATCCCCAGCAGAGTGAGAACGTTGGTCAGAATCCCCAACAGCGCCGTGGTGATGAACGACTGAACCGCTTCGATATCGCTGGTCACCCGGCCGATGAGATCGCCGGTCCTTTTCTGGTCGTGCTCGGCCAGCGACAGCCGGTGGATGTGATGGTAGAGCGTGCGCCGCAGGTCGTGCATGACCCATTGGCCCACGCTGGTGGTGAGATACTTTTCCAGGTAGGAGCTGAGTGCGCCGACGACGGCGATGACCGCCACCGCCAGCACGGCGAAGTTGAGGACGGCCAGTTTGTCCGGCCCCATCCAACCGACCACTCCGCTCAGCCAACCGGGCAGCCGTTTGGACTGCAGCAGGTTATCGAGAACGATCTTTAAGGGCCAGGGTTCGAGCAGATCGGTTGCGGTGACGCCCGCCACCGCCAGCAAGGCCAGCGTCAGGGCTTTCCAGTGGGGCCGCAAAAGGTCGACGATGCTAAGACCTCTAGGCTTCTTGGCTGCGTCCGACGTCATTGATCCGCCCCTTTCCGGCAAGCGTTCGACGCCAATGAGACGGTGGCTTTCACTATGACAAAGTGTATCTGATCCAGCTCCGCCTGTGCGACCTCGGGCCAAGACCGGCCAGACCAACACAGATGTGAGTCCCCAACTGCCCGTCCCCGGCTGTGGTGCGCTATACTTACTCGGCAATGTCCGTTAATCTGGTTCGCCGCACACTCCTGCGGTCCGCGCTCGGCCTGGCGGCCCTGCCCGCGGCCTTCTCCCAGCCTAAAATCGCCCGCCTGGCCGGTACCCGTGTCCGCATCGGTCTCAACTCTTACTCCTTCGACCGGCCCCTGCGCGATGGCTCCATGACCCTCTCCGATGTCGTCCGCTACTGCGCCCAGCACGGCATCGAAGCGCTCGACGCCACCGGTTACTACTTCCCCGGCTACCCCAAGGTCCCCTCCGACGAATACATTGGCGCTCTCAAACGCGAAGCCCTTCTCAACGGCGTCACGGTCTTCTGCACCGGCGTGCGTAACGACTTCGCCCTTCCCGATGCCGCCGCCCGCCGCAACGACGTGCAGTTGGTCAAGGATTGGATCGAGGTCGCCGCCAAGTTGGGCGCATCCCTCATCCGCGTCTTCAGCGGGCGCGCCGTGCCCGCCGGTCACAGCTTCGACCAGGTGCTGGGGTGGATGATCCCCGACTTCCAGGAGTGCGCCGCGCACGGCCGGCGCTACGGCGTGGTGGTCGCCCTGCAAAACCACAACGACTTTCTCAAAACCGCGGACGAGACCATCCGCGTGGCCACCGCGGTCAACTCCGAGTGGTTCGGCATCCTCCTCGACATCGGCAGCCTCCGCCAGAGCGATCCCTACGCCGAGATCGCGAAACTCGTCCCGTACGCCGTCTCCTGGCAATTGAAGGAAAACGTCGGCTACGGCGCCAAAGAAACGCCCACCGACCTGCGCCAGGTGAAAGCCATTATCGACCGCGCCGGCTACCGCGGCTTCCTGCCCATCGAAACCCTCGGCCCCGGCGATCCGAAGACCAAGGTCGCTAAGTTCCTCGGCGAAGTGCGCGCCGTCTTCGCCGCCTGAACCGCCGCGCGCGCGCTGAGCCGTGCTCGGCGCCTTGCCGATGCCTCTCTGGTCGCACCATGAACGTCCAAATGCAAGGCGCATGCAGGGTGGGGACCGCTTTCAAACCGGCGGTCACCCTTCGGGTAAGTCGCTTCGAACCAAAGAAAAGGGGCTATTTGTTACTGTCCCCATTTCTGCCTCAGGGCGCCAGGTAGCGCAGTACGATGTAGTTCCGCAGGGTCACCGAATTGGTTGTCGTGGAAGCCATCCGGGCCAGGAAATCGATGGTCACTCCCGCCGTTCCAGTGTCGGTGCTGGAACCTACCCGCGCCGCGAAGGAAGAAGTGAAACCCCAGTATTGCGATCCCCACTGCGCGCCGGCGCTGTAAATGCCGACATCGCTGCGGCCGGCGAACATCGTCTCCGTCGCGCTGGCAGCACGCGTCAGCAACACCGCGGTTCCCCATTTCAGGTCGACCGTGAATCCCACGGCTGTCCCCGTGTGCGCCATGTCGAAGCGGGTCTCGACCCGGTCGCCGGTCACCAGGGTATTGGCGGGGATTACGCATTGTGCCAGGCTCGTCGCCGTCGTTGAGCTGGTGGTGGCGCCGCCTCCTATGCACAGAACCTGCACCGTCGGCGCCGCCCCCGGCGGCGAAGGCACCACTCCGGGATCCGCGTTCGCCAGCCGGTAGAACACCAGCAGGAGGTCGCCGGCTTGAGGCGTGGAGGCAGTCAGGAATGTGATGGTGACGCCGGTCAGCGTGTAATCGATGCCGCTTTTTTGCAGAAGGCCGTTGCGGTACACCATCAGCCCGGACTCCGGAACCGGCGCCTCCACCAGCGTGAAGACCGTGTTCGAGCCGTCGATGACGCCTCCCGGCACTTCGCCGTCGATGAACCCCGTCGTCGAGGTGTTGGAGCCGCAGGGCCCCGACGTGCCGTCCACTCGCACGCAGTCGGTCGGCTCGCCAGTGGCCGATTCCAGCAGCCCGGTCGGGCCAACCACCGCGGCGCTGGATGCGTTGAATTCCGTGCCCTTGACGGGCCGCGCGGCAAGCTCGTTGGCCAGACCCGTGACGTCGGCGATCTCGATTGGCGCCGTGTCCGCGCCTA
>JAUYBU010000266.1 GCA_030693045.1 Bryobacterales bacterium | reverse complement strand
CGTAGCCTGTGGTCATGATCGCGTGGCGCTCACCGAAGGTGATGAAAAAGGGGGACACGCCTGTGTCTCTGGACGGGCGACGGGTTGCGTAAGATTAGCCCGGAGTGTCCCCGGGTCTCTGGATTTTCGAGAGTGTCCCCGAATTAGGGTTCAGTTCAGGGCGGACAGGTCCTCGCCGTTCACGGTCAAGACCCGGGACTGGACTTCCTTGCCGCCGACGCGCCGCGAAAGCACTTCGCGGGTCTGAATATTGCGCCGGACTTCGAGCGCGGGGCCTTCGCCGTGCGCCGAGACGCTCCAGATCAGGCCGTCGACGGCGCTTTCGATCTTCACCGCGGCCGCGCGTTTCAACAACCCGCGGAAGGCGGCCTCGCCGGGACAGCGCTGGACCAGGAACAGCAGGCCGGCGAACACGTGCGAGTCGTCGAGCTTCAGCCCGACGCCCCGATAGTGATAGGCGGTAAGCCGCGCGGCGCCCTCGGCCAGACCGGCCTCATCCGCCTGAAAAACGAATTGCGCCGGCCGGCGGCCAATCCCGGAGGCCTGGAAGAACCGAATCGCGACGCCGGCGTTGCCCACGCGAACGCCCAGCACCGAGTCCGGGCGCGCGCCCACAGCCAGCCACTTGGAAACCTTTACCGGCTTGCCGTCCAGCACCAGCGCATCGGCGCCCGCCGGCACGACGACGTTGGTCGCGAGACTGCCGGTCTCGGCCAGCGCCGAGGGGTCCAGATCCAGCAGCGTCAGCAGCGCGCCTTTGTGCTGCACCGAGGCGGCGTTCAGCGGCGCGTGGACCGGTTTGAGATGTCCCGAGCGGTCCTTCGATTTCAGCTTCCCGTAAGGGTGATCGATGGCATCGGGCGCGACGTAGATGACCGGCAGATCGCGCTGGTTGGCCAGTTCGATGTTGATGAGCTTGTCGTGGGTGCCGTAGTGACCGCTGGCGCTTCCGGCGGCGAAGTCGGGCGTGACATAGTTGTAGCGGTCGCGGTGTGGCTCGGCGCGGTAGCGCGACTCGACGATGCGCTCGGGAATCGACGCCAGGCGCAGCACTGCGGCGGGCGGGCGGTAGCCGCCGGCAATCTCGCTCAGCAGGAGAAACTGGCGGCCGATGGATGGTTCAAACGGCGGCGGGGTCTGGCGCAGCCCTTCGGTGTAGAGGAACAACTCGACGCTTTCGTGACCTCGCAGGAACTCGTATCCGCGGCTGTGCGGGCCCGACAGGGTTCCGCGCCCGGGAAAGTAGTTGGCCGCGATGTCGCTCCAGAACAGGTCCAGGAGGCGCCGGAACTTTTCGCGCGCTTCGGGGCGCGCGGCGAAGCGGTGTCCCATGAGCAGGGAATTCAGGTTGACGGCGTAATAGTTGGGGCTGTCGAACTCGCCGACGCCGGCCTGGCGGGTGTGCTCGATCCAGGCATCCAGTTGGGCGTAGCCGTCGCGCGCGGCGGTTTCATCGCCGATGGCCTCGCCGCACAGGATCAGGTTCACGGTCTTCATCAGGTAAATGTTGGTGTAAGTGACCGGGACTTTGTGGCGCCGCAAGGCGACGAATGCGGCCTGGATGTGCGGCTTCATGCTTTGCTTGAACGCCGGTGAGAGCTTCGGGCCATAGAAAGCGAACAGCGGTCCCACGGGCTGCATGTTGAACTCGATCGAGTTGGCGTCCTTGATTTCCGGATGGCCGATCCGCCAGGGGATGGTGCCGAAGGCGGGCGAGGCCGGATCCAGGTCCTGGTGCGCGAACGAGGCGAGAACGAACTTCTCGGCCTCGCGCGGATCCCCGCCCAGCAGCATGACGGCGAGCCCGGCGTTGGGAAGATCGCGCGACGACGGGGTCGCCCCGGGCCGCGCCAACTCGGCTCGCGCCTGGTTCAGGGCCTTCTGAATGGCTTGCCGAAACCAGGCCACGCGCTCTTCGCGCGCCGCCGGGAACGCGCACTGGGCCAGCGCAAGAGTAAGAACCGCAAACTGTTTCATGATGCGCATGGCCAAGCCCAACCTCCAAAGGACATAGCATAGCATCAACAATGCGCGAGTCCGCCCGGGCAGGGGCGCGGCAATTGGATGGCCGGCCGGACGAGTTCGACGCTGATGGCGCGACGCGCGAGTGCGCCCGGACAGACCTTCGGAAACCGGTTGCGCGTTAAGGCGGCGTTCGGGGGCGCGTTTGCGGGCGAGCCGGTTTGCGGGTGCGCCGGGGACCAGTCGGCCACTGCGCTCCCGCCGCGGAGCCGGCTGGCCGCCAGTGAAGCTATAATTGAAGCATGTCCTGCGACCGCAATCGCCTCCAAGCGCTCGTGGATGCCCTTCCGGACGCTGAGGTGCAGGTGGCCATTTCTTTTCTTGCGGAACTGGGCGAGGAGGAGATCGTCGACGCCGAGACCGCGGCCAAGCTGGATTTGGCCCGCGCGGAACCGGGTGACGATGTTCCCCTGGAGGAAGTCCGCCGCCGGCTCGGGCTGTGAACCGACGCGTGGTGTTCCGTCCTGCCGCGGTGCGCGATCTCGCGCGCCTTGACCGCATCGTCCAGGCGCGGATCGATGCGGCCCTGGCACGTTACGCCGCGACAGGCCACGGTGATGTGAAGTCGCTTAAAGACCGTCCCGGTGAATTGCGCCTGCGAGTCGGCAAGTGGCGGGTCTTTTTCAGCCTCGAACCGCCTGATTTCATTCGCGTCCTCGGCATTGACAACCGGGGCGAAGCGTATTGAGCCCCAGCCGCGCCGGATGACCTCATCGGATCATTGCCAAAAAGTCACTCGGAAAAGGGGACGTCTCTGCTGGTCTCAACGCTCCAACGCTCGCGTGAAACACCGATTGCGGCATCCGTCCTCGCGTGCCGGCCAGAACAACACCTTCGCCGTGCGCCACCTTCCGGGCGAGCCCGTGCGGGAGTGCGCGCTGGGGGCCGGGGGCGGCGCGCAGTAGTATGAGATCACCGCATGATGGACAATGGGAAGCATATGCTGGCAAGAGCGTTGTGCGCGCTGGTTGGGTTTTGGCTGCTTCCTGCCTGGGGCGGGGCGGAGGAGGATGCAAAAGCGGGGTTCCGCTGGCCCGAGGGCAGGCGGGTGGCCGTCAGCCTCTCGTTTGACGACGCGCGCGTTAGCCAGGTGGATGCGGGCTTGCCGCTGCTCGACAAGTACGGAGTGAAGGCGACCTTCTACGTGACCCCGCGCAACCTGGAGAAGCGATTGGATGGCTGGAAAAAGGCCGCGGCGAACGGGCATGAGATCGGCAACCACTCGACATCCCACCCATGCACGGCGAACTACCCTTTCTCCTCGAAGAACGCGCTGGAGAACTACACGGTCGCGATGATGGAGCGGGATCTGGACGGCGCCAGCGCGGAGATCGAGCGGCTGCTGGGCGTCAAGCCCGTGACGTTCGCCTATCCCTGCGGCCAGAAATTCATCGGCCGGGGCGTGGAGGTGAAGAGCTACGTTCCGCTGGTGGCGAAGCGGTTTCTGGCGGGCCGGGGCTTCCGGGACGAAGGGACAAACGACCCGGCCGAGTGCGATCTGGCACATGTGCTGGGCGTGGAGTCCGACGGCCTGACGTTCGACGAGATGAAAAGCCTGGTGTTGGCGGCGCAGGGCCGTTGGCTGGTATTGGCTGGCCACGAAATCGGCAAGCCCAGCAGGCAGACCACCCAGGCCGCCGCTTTGGAGCAATTCCTGAAATACGCCGGCGACCCCGCCAGCGGGGTTTGGATCGACACGGTGCAGGCGGTCGGGAAGTACATTCGGGCGCGGCGTTAGGGCGCGGGCGCCTTCGGCGACGCATGCTAGACTGAACACCAGTTCGCGCATGGACAATATCACGCACACGCTGACGGGGCTGGCGCTGAGCCGCGCCGGGTTCAATCGCGTGGTCCCCCAAGCCACCCTGATACTGCTGCTGGCGGCGAATGCGCCGGATATCGACGTGGTGACGGCGCTGGGCGGTTCGCTAAGTTACCTGAACTGGCACCGGGACGTGACGCACAGCGTGGTTGGCGTTCCGCTGGTGGCGATGCTTCCGGTGCTGATTGCGCGGCTGGTGGCGCGAAGACCGATCTCGTGGCTGGCTTGCTACCTGGTTTCGCTGGCCGGGGCGGCGACCAACCCGCTGCTGGATTGGACCAACGCGTACGGGGTGCGGCTGCTGGCGCCGTTTTCGCGCGAGTGGTTTCAGGGCGGGTTCACGCACATCTTCGACGTTTGGATCTGGACCGTGCTGGGGCTGGCTTTTGTGTGGCCGCCGCTGTCGCGCCTGGTGATGTCCGAAATTGGCGCGAAGGCGACGCCGGGGCGCGGCCTGGCGATTTTCGCGCTGTGCTTCGTCGCCGCCTATAACGCCGGACGCTACACCATGCACGAGCGCGCCGTGGCGGTGCTGGACTCGCGCATCTATGCGGGCGCTGCGCCGTTGCGCGTGGCCGCGTTTCCGGGCGCGTTCAACCCGTTTCGCTGGAGTGGAATCGTCGAAGGCGAGAGCTTCTGGTCAATCCACGAACTGAACCTGCTCGAGGAATTCGACTCGACTCAAGGAAAGACGCTCTACAAACCGGAGCCATCGCCGGCGATGGAGGCGGCGCGCCGCACGCCGGAGTTCCAACAATTTCTGCAATTCGCGCAATATGTTTACTGGCGGCTGACTCCGCTCGACGCGCCGGAAGGAGCGCAGCGCGTGGAAGCCATCGATCTGCGTTTCGGGCCCCCCTGGGCGGCGCGAAGCGTGGCGACCGCGGTGGTGCTGGCAGGCGAGCGCGTGGAAAGCGAGGGGGTTCGGTTCGGCGCCGGCGACCAGCGGCGGCGGCGCTGACAGCCCGTGGTGAAAGTCCTATGACGGATGATCTCAAGGATTCGGTTCTATCCATACTTGAAGCGTCACTCGATGCTCAACTCCGCGCCGCGCGCCGCCTTCGCCATGGCGAAACGGCGGCCGCGCCCCGCTGCATGTCTCCGAACTGCTCGCACGCATTCAGTCCTCCTTTGGCGTCACCGTCGATCGCGAAAGCCCCGTCTCTTCCCTCACCAAGAAAGTAGCCCGCCAGGACCGCTTCCTCCGCACCGGGAAGAATACCTTCAGCTTGCGATCGGAGGCCCGATGACCTTGCTGGCAGTTTTCCTGGATATTGCCGCCGGTCGGCGCTCCGTCTTCCCTCAGTCGGGCACTTGGAAACGGCCCGCCAGGCAGCCCCCCAATCGTGTTTATCAGGGCGTACACCCGAACCGTCGCGCACGCCGGAAGCTGAACTGGAAGTTGAAGGGTGCGCGGATTGGGACCCGTCGCGTACGGGTCGTGTGAATTCCAACAATCAGGCCCACTGGTTGGAATGACAAAAGGTAGTGTAACTGCACCCTTCGGCCAAGCTGCCGGCCGCACGCAATCCGACATTGCGCAGTTGTATGCAAACTCCACCGAGGCAACAACACGCTGTACCTGATGAACGACAATGGCGACGCGCTGCTGCCGGGGATGGCGCTGAACGGGTCGGGCAGTTTGGGCAACAGCCAATGCACGGTGTACGGAGCGGGATCGTCGGCGACGCCGAGCGGCAACACGCTGACCCTGACGCTGAGCATGGCGTTCGGCGCGGGCTTCACGGGCAACCGGGTGTTCTACCTGGCGGCGCGGGATGTGAACGAGTTGAACAATACGGGCTGGCAGGCGATGGGATCGTGGACCGCGCCGTAACGGCAAGCACGGCGCCGCGTAGTAGTGCGCACGCGCGCGCGCCCGTTTCCTCCCTTCTGCTATCCTGAAATTGTACTCCCGTTTTCCCTGGGTTCTCACCTTGAAAGTCGGTTTCGTCAGTCTGGGTTGTCCCAAAAACCTTGTCGATACCGAGGTCATGATGGGGCTGTTGGCCGCCCGAGGCCATGAGTTGACCTCGCGTCCCGCCGAGGCCGAAGTCATTGTCGTCAACACCTGCTCGTTCATCGACCCGGCTAAACAGGAGTCCATCGACACCATTCTGGAAATGGCCGCGTTCAAAAAGTCCGGGCGCGCCAGAAAACTGGTGGTGGCCGGCTGTTTGGTCGAACGCTTCCACGAGCGCATCCGAGAGCAACTGCCGGAGGTCGATGCCGTTCTCGGCGTCAACCAGCTCGACAGCATCGTCGATCTGTGCGAGGACCGCCCGGCGCGCGCCGACGCCGCGCCGTACCTCTACCACCACCTGACGCCGCGCGTATTGGCCACGCCGCGCCATTACGCCTACATCAAAATCGCCGAGGGCTGCGACCACCCCTGCACCTTCTGCGTCATCCCGCACTACCGCGGCAGGTTCCGCAGCCGGCCTCCCGAGTCGGTGGCGCTCGAGGCCACGCGGCTGTTCGCGCAGGGCATCCGCGAGATCAACCTCATCGGGCAGGACACCACCAGCTACGGCCAGGATCTCGGCATCCGGGACGGCCTGGCGCTGCTGCTGGAACGCCTGGCGCAAATCGAAACGCCGCGGCCGAAATGGATCCGCTTCCTCTACGCCTACCCCAACCAGGTGACGCCGAAACTGCTCGACACCATCGCCGCGCACGCCTCGCTGGTCCCCTACATCGACGTCCCGCTGCAACACTCCAGCGCCCGCCTGCTGCGGCGCATGAAGCGCGGCGCATCGGGCGACATATTCCTGAAACTGGTCGAGCGCATCCGAAGAGCCATTCCCGGCGTCGCCGTTCGCACCAGCATGATCGCCGGCTTCCCGGGAGAGACGGAGGCCGATTTCACCGAACTGTGCCAGTTCGTCCAGGCGGCGCGTTTCGACCACCTCGGCGTGTTCGGCTACTCGGATGAAGATACCAGCGCCAGCTACCGCCTGGACGGCAAGCTGGATGGGCGCACCAT
>JAUYBU010000265.1 GCA_030693045.1 Bryobacterales bacterium | reverse complement strand
TACGCACAGTCCGGCGGAGCCATCGTGAACCTGGTGACCAAGTCCGGCACCAACGAGTTGCACGGCACTGCGTACTGGGTCCGGCGCGACTCCGTCTTCAACGCCAACAGTTGGTCCAACAACCGGAGCGGAGCGAAGAACACGTACTACCGGCTCGATTCACCCGGCGCCGTGGTGGGCGGGCCGATCCGGAAGAACAAGACCTTCTTTTTCGGCACCTTCGAGAACACGCGTTCCAAGAGCCCGCAGACGTACACCGGCAGCTCGCCCATACCCGAGTTTCGAAACGGGGATTTCACCAACCTTCTGTTCGGCGACGGCCGCCAGATGACGATCTACGACCCGTTCAACACCTACTGGGACTCCGCCGGCGTCACCAAGCGCAACCCGTACGCGGGCAACCTCATTCCCAAGTCGGCGATGGACCCGGTGTCGCTGAAGGCCATGAAGTACATCCCGCTGCCCAACACGGTGCCGATCAACCGGTTTACCAACGCCAACAACTTCTACATGCAGGGCATCAACCGGAACGCCACCAAGCGGGCCGACGTCAAGATCGACAACAGCTTCACCGACAAGATCCGCTTCACCGGCCGCTACAGCCTGGCCCGGTCCAAAGGGGACCCGGCCAACCTGTGGGCCCAGTACGACCCCTCCATCGGGGCGGCCTACAGCCCCAACGACGGGCCCAATTACACTCGGACCCAGACGGCCAGCGGAAATGTGACCTACGCGCAGAACGCCAGCACCGTCTGGGTGGTCAATTACGGGTTCGTCTACTCCGACTACGGACGGCTGCCGTTCGAGAACTTCGACTCGACCACGCTCGGGTTCCCCAAGCTCATGTACGAGAAGGCCGACTATAAGGCCTTTCCGTTTTTCAACGGATTCGGTCTCGACATCGGCACACAGGGCTGGCTGATCATGGACCGGCAGGAAGGCGTTCACCAGGTCTCGGGTTCGATGAACAAGACCATCGGCGGGCACAATATCAAGACCGGCGCCGAAACGCGCCACAACTGGCTGGACTACGCGCAACCTGGCTATCCGCAGGGCAACTTCAGCTTCGGGCAGCAGATCACCAGCCAGGATCTGAACACCGGCAACAGCCTTCAGGGCAGCTCGTTCGCGTCCTTCCTGGTCGGCTGGGGCAACGGCGGCAACTATCACCTCGATCCGAAAGTTTTCAGCCGCGCCAACTACTGGGGCTTCTTCGTGCAGGACGACTGGAAGGTCACCCGCAAGCTGACCCTGAACATGGGGCTGCGGTACGAATTCGACGTCCCGCGCTATGAACGCTACAACCGCTTCAGCTATTGGGACCTGAACGCACCGGCCCCGATCTCGGTTCCGGGCTTTACGCTGAAAGGCGTCTACAAGTTCGTGGACGACAAGACGCGCTCGCCGTTTGACAGGGACGCAAACAACTTCAGCCCGCGTCTGGGCTTCGCTTATGCGCTGACCCCCAGGACCTCGATCCGCTCTGGCGCCGGCATCTTCTATACCCTGTCGCGCGCCACGGTGTTCGGTCACACCGGCTCGCCCTTCACTACCAACTCGGGCCCGCAATGGTCGCTCGACAGCAATGCGACCCGCTACGCCACCTTGACCAATCCTTACCCGGTCGGCCTGACTCTCCCGTTGGGAAGCTCGCAAGGCGACAAGACCTTGATAGGCAGGGGCGCCGGCACCATCGTTCGTTCCACCGGCACGAATCCCGAGTTCTACAACTGGAACGTCTCGATCCAGCGCGAAGTGGGTTGGAGCTCGTTGGTCGAGATCAACTACACGGGCAACCGGGGAGCGAAGCTGACCGATGCCTCGCGCTCCAGCCTGAGTATGCTGGATGACATATACTGGCTGGGTTCGAACGCGCAGTACACCCGGCAGCAGCTTCAGGGGTTTGTCAACAATCCCTTCTTTGGGATCATTACCGATCCGCAAGCGACCAACTTGAACCGTCAGACCGTGCAACTTTCCCGTCTGCTGCGGCCCATGCCGCAGTTTGACGGCGCCGGCGGCTCGGAAACCAGCACCGGCGACTCCTGGTATCACGGCCTCCAGATGAAGTGGGAGAAGCGTTTCTCCAAGGGCTTGACCATGCTGGCGCACTACACCTGGGCAAAGATGCTCGACACGGTGTCGAACGGTTCCAGCAACCTGGACTGGCTGAGCAGCACGTCCGGCAGAAATGTTCAGGATCCGTGCAACTACAAGTTGGAGAAATCGCTCTCGTCCAACGACGTGGCGCAGCGCTTCGTTCTCACCGGCGTGTACCAGCTCCCGCTCGGTCACAATCGGCAGTTCGCCAACAATCTGAACCGCGTTGTGGACGGCATTGTCGGAGGTTGGGAGGTCAGCGGCATCTTCACGCTGCAATCCAGCCAGCCGTTGCAAGTGACCCAGAACGGCGGCACGCTGCAGCATGGCACGCAGCGGCCGAATCTGATCGGCGACCCGGCCACCTCCGGTTCGGTTTACGAGCGGTTCAGCAACTGGTTCAACGTGGCCGCCTTTCAGCAGCCGACGCCGGACACCCTGGGCACCGCACCCCGCTTCCTGAACCTGCGCGGCCCCAGGCTCAATACATTTGATGCCGCGCTGGCGAAGACCTGGAGGGTCACCGAGCGGCAGAGCCTGGAGTTCCGGTTCGAGGCCACGAACTTCCGGAACCACCCGATCTTCAATCCCCCAAGCTCGACGTTCGGGTCGGGCAACTTCGGCCAGATCAGCGGCACGAAGATCGGCGCGCGCAACGTCCAACTGACTCTCAATTACTCTTTCTAGGCCGTTTGCTTCATGGGGGTGGAGCCGGCTCCGCCCCCCTTTTCCCACCTGCTATCCTGGGGATTCCCCCATGGCTGAGATATTTCCATTCCACCCGTATCGATACACTCCAACCGCGGGTCCGCTCGGACTCCTGGCCACCCAACCCTACGACAAGATTTCGGCGGCGATGCGCGAGCGTTATCTCGAGTCGAGCCCGTACAACCCGGTTCGCGTCATCCTGGGCAAGCCGGCATCCGGCGACAGCCCCAGCGACAACGTCTACACCCGCGCGGCGCGGCATCTGGAGGACTGGATGGGCTCCGGCATTCTGGCGCGCGAAACCGAGCCGAGCCTGTTCGCCTACTTCCAGGAGTTCACGGATCCGGACACCGAGGAGCGCCTCACGCGCAAGGGCTTCATCGGACTTGGCGCGGTGGAGGATTACTCGACCGGCGTCGTGCACCGGCACGAGCAGACGCTATCGGGTCCCAAGCGCGACCGCATGGAATTGCTGCGCCACACCCGCGCGCATTTCGGCCAGCTTTTCATGCTCTACCCGGACCCGGATTGCGCCGTCGACCGGATTCTGGACCAGGCGGCCGCGGGCGAGCCCACCATGGCCGTGGAAGACGAGTACGGCGCCATCCACCGCGCGTGGAAGATCGCCGAGCCCGAGCGCATCGCCGAGATCCAACGATTGATGCGGTCGAAGAAGCTGGTGATCGCCGACGGGCATCATCGCTACGAAACGGCTCTCGCCTTCCGCGACGCCAATCCGCAACTGGAAGACGCGCGGCGGGTGATGATGACCTTCGTCAATATGCACTCGCCGGGGCTCAAAATCCTGGCCACGCACCGGTTGATCGACAACCTGGCCGGTTTTGACGCGACGCAATTCCTCGAGAAAGCGGCATCGAGTTTCCGCGTCGAATTGGTCGATTCTTCCGACGCTTTGCGCGCCGCCTGGAACCAGCCGCACGCCGGGCGCGCCCGCATCGGCGTCGCCATCCACGGCTCGGAGCAGTTGTGTCTGCTCGAAGCCGCGCGCGGTCCGCGCGAACCCGACGTGGCCGTGCTGCACCAACGCCTGCTCGCAGACGTGCTCGGCATCGGGGAAGAGGCGGTGCGCGAGGAGCGCTACCTGCGCTATGTCCGCGGACTGGACACGGCCATCGAACTGGTGCGCGGCGGCTCGGCCCAAATGGCGTTCCTGCTCAAAGTGACGCCCATCGGGGAAGTTGCGGACATTTCTTTCTCGGGCGGCGTGATGCCGCAGAAATCGACCGATTTTTACCCCAAATTGCTCTCCGGGCTTGCGATTTACAAGCTGGAACGATAGCATTTCTTAAGAGGAGGGGCCCTCGATGCTCCGTTCCGCTTTCGTCTTCGCCGCTTTGGCCGCATTGGCGGCCGGCCCGCCACCCACGCGCGTTGCCACGGTCAAGGAAACGCTGCACGGCGTGACGATCGCGGATCCCTACCGCTGGCTGGAAGACCAGAACAGCCCGGAGACCCGCGCCTGGATCGATGCCCAGATCCAATACACTCAATCGTATTTGGCTCGAATTCCGCGCGAGCGGTTGAAGAGCCGGCTGACCGAACTTCGCCGCGTCGATTCCGTTGGTACGCCCACCGTGCGGGGCAACCGGTACTTCTTTACGCGGCGCTTGAAGCAGGAGAATCGTACCTCGATTTGCATGCGCGCGGGTTTTGGCAGCAAGGACGAGGTGATCGTCGATCCGAACGGCGTCAGTCCGGACGAGAGCGTCTCGGTGCTGCTCTGGAGCGTGTCGGAGGACGCCTCGATTCTGGCATACGGCGTGCGCAAGGGCGGCGAGGATGAAGTCGAGATCCGCCTGCTCGATCTCAAGACCCGCAAGCTGCTCGCCGATGCGCTGCCGCGCGCCCGCTACAGTTCCTTCTCGTTGAAGAAGGACAACTCTGGTTTCTATTACGGCCGGCTCAATCCCGAGGGGCCGCGCATCTACTATCACGCTCTGGGCGCGAGTTCGGGCCAAGACCGCAAGATCTTCGGCGACGGCTACACGCCCTCCAATTGGATTTCGGCGCGGCTGTCCGACGAAGACGGCCGCTGGCTGCTGATCAACGTGGGATTCGGCGCGGCCGGCAAGACCGAAGTCTTCTTGCGCGACGAGCGCGCCCCAGGGCCGGTCCGGCCGGTGGCCGTGGGCCTGGACGCGGAGTTTCGCGCGTTTCTTTTGGGCGGCCGCCTGTTCCTGTGGACCAACTACCAGGCGCCGAACTGGCGGATCTTCTCCGTCGACCCCGAGCACCCGGCGCAGGCGAACTGGAAAGAAGTCGTGCCGGAAGGCGCCGCGCCGATCGAGGACGTCGACGCCGCCGGCGGCCGGTTATTCGTGCATTACCTTGAAAATGTTCTTACACGCGTAAAGCAGTTCGACCCGGTGGGAAAGCCGCTGGGCGAGTTCCGGGCGCCGGGTCCGGGAACCATCCGCGGCCCGTTTGGGCGGTGGTCACGCGACGAAGCGTTCTTCGTTTACAGTTCCTACCTGGAACCGGGCGCGACGTACCGCTATCGGGTTTCAAACGGCAATCGCGACGTCTGGTTCCGTCCCGCAATTCCGATAAAGTCCGAAGACTACGAAGAGAAGCAGGTTTGGTACACGTCGAAAGACGGGACGCGCGTGCCGATGTTTCTGGTGCACAGGAAAGGACTGAAACTCGACGGAAACAACCCCGCCTACCTGACCGGCTACGGTGGGTTCCGGTTGAGCCGGCGTCCGGATTTCAGCATCGTCGCGGCGGTGGTGGCCGAACTCGGTGGTGTGTTCGCCGAGGCGAACCTGCGCGGCGGCGCGGAATTCGGCGAGAAGTGGCACCGCGCCGGCATGCTCGAAAACAAGCAGAACGTCTTCGACGACTTCATCGGCGCGGCCGAGTGGCTGAGCGCGAACAAGTACACGCGGCCGGCGCGGCTGGCAATTGCCGGAGGTTCCAATGGCGGCCTGCTGGTGGGCGCGGCGATGACCCAGCGGCCGGACCTGTTCGGCGCCGTACTGTGCGAGGTTCCGCTGCTCGACATGATCCGCTATCACACGTTCAAGCTCGCGCCGCTGTGGACGCCCGAGTACGGATCGTCGGAAGACCCCCAGCAGTTCGCCTATATCCTCAAATACTCGCCTTACCACAACGTGAAGCAGGGGGCGAAGTACCCGGCGGTGATGTTCAGGACCGGCGATTCGGATACGCGCGTCGATCCGCTGCACGCCCGCAAGATGACCGCGCTGGTGCAGGCGTCCACCGGTTCCGGCCGCGCCGTGCTGCTGCACTACGACACCAAGGCCGGCCATTCCAGGGACAAGCCGGTCGACAAGGCGATCGAGGAGCAACTCGATGCGCTCGGTTTTCTGCTCCACGAAATCGGCGCCGAATTTCGGGGACAGGCTACGAAATCCCGAAATACCGCCACGACGAAATTGAATCCACTTACGAACTGAGTTTCGGGATTTCGTAGCCTGTCCCCGAAATTACGAGGCGGCGATCTCGTAGGTCTTGCCGGCGACGGTGTCGAAGGTCCTGAGCTTGCCGCCGGCGCGCACGCGCAGGGGATTGCCTCTCAGCGATTGGATGGCCGCGCGGCGCAGCTTGCCCGCGGCCCACTCGATGTCAACTTCGAACGCGCCGCGAGCGCGCAGACCGCGCACGCGCCCGTCGGCCCAGGCCTTCGGGAGCGCCGGCAGCAGGTGGATCTCGCCCGAATGGCTCTGCAGCAGCATTTCGGCGATGCCCGCCGCGCCGCCGAAGTTGCCGTCGATCTGAAACGGCGGATGCGTGTCGAACAGGTTCGGCAGCGTGCAATTTGTGAGCAGCATGCGCCAGAGCGTGTGGGCGCGTTCGCCGTCCTCCAGCCGCGCCCAGAAGTTCATCTTCCACGCCGTGCTCCAGCCGGTGGACTTATCGCCGCGGACATCCAGCACCTTGCGCGCGGCCGCGGCGAAATCGGGCGTTCCGCGCAAGGTGATCTGTTCGCCCGGATGCAGCGCGAACAGGTGCGAGGTGTGGCGATGCTGCGGATCCGGCTCGTCGTAGTCTTCGATCCACTCCTGCAAACGGCCGGTGCGCGGGCTGATCTTGAGCGGCGCCAACCGCGCCCGCGCGCGCTCGCATTCGGCGCGGAAATCGGCGTCGATGCCGAGAACCTTGGCCGCTTCCGCCGTGTTGCGCAGCAGGTCGTGGCAGATTTCCAGGTCCATGGTCGCCGCGTAGGTGAACTGAGCGATGACGCCGTCGCTCTTCCGGAAACGGTTCTCGGGCGAGTGCGACGGCGCGGGGACCAGGTTGCCCGCCGGGCCTTCCACCAGAAAATCGAGAATGAATCGCGCCGCGCCTTTCATCAGCGGATAGCCGCGGCGGGCCAGAAAATCCTTGTCGCCGGTGAAGCGATAGTGCTCCCAGGGGTGCTGCGCCAGCCAGGCGGCGCCCATCGGCCAGACGCCCTGGATGCCGTCGGCCGGAGCGGTGAAACCGAACAGGTCCGACAGATGGTGCACCACCCAACCCCGCGCGCCGTAGTGGACCTTGGCCGTGCGCGTGCCCGGCTCCACCAGCGAGTCCATGTAATCGAACAGCGGCAGGTGGCACTCGGAGAGGTTGGCGACTTCGGCCGGCCAGTAGTTCATCTGCAAATTGATGTTGGTGTGATAGTCGGCGTTCCAGGGCGCCTTCAAATGCTCGTTCCAGACGCCCTGCAGATTCGCCGGAAGGTCGCCCGGACGCGAACTGCCCAGCAGCAGGTAGCGCCCGTACTGGAAGTAAAGCGCCGCCATCGACGGGTCGTCCTCGCCGGCCTTCACACGTTTCAGCCGTTCGTCGGTGGGGAGTTTCGCCAGTTCGCGGTTGGGCGGCAATTCGAGCGAGACGCGGCGGAAGTACTTGCGGTGATCTTCCAGGTGACGCTTCTTGAGTTCCTCATACGGCCGGCGGGATTGAGCCAGGTGCGCAACCGTTTGCTGAAGGTCGCGCCCGCGCCAGTTCGACGCCGCGGCGATGCGCAGGACGGCTTCATCGGCGCCTTCGATGGACAGCGCGCCGTTCTCGCTCTTCACGACGCCGCCGCGAGTGGCGACCTCCAGGCGGCCCTCGAAACGCATGCCTTTGTTGACGCCGTCGGCGGGATCGACGCAGTCGATCTGTCCCCGCAAAACCAGCCCTCGCGGAACGCTCGCGCATTCGGCGTCCTTCTCGCGGCTCATCCGCACGCGCGCCGTGACGCGGCCGGGCTTATCCGCACCGATGCGCACAACTATCACCTGGCCGGGCGCGGAAGCGAAAACCTCGCGCGTGACTTGCGCGCCGCGGTGCGTGAACACGGTGGTGGCGACGGCGGCGTCCAGGTCCAGATCCCGGCGGTAGCCGCTCACCTCTTCGATGCCCGGCATATCGATCCACAGGTCGCCCAGCGGCTGATAACTCCGCACCCGGCTGGGAATGCCCATCATGGTTTTGGAAGCCAATGCGGTCGCATCCAATTCCTTGCCTGCAAACAACAGGCGGCGCACTTCGGGCAACGCCCCCAGCGCCGCCGGGTTGTTGACATCGCGCTCGAAGCCTTCCCAAATGGTCTCTTCGTTCAGTTGAATGCGCTCGGCTTCGACGCCGCCAAAGACCATGGCGCCCAGCCGCCCGTTGCCCACCGGCAGCGCTTCCACCCAGCTCGCGGCGGGCTGGCGATACCACAGCGCCAGCGCGCCGCCCGGCGCGGACGCGGCGCCGGCGATGCGCGCCTTCCAGGAAAACGTCGAAGGCTTCGTCCCCTGCGCCCACAGCGCCGGAATCGCCGAGGCAACCAGTGCGCGTCTGCTGATCTTTCTCATCTCGCGCTTCATTGCAGGCGATAAAGCAGGATGCCGTAGCCGACCCCCGCCTCGTCGGTCACCTTGGCCGACTGGAACGCCATGAACCGGCCGTCGGTGGACACTACGGGGTTCGAGGCTTTGCCGCCCTCGTAATCGTTGAAGGATGTCAGGCGCTGGAAGTCTTTGCCCGTGCCGTCGAGCTTGAGCTTCCAGATGTCGATGTTGCCGGAGCCGCGTTTGCCGCCCAGCTTTTCGCACTGCCGATCCGATTCCACCAAGGTGTACTGGCCATCGGGGAAGATCCCCTCGACCTCGTTGTAGGTTCCCGGCGCCTTCGAGAAGTCCGTCACGGCGCCGGTCTTGAGGTCGATGCCCATCACCGCGGCCATGCCCTTGGGCTGGTAACAGGTGAAGGTCATCTTCGTGTCGTTGGCGTAAAAGTCCTGCGCCTCGAGGGTGCACGAGGCGTCTTTGCTTTCGTGGACCACGCGTTGATTGACCAGTTTCGGCGCGCTGCCCGACAGATCCACATCGGCGACGATCAGCCGCGATGCGCCTTTCGGCAGGCTGGGATTCTGTCCGCTGGTGTCGGAAAACGAGATGCGCATGTTCTTCTTCGACACCGCCGCGCCCTCGCTCATCTTCTGAGAAAACCGCACCGGCTTCGATCCCGGCTTCTGGCTCAGATACCAGAGTTCGTTGTCCTGGTGGCGGCTGGTGCGGATGTCCTTGAACTGCTCGGCGCCGATGAGCATGTAATCGCCGTTGGCCAGATGCATGACGCGCAGGAACGCCGCGCCCGGCACGTTGCACGTCAGGCAGCGGATCACGCGCGTCTTCAGGTCGACGACGAAGGCGTCGCCGAAACTCTTGGCCATGAAGGCCACGCGCTGGCTGTCGGGCGAGAAGTCGGCGCGCTCGCCGAAATAGGTCAGTTGCTCGATGTTCTTGGGCAGGTTGTCGAGGGGGCTGCCCTGCTTACGCTGGCACCACGCCGAGACAGCGGCGAGCGCGACGATTGAGACTACGCGAAATATCATGGGTTAGTTCTCCTCTGAGCTCTCGAATCCGACGTACTGCACTTCCTCTTCCAGTTCCAGCCCGAAGCGGGCCAGCACCCGGGCTTTCAGATCGCCGATCAACTCGCGAAGCTCGCGAGCCGTGCCGGAGCCGTCATTGTAAATCAAGTTGGCATGATAGGAGGCGACATGCATGCCGCCCCGCGCCAGGCCCTTCGCGCCGGACTGCTCCAGAAACCACGCCGCCGGGATCTTCCCTTCCCGGACGGCCTGTTCCGGAACCCGGGCCGCCACGACAGCGGGCAAATCGGCCAACAGCAGATTCTTGAAGATGCTGCCCGCGCATTTCATCTCCGGCGGGAATTTTTCGTTCCGCGCAGTCACTATGCGCCCGGCGGAGGCGCGCAACTCCTCGCGCGGCGCGGGCGTCAGAGCCAGTGTGACTTCAAGGACGATCCACGCCCTGTTGCGCTTGAAGACGCTCTCGCGATAACGGAAATCGCAGGCCGCGTTGTCGATGTCGCGCACCGCGGCGCCGTCATGGATGCGGGCGCGGCTCACCCGCTCCGAAATGGAATGCCCGTATGCTCCCGCGTTTCCGTAAACCGCGCCGCCCACCCAGCCGGGGATGCCGGCCAGGGTCTCGAGACCTTTCAATCCGCGGCCAATCGAGAGATCGACCAGATCCTGGAGCGTCGCCCCCGCTTGCGCGGTCACGGTCGCGCCATCCGCTTCCATGCGCTTGCCGGTGAAGCGAAGCACCAGGCCGGGAAAGCCATCGTCGGAGACGATCAGGTTCGTGCCGCCGCCGATGACCAGATACGGCCAGCCGCTCGAGCGCGCCAGTTCGAGTGCGCCGACGAACGGGGCCGCCCGGTCCGCTTCGGCGAAAACCTCGGCCGGCCCGCCGATGCCGAAGCGGGTGTGCCGCGCGAGCGGTTCGAAGCGCGATACTTCAATTCCGGGGATGCGGTCGAGAGCCTGGAAGGTCTCCTCCAGCGTGTACATTCACCTAGAATTATAGAGGAGCGAACAGATGCGGACGGCTTTCAGCGGTTTTCCCGAAGAGGCGATGACGTTCTTTCGCGGGCTGGCGCGAAACAACACGCGGGAGTGGTTCCAGCCGCGCAAGGCGATTTACGAGGAGCGCGTCAAAGCGCCGATGGTGGAGCTGGTGGAGGCCATCAACCGGGCGCTCGCGCGCCTGGCGCCGGATTACATCGGATGTTTACCCTAGCCATTTGAGGTAAGTGGTTTTAAATGATTGGGTTAGGTCTGATTTTGCCTCGAAAGTGTAGACATGCATAATGGTGGAGAAAATGAGTATTGTGCTATTGCTTTCTGGATGTATGTGCCCTATACTGTAGGCATGCATGTAGCCCGCGCCCTCTGGCCCTCCTCCAACGGCAAGATCTACCAGTCCATCTACCTCCGCGAGTCCTTCCGCGAAAACGGCAAAGTCAAGAAACGCGACATCGCCAACCTCACCCACTGCGAT
>JAUYBU010000231.1 GCA_030693045.1 Bryobacterales bacterium | reverse complement strand
CTCATTGGAGGCGATTTGCGCGATGCGGGAACGGAGTCCACGTTCGGAAGCGGAGAGTTCGGCGCGGCTGAGGCGGGAGGTCATGTCTTGTATTAACAATATACAAGATAGAACGACAAAGCAAGAGCCAAAACACAATGCGAATATGCTCGTGAAGCGGACCTAGCCTAAAACAACAGTGGAATCAAATGTTTGGACTAGCCCAAAAACTTTGGTTGCGGAATCGCTGAGCCTCAGCGCTTATCGCGCCGGTAGGGGCTGGCCAGGTATCGCCGCGCTTCCTTGCCCGCGTCGGAGTCCGGGGCCAGTTCGGTCGCTTTCCGGTAGGCCCCGAGCGCCTCCGAACGGCGTCCCTTGAGATCCCAGGCCTGGCCCAGCCGCAGCCACGCGTAGACGCCGGTGTTCAAATCCAACTCGGCGGTCTTGGCCGTGACGCGGCGCAGGTTCTCGATGGCCCCGTCCAGGTCCCGGTACCAGAACTGAAACACGCCGCGCGAGAAGTACACCTTCTCGATCGGGATCCGCGCGTAGCCGGGCGCTCCGGCCCGCTGGAGCTTTTCCAGCTCGTCCAGCACGCGCAACCCGCCGGCCCGGTCCCCCGCGTCGGCGAACATCTGCACCATTTCAAAGCGCACAAGATAATTGCGCGGGTAGCGCCGCACCAGGTCTTCGAGCAACGGAATGGCCGCCTTGGGATTGCGCTCGCGGCGGTAGACGGCCGCCAGCAGCACTTCGGCGTCGACGCGGTTCTGGCTGCCGTTGCGCGCCACATATTGCAGCGTCCGAACGCCCTGTTCCTTGTCGCCGCGGAATCCGATCAGGAAGCCGAACAGCTTCCAGGCCAGCGGCAGGCTGCCGACAACGTAGTCGTGAAGGCCCTGGAGCAGCCGCGCGTCGATGAACTTGGGATCCAATTCGGTGACCCGGTTGTGGAGCTTGCGCGCGGCGGTGGTGTCGCGCAGCGAATCGCGCCACGCCTTGCGGACCAGGAAGTTGAAGTTGGCGCGCAGCCCGTAGGAGACCCCCAGCGTGTACATGGCGGAGACGTCGCCGGCATTGCGGCCCAGCCTGGCCTGCGCCAGCTCGATCGCCCGATTGATCGAAGCGTCGAACCGCCGCTCATCCTGGGGGGAGGGGTCCATGCGCCCGCGGCGCAGGAACGGATTCGAACCGGTTACCAGCTCGCTTTCGAGCGCCCCCGAACGGAGCATCTCGCGGTAAAGAATGGCATGCGCCACATGATTGTGAAGTTCGGGCGAACCGGGCTGAGCGCGCACGGCCAGCTCGAATTCCGCGAGGGCTTCGTCGAATTCCAAATTGTAAAAATGGTCGAACGCCTGGGCGACAACCGGATCTTGCGCGGCCAGCGGCGCGGCGACAAACATCATCAGAGCCAGGACCGGCATCAGACTTTATTCTAACGGCCGCTGTTCGCCAGCGCGATTTTGACGTTTCGCAACAGACCGCGATGCTTCGTCCGCCACACCGGCGTGGGGCGAAAACGCCGGCGGAATTCGTCTTCGTCCAATGCCGCCAGGTCCTCAAGGCCGAGACCGGTGTTGCGCGGCGCAAACGCCAGGTCCTGGGTGAGCGGCGCGCGCCGGTTCCAGGGGCATACTTCCTGGCATATGTCGCAGCCGAAAACGTGCGTTCCCATGAGCGGGCGCAGATCGTCCGGGATCTCGCCGCGATGTTCGATGGTCAGCCAGGCGATGCAGCGCCGCGGGTCGAGCGTCCACCGGCCTTCAAACGGAACCAGCGCCTGGGTGGGGCACGCCTGGATACAGCGCGTGCAAGTGCCGCAGCGGTCCGGCGGCGGCTGGTCCGGTTCCAGGTCCAGCGACGTGATCAGCTCGCCCAGGAAGAACCAGGAGCCCATGGGCTGGTTGATCAGGCAGGTGTTCTTCCCGATCCAGCCAAGGCCGGCGCGGCGGGCGAGCGCGCGCTCGGGCACCGGCGACGTGTCCACGCAGACCCGGCAATCGAACGGACCGAACTCGTCCTTGAGCCGCGCGGCCAGCCGGTCGAGCGCGGCGCGGACGACGTCGTGGTAGTCCAGACCCTGGGCATAACGCGAGATGATGCGGCCGTCGGCGCCGGTGTTGTACAGCTTACCTGTACATATGACGGAGCGCGCCGCCGGCAACAGCCGTTCGGGAACCGCGCCGGGCGAAGCTATTCCAGCCAGTTCAAAGCCGCACTCGCGCGCGAGTCTCTTTACGATGCCCTTCATTTCAGCCGGTAAGCGAACACGCCGGCAACGCGGCGGCGAACAGAATCGGCGCGAGTACTGGGGCGCGGCCCGCCACAAACACGCTCCTCATGGCTTCCCGCGAATGTAGTCGGGAACCGGCCAGCGCACCTTCCCCTCCTTGCCGTGGATGCGCACCGAGAGTTCGGCTTCCTTGTCCGCCGCGGAAAACAGGGGCTGCCCGTCTTCGCCCTTGGCCGGGAACACAATCCAGAAGACCTCGTAGGAGTAATCGCGCGGCGCTCCGCCCGCCAGCGCCGGCAGGTCGCGCAATTTCGGTTTGCTGACGCCGCGCACGGCGCGCGAGGCGGCCCCTCGCTCGCTGCGCGCTCCCAGCAGCGCCACCCAGTCGCTGGGGATCACGCCCGAACCCTCGCGCGGGTCGATCTCCACCTGAATGACGATCTCGCCCGCCGCCTCCGCCTCGGTCACCAGTTTGCGGGTCTCCTCGCCGGTAAGCGCCTTGGCGAACTGTTGCAGCCGCGCCACGGCCCGGATTACCTGGGGCGTCATCCAAGTCGCGCGGAGTTTGTAATTGTAGCTGCGGTCGGTTCCCGTCACGCGAAAATCCAGGCTCTTGCCGGCCTGCCCGTTGACTCGCGTCGCCAGTGCGGTGGCCTTGGCCTGCCTGGCGTCCCAACGCAGAAAATTGTCCTCCGCTCCCGGAAGAGTTGCCGCTAGAAAAAGCGGAAACAATATCCCAAACATCATTTCTCGACCTTTTGGAGTATGCTGATCACTTCCTTGCCGCCGAAGGCCGTCTTTCCCACAACCACGCCCAGGAACTTGAAGCCGGCATCGCCGGCCTGCCGCAACTCCTTCTCCATGGTGGACGTTCGCGTGGTAGCCAGAAGTTTGTATTCGATACGCTTCGCCTTTGTGTCGGCGCTGCGTTCGAGGATGACGGCAACCTCGCGACCTCCGAAGGTCGACTCGAACACCGTCTGCCCGCAGTACTCAAAACCCTCGTCGCCGGCTTGCTGCAGCTCTTTCTGCAGGGTTGCAGTCCGCGAGGTCGCCAGCAGCGCGTACTTCTTGTTCCCCGCGGGCGTGTCGGTGTTCTTCACCATTATCACGATCACTTCCTTGCCGCCCATGCCGGACTCGCCACCCATTACACCGCCAAACGCAAAGCCGGCGTCGGCGGCCTGGTTCATCTCTTTCTCCATCGTGGAGGTCTTCGACGTCGCCAGGAGGCGATAGTCGAATTTCTGGGCGCCGGCCGGCGCGGCGCAGTACAGAAGTGCGGGCAACAAGAATGTGACTGATCTGAGTTTCATGAATAGGCTCCGTTTCAGATTGTATTCGTTTCCAGCCAGGAAATGGGAACCGAGGCGGCCATCCGAAACCCGATATAATCGCCAATGCTGCGTCCTTACCGATTCCTGGTGGTGGTTGCCTGGTGCGCCTTCGTCTGGGTGGTGCCCAGACCCGCCGGAGTTGAGTTGCAGGCGTGGCGCCTGCTGGCCCTGTTCTCGGGAACGATCCTGGGAATGATCCTGCGGGTGATGGACACCGGTGCGGTGGTGTTCCTGGGGCTGGTGGCGGCGATCCTGACCGGAGCGATGACGGTCACCGCCGTGCTCGGTGGATTCAGCAACGCGAGCGTCTGGCTGATCGTGTCGGCGTTCCTGTTCTCGAACGCGGTGGTCATGACCGGCCTGGGACAGCGGGTGGCGTACCTGTTTATACGCGCCTTCGGGCGCAAGACGCTGGCGCTGGGCTACGCGCTGGCGGCGTCCGAACTGGTCATGGCTCCGGCCGTGCCGGCGAACACGGCCCGCTCCGGCGGCATCCTGTTTCCCATCATTACCAGCATCGCGCGCGCCTGCGGATCGTCGCCCGGCCAGTCGCCTCGCCGCCTGGGCGCGTTTCTCATGCTGAACCAGTTTCAGGCGACCATCATTCTCTCGGCGATGTTCCTGACGTCGATGGCGGCGAACCCGCTGATCGCCGAAATGGCCGAAAAAACCGCCGGGGTGAAGATCACATGGACCCTGTGGGCGGCCGCGGCGGGGCTTCCGGGCCTGCTGTCGCTGATGGTAGTGCCCTGGCTGCTGTACCGGCTGCACCCACCGGAAATGAAGGAGTCGCCGGAAGCGCCCGCCGAGGCCCGGCGTCGGCTCGCCGAAATGGGACCAATGAAGCGCGCCGAGATTTTTCTCGCCGCCATTGTAAGCTGCTGCCTGCTGCTGTGGACCACCACCTCGCTGCACCGCCTCGACCCCACCACGGTTGCGTTTCTCGGACTGGCGGCAATGCTCTTGTGCGGCGTGCTGACGTGGCAGGACGTGGTCCGCACTTCCGGCGCCTGGGACGCGCTGTTGTGGTTCGGCGGTTTGATTGCGATGGCCGACGGGCTCGCGCGCCTGGGCTTGACGGGGTGGTTCGCCCGCGGCGTCGCCGCGCGCGTGCACGGTGAATGGTGGTGGATTCTCGCGGTCCTCGCGCTGGTCTACTTTTATTCGCACTACGGATTCGCAAGCATGACCGCGCACGTCACCGCCATGTACCCGCCATTTCTCGGCGTGGCCGTGGCCGCGGGCGCGCCGCCTCTGCTGGCGGCCTTGATTCTGGCTTTCCTGTCGAACCTGAACGCGTCCCTTACGCACTACTCGACCGGTCCGGCGCCGATCTTTTTCGGGGCCGGGTACGTGGACCAGGCGACGTGGTGGAAGGTGGGTTTCGTCGTATCCGTGGTGAACCTGTCGATCTGGTGCGGCGTGGCGCTGCCGTATTGGAAACTGATTGGGATCTGGTAAGCCGGCCGCGGCCCGGATCCGCCGGGTGCGTTGCCCGGAACCGCGCCTTGGTGTATCTTACCGAAGGGGGACCTCATACCATGGCTTTCTGCACGAACTGCGGGGCGCAAGCCCAGGGATCGTTTTGTCCGCAATGCGGCGCAAAGATTGGAGCGGCCTCCGCGCCGCCACCCAATGCCGCGCCGCCGCCACCGATGGGCCAGCCGCGCATGAGTCCACCGCCAATGGGGCCGCCCGCCGTCGCGCCACCGCCAATGGGACCGCCGCGCATGGGTCCTCCACCGATGGCGACGCCCGCCGCCGCGCCGCCGCCGATGGGCCAGCCGTACATGAGTCCCGCGCCGATGGGACCGCCCGCCGGCGCGCCGCCGCCGGCTAAAGGCGGGGCGCTGAAATGGGTGCTTTTCGGCTGCCTCGGGTTGATTTTCGTGGGTGGACTCATTACCGCCGGCGTTGTTTGGTGGGGCGTGCACAAAGTGAAGCAGGTGGTGGACCCGGGTCTGGCCTCGCGCAACCCCGCGCTGGCGGCGGCCAAGATGATCGCCACCCTCAACCCGGACCTCGAGATCGTCTCGATGGACGAGAGCCGGGGGACCATCACCATCCGCGACAGGAAACAGAACAAGACCGTCACATTCAACGCCGAGGACGTGAAAAACGGCAAGTTCAGCTTCGAGACCGAAGAGGGCAAGACGGAGTTCCAGACCGGCGGCAGCGGGCAGGAAGGCACGGTGCGCATCAAGGGCCCCGACGGCGAGATGACCATGGGCGGCAACGTCAAGCTGCCCGCGTGGCTGCCCGCCTACCCGGGCGCCGAAACCACGGGCAGCTTCGGCGTGCAGAGCGCGGACAAGGGCCAGGGCGGGACCGTGGCCTTCAAGACTTCGGACTCCATCGACAAGGTGGCCGCGTTCTACGAAAGCGCGCTAAAGGGCGCGGGCATCACCGTTACCCGGCACTCGATGCAGAGCGAGGGCTCGAACGTAGTCACGCTGGTGGGAAAGGACGCCAGCGATCGGCGCGATGCGGGCGTCACCATCTCCGCGCAGGACGGCGCAACGCAGATCAGCCTCACCTTCCAGAGCAAGTAGATTGATTTGGGTTCGGGCCGGCGCAAACTCAGACCGCCAGGGGAACTCCGCAGAGCCCGAGATGTCTGTCGGTGGACCAGCAACTCGCCGGCCGCCGCTCACTCATGATGACTAGCCCATGCGCGTCGGCGAGCGTCAGTTTTTGGTCGGAGAAGCGTTTCACGACCCGGCTCGCCTTGCCGAGTTCCACGGCATCGAATGGCTGAATGGTAAGGGGCTTCAGCACATCGATGAAAGCGAGGAATTGCAGGGCCCGGTTCTGATCGTATCGGCGCAGGAACCAGCCATGCCCCTCGGCAACCACTAACGCCGAGGTTACCAGGCTCGGCGGCGCGGAAAACAATTTCCGGAAGACCGCGTGATAGCTGTCCGAGCGGTCCAAGAACGCGATCAGCGCGGAGGTGTCAACGTAGCACTCAGTCTTTCGTGCCATAAACCAGATCGTCCACGGACTGGCTGGATCGCGAATCTCCGGACTCGACAAACCCCGCGTAGCGCATCCAAGGCCGGTCCCCCGCCACGGGAAGAACATCCCGCACCGCGCGGCGCACGAGTTCGGCAGTGGATATGCCCAAGGCGCGCGCCTGGCTCTTGGCCAGCTCGTACTCGTGCTCGTCGAGACTGATCTGCGTCCGGATCATGTTATCACCGTGCATTTGCATGATAACACGAAGCGACAGGATTCCGGCGCGGGTCCCTGCTATTCTCGGAATCTGGAATGGCGTCACAGAGCAGCGTCGCGGTAGTTGCCGAAAAGCCTTCGGTGGCGCGCGATATTGCGCGCGTGCTGGGAGCGGCCGCCCGCGGCGAGGGCTACCTGCACGGGGGCGGCTACGTGGTGACGTGGGCCGTGGGGCACCTGGTGGCGCTGGCGCAGCCCCACGAAATCCGGCCCGAGTGGCGCGCCTGGCGGCGGGACCAGTTGCCGATGCTGCCCGAATCCTGGCCGCTGGTGGTCTCGGAGGGGACCAAGGACCAGTTCGAAGTCGTGCGCAAAATCCTGGTCTCCCCGCGCATCACGCGCGTCATCTGCGCCACAGACGCCGGGCGCGAAGGGGAACTGATCTTCCGCTACATCTACGAGGCCGCCGGGTGCGACAAGCCGGTGAGCCGGCTGTGGATTTCATCGCTCACGCCGGAAGCCATCCGCGAGGGCTTCAGCAAACTGCGCGAGGGAAGCGAATACGACCGTCTCGCCGACGCCGCACGCGGCCGCAGCCGGGCCGACTGGCTGGTGGGCATGAATCTCTCGCGGGCGTACACGCTGGCCTCGAAAGAGGAATTCTCCGTCGGCCGCGTGCAAACTCCCACGCTGGCCATGCTGGTCGATCGGGAACTGGCGGTCCGCGCGTTCGTCCCCGAGGATTACCTGAACGTGGTGGCGAAATTCTCTCCGGGGGAAGAGCGGGTTTACCAGGGGACCTGGTTCCGCCCCGGCGTCGAGCCCATGGACGCGGCCATGCGGCTTCCGGCCGGCGGCGAGGAAGCTGCAGCCATCGCCGCGCGCGTCCGCGCCGGCCAGGCGGCCATCGAGAAGATCGAATCGCAAACCCGGCGCATGGCGCCGTTGCCGCTCTACGACCTGACCGAACTTCAGCGCCACGCCAACCGCCTCTTCGGCTTCAGCGCGCAACACACGCTGGATCTGGCGCAGGCGCTCTACGAACGTCACAAGCTCATCAGCTATCCCCGCACCGACAGCCGCCACCTGTCGCAGGACGTCGCCAAAACGCTCCCGAAAATCGTGGATGCGATCGCCGGTGAATACCAGGGCCTTCTGGCGCCCGGCACCGGCCAGCGCCCGCTCGGCCGGCGCTTCGTGGACGACTCAAAAGTCACCGACCACCACGCCATCATTCCCACCGGCGCCTCGGGCGGACGCGCATCGCTCCCTCCGGACGAGGCGAAGGTCTTCGACCTCATTTGCCGCCGCCTGCTCGCCGCCTGGCACGACGATTACATCTGGTCGGTGACCACCGTAATCACGCTGGTCCGCAACGGCGCCGAACAGACCGAGGACCGGTTTCATTCCAGCGGCACGGCCATCCAGCAGGAAGGCTGGAAGGTATTGGACATCGGCGGGGGCAGGAAGCGCGAGCGGAAGAAGCCGGCAAGCGGCGACGAAGGCGAGGAGAGTGCGGACGACGACGGCCAGACGCTGCCGCCGCACCTCGAGAAAGGTCAGCCGCAACAGATCCTCGACGCCGAGGTGGTCCGGAAGAAGACGCGCGCGCCGAAACGGTTCACGGAAGGGACCCTGCTGACGGCAATGGAAACGGCGGGGAAAACGCTGGACGACAAGGAACTCTCCGACGCCATGAAGGAA
The DNA here is from genome assembly GCA_030693045.1 of Bryobacterales bacterium. Lineage (GTDB taxonomy): Bacteria > Acidobacteriota > Terriglobia > Bryobacterales > Bryobacteraceae > JACQZT01. The sequence continues at coordinate 2,185 of JAUYBU010000231.1, read as the reverse complement.
AGCGGGCTGGGCACGCCCGCCACTCGCGCGCAGATCATCGAAGTGCTCCTGAAACGGGAATTCATCCTGCGCCGGGGAAAGAGCCTCGAGGCGACCGACAAGGGAATCCGCCTGATCGATGTGGTGCACCCGGAGGTGAAGAGCCCGGCCATGACCGGGCAGTGGGAGGCCTATCTCAAGCGGATCGAGCGCGGGCAGGCCCAACTGGCGCCGTTTCTGAAGGGCATCGAGGATTACGTTCGGGAAGTGGTCGGCAAGGCCGGAAGCGTGCCGGGGCCGAGCCTGCCCGCGACGCCTCCGCCCGCCCCGGTTGCCTTCCGCGCGGCGGCGCCAAGCGCGCCGAAGCCGAGCGGCGGCGCGCTGGGCGAGATCCTCGGAAGCCGCTTTGGCTTCGCATCGTTCCGCCCAACCAGGAGGCGGTGTGCCGCGCACTGACTGCGGGCGAGGATGTGCTGCTGGTGATGCCGACCGGGTCCGGCAAGTCGCTCTGCTATCAGCTTCCCGCCATCGCCCGCGGCGGAACGGCGCTGGTGATCAGCCCTCTGATCGCGCTGATGGAAGACCAGGTGGCGAAGCTGGCCGCGCAGGGATTCGCGGCCGAACGCATCCACTCGAACCGCGACCGCGCCGAATCGCGCGAGGTCTCGCGGGCTTATCTCGACGGGAAACTCGATTTCCTGTTCATCGCTCCGGAGCGGTTGCGCGTGCCGGGCTTTCCGGAGATGCTCGCCAAGAGGACGCCGGCCCTGGTGGCGATCGACGAGGCGCACTGCATTTCGCAATGGGGCCACGACTTCCGTCCCGACTACCGGACCATCGGCCAGCACCTGCCGGCGCTGCGGCCGGCGCCAGTGGTGGCGCTGACCGCGACCGCGACGCCGCTGGTGCAGAACGACATCGCGCGGCAACTGGGACTGAACGCGCCGCGGCGTTTCATCCACGGATTCTGGCGCGACAACATCGCCATCGAGGTGGTGAAGGTTCCACCGGCGGGCCGTACGGCGCTGGCGGTGGAAATCCTGCGTGAAGCCGAGCGCCGGCCCGCGATCGTGTATGTGCCGAGGCGGCGCGATGCCGAGAGCCTGGCTCGGGATCTGGGGCGGGCCTTTCCCGCCGCGGCCTACCACGCGGGGCTGGAAGCCAGCCGCCGCGAAGAGGTGCAGACCGGGTTTTTCGAAGGGCGCTACGAGGTGATCGTGGCCACCATCGCCTTCGGCATGGGCATCGACAAACCGGACATTCGCACGGTGCTTCATACGGCGCTGCCCGGAAGCCTGGAAGGCTATTACCAGGAGATCGGGCGCGCCGGACGCGATGGAGCGCCGTCCCGCGCCATCCTGATGCACTCCTACGCCGATCGCTACACGCACGATTATTTTTACGAACGCGACTACCCGGATCCGTCGGTGCTGGCGCGAATCTTCGACCGCCTCGGCGCCCAGCCGGAACCGAAAGAGGCGGTTGAGGCTCGCTGCGGCGGGCCCGACGAGGCTTTCGAGATCGCGCTCGAAAAGCTCTGGATCCATGGCGGCGCGGTGGTGGACTACGCCGGAAACTTGAGCCGTGGGGCCGCGGGCTGGCGTGAGTCCTACGTGGCCCAGCGCGAGCACAAGGTGGCGCAGTTCGAGCGCATGCTGGCCTACTGCGACACCGCCACCTGCCGCATGCTGGCGGTGGTGCGGTATTTCGGCGACACGGAAGACTTGCACGACCGCTGCGGGACCTGCGACTTTTGCAGCCCCGGGGAGGCCGTCGCGCAGCGTTCCCGGGCGGCGGACGAGGCGGAGCGCGCGTGCCTCATGCGCATTCTGGAAGCGCTGAAGAACACCGCGGGTCTGGCCACCGGGCGGCTGCACGCGCAGGTTTTCGCGGACGGGTCGCTCGGCCGGCGCGATTTCGAGGAGCTGCTCGGCGCGGCGGCGCGCGGCGGCCTGGTCGAACTTGCCGACGCGTCGTTCGAAAAGGACGGGAAGCGGATCGACTTCCGCAAAGTTCGAATCACCCCGGCCGGACGTCAGGCGGACCAATCCACGCCGGTGCTCATTCCGGAGGAGATCGAAGTCGAGCCGCAACCGAGAAAACGGAAGAAGGCGAAGAAGGGGGCAAAGCGGGAAACGGTGGCGCCGCGGCGCGCGCCCGCCACGTCTACAGCGCCGCGCCCTGCTGCCGCCGCGCCGCCCGCCGC
>JAUYBU010000212.1 GCA_030693045.1 Bryobacterales bacterium | reverse complement strand
CGTATTTCAGGTAGGTCTCCACCTAAGCGATGACCACCCGCGCCTCGATCGACAGCAGCTCGATTCCGACCAGTCACACCTTCACCCACGCGTCGATCACAATGCCTTTGTCGAGGATGCGATCCACAACTTCCGCCAGGCTGGAGGAGTCCGTGGATTTCTGTACTTTTGCCATGATTGTTCTCCTTTCTTTCTGGAATTGTTTTCGAATCTTCAACGGCCTGGAAGAGAGTCCCAGGCAGGGCGGGGCGTGGCGCCCACCGGGCGGCGCGTGACGCCCGCCGGCTTAGGAGGCGCCGGCCCAGGCCCTGCGGGCGCCGGCCAGGTCCCTTTGCAATTCCCGCTGCCAGTTGCGCAGGAAAGCGAGGCGTTCGGTTTTGGTACGCTTGGCCATCTCGGCGTGGGCGCTACGGTTGTGAGCGCGGAACTGAAAAACAGACCGGTTTCGCTCCTTGACGTCGCGCACCAGCCTGTCCATCAGGGCGTCACGCACCTTGCGCATAGTGATGATTTCACCGCGCAAGCGAAATATGTCATCCGTCATCATAGTGGCGAGGTTGCTCCTTTTCTCTCTGGATTCAGCGGTTCGGTTCCCCCGGCCGGCCACAGGCTCCACTCGGGACCTCCGGCCGGCGGCAAGAGAAGCTGGCCTGGCGCAGCGTTAAGCTGGCGCCGCGGCGCTGGCGGTCAGGCCGATGGCCTCGGCGTACTTCAGGTAAGTTTCCACCGAAGCGATCACAACGCGGGCTTCAATCGACAGCAACTCGATGCCAACCAAGGACACCTTCACCCAAGCATCGATCACGATGCCTTTGTCGAGGATGCGGTCGACAACTTCCGCCAGACTCGAAGAGTCGGTCGATTTCTGTATTTTTGCCATTCTTATTTCTCCTTTGAGGTCTTTGCGCGTCTCTGCACTCTGTTTCTCGGACGGGCTGTGCGTTTCGCTCAGCCCACCACGGGAAAGAGCACGGGAAGGGCCGAAATCCTCGCCCGGCCTGCTGCGGTAAGCGGCTTTTTATCAACAGGATAGAGACTAGTACGCGGACCCCGAGGGGACTACTAGGGAATCGGTTTCCTAGCCCCGGCTCCACACAGTCGGGGATTGGCGCCGCCGTGCGACCTCCGGATTCTCCGCGACGGGAGCGCTCTGGCGACCGCGCGCATCAAATCCGCATGCAGGAAAGGCTTGCCAATGAAGTCGTGGATCAATCCCTCCGCCTGGGCCTGCTGGATGGCGGCGTCGTCCTTGTAGTAATAGCCCGAGATCAGGATGATCGGCAGGAGGGGATCGATGGCGCGAATCCGCCGCGCCAGTTCCAGCCCATCCAGATCCGGCAGCTTGACGTCCAGGAAGGCCAGATTGAACGAGCGGCCGCGCATCCGCTCGAGCGCTTCCACGGCCGTCAGGGCCCGTTCCAAGCGGATGGCGAAGGGGCGAAGGATATGATCGAGCGCCCAACCCGCGTCCGGCTCGTCGTCCACGATCAGGCAGGTTATTTCCGAAGCGTCCATATCGCTCGTTACAGTGCCGGGAACCTGAGGGTGAAGACGGTCCCCTGGCCCTCGACGCTCTCGACCTCGATCACGCCGGAAAGCTGTTTGACGATCGAATAAGTGATGGAGAGCCCCAGTCCGGTTCCCTGTCCAACCGGCGCCCGGGTATGAAAGGGGTCGAAAATGTTGTCGATGTCGGCGCCGGCGACGCCGCAACCCGTGTCCGAGACCCGCACCACGGCCTCCCCGGATACTCGGTCGAACTTAATCTTCAGGCCGCCCCCGTCCGGCATGGCATTCGCCGCATTCAGAAAGAGATTCAGGAAGACCTGCTCGAGCAGGCCCGCGATTCCCAGCACCAGCACCGGTTGGGCGGGAAAATCGCAGGCCACTTCGATCTTCTGGAGCCGGATCTGGTTGGCGATCAGCGTCAGCGCCTCCCGCACCACCGACTCGAGGTCCACCGGGCTTCTGCCCGCCATGGCCGAAGGATGCGCGAAACGCAAGAGGTTCTCGATGATGCCGGAGGCCCGCTGGATGCCGATATGAACCTTTTCGGCGCACTCTTTGCGGAACTCCGGCGTGATGCCGTCTTCCATCAGAAATTGCGCGGCCGAAGACGAGATCGCCAGCGGGGTTCGGATTTCGTGGGCAATGCCGCCGGCCATCACGCCCAGCGCCGCCAGCTTCTGGGATTGCAGAAGCTGCTGTTCGAACTTGCGCCTCTCGGTGAGGTCCCGGCCCAGCGCCACGATACCCGCGATCCGGTCCATGTCGTCCCTCATCGGAGAAAACACCCAGGCGACGGGAATGCGGACGCCCTGGCTGGTGATGAGTTCGTACTCCCCCGTGCCCGAACCGCTTTGGCGGGCCTCGGCGGCAAAGAACGCCCGCAGCGCTTCGCGGTGGTCCTCGGCGCAGTATTCAAACAGAAACCGCCCCTCCACCTGTTTCAGGGTGTAGCCGGAGATGCGTTCGGCGGCCTGGTTCCAGGTGAGAATCCGGCCCGTGATATCCGTCGACAGGACCATGTCGTTAGCCGACTCGACCACTCCGGCCAGATGGCGTTCCACCCGCCGGATCTCCTCGCCCAGGCGAATCTGCTCGGTCACGTCCTCCATGAGCAGCATGACGCACTCGACGCCCGCGCCCCGGACGATGGGGACAATGCCGTAGCTGTAGGTACGCAACGGTACGCCGGGCGCGCGATAGGTCAGCCGCTGGCCCTGCGACGACCTCCGGCTGGTGAAGGCCTGCCGGATCTGCCGCGCCAGCCCGAGTTCCTCCAGAATGATATTTGGAAACACTTCGCTCAGCGGCCGGCCCAAAGTATTCGCCTTTGTCCGCCGCCCCTTCTCGATAAAGTTCCGGTTGGTCAGCGTCACGTGCAGGCCTTCATCGATCAGCAGGACCGAAGACGGCACGGCGTCGAACAGAAGCCGGTAGCGCTCCTCGGAATCCTGCGATGCCTGCTCGGCTCGTTTGCGGTCGGTGACGTTTTCGACCACGATCACGAAGCCCGCCAGCACCCCGGCTTCATCCTGCACCGGGTCCCCGATTACGTAAAACCACTGGTCGCCCACCGCCAGCTCCATGGATTCGCGCCGGAGCGTCCGGTGCACTCGCAGAAGAAAATCCTGCCACCCGCCTTCCCACACGCCTTGCGGATGGGCCCGAACCAGATCCTCCCAGCGCGCGCCGACCATCTCGTCGAAACTTCGGCCCCACAGCTTGGTCATGGCCCGATTGCAGCGCTG
>JAUYBU010000127.1 GCA_030693045.1 Bryobacterales bacterium | reverse complement strand
GACCGCAGTGCCATCGGGTTGCCGGAAGACCACTGCGGCCGGCTGCGGCTCGACGCCGGTGTTGACCAGGATCACCGCCGTGGTCCAGCCGTCGCCATGCGTGAATCGCGGAATGACTTGCGCCACCGGCGAGGAATCGCCCATAGCCAGCGCCAATGGCTCGACGGCCGCATAGCCGCCGCCGTCCCCGATTCGCAGGGCGGCAACCTGGAGTTCCCCATCCTGCGAGGAGATTTCAACGACTCCTCGGGTCATCGCGACCCCGGAAGTCGAAGCCGGTATCTCAATGATTCTCTCGACCCGCGGCTCCATTACGAGAGTCCGTGCTTCGACCACTTTTCCGTTGTCGTCCCTGAGGGTGAAGCTGGCGCCAATCGGCTTCGAGTCGTCCGCGGCGAGCAGGAATAGCTGCAATCGCCCGCTCTGCGCATCGTAAGGCAGCACAAACCGCCTGCCCGCGGGGGCTCTCAGCGGCGCGATCGCGGGCAGTTCGCCGGAACCCGCCTTCTGCCGCCGCAACTCGATTGTGCCGTCAACCGGCCGGTTGGCCGCGATCTCCGCCCAGCCTTGCACTACGGCTCCGCTCCCGCCGGCCGTGGCCACCGAGACGAAGCCTCGGCCGGGAATCGTTCCCCGGATTTCTTCCGCCGGGGCGGCGCCGGAAATCGGAACCAGCGCGGACCGCCCGCTTGCGGCCAGGAACCGGATGGTGAACTCCGCGGGCTCAAGGTCGTCGTTGGCCAGTTTGAACGTGGTGCTCCAGCCATTGCCGTCCATCCAATAGGGCGTTCTGAAGCTGCCGCTTGAAACGGTAAGTGTCAGCGGGATCGTATGGGCCTCGCCGTAACTGGAGCGCAGCGCGAGGCGTGCCTTGTAGGTACCTGGTTTCAACGCCGTCGCGTCGGCGGCGACGTCAACCTTGCTCACAATCGCTACCGTCGCTCCTGTTTTATCGATCTCCAGTCCCACCGTGCCCGCCGGGGGCGAAACCGACAGCCACGGAATCCCGTCAGCCTCGATGGAGTAACCGGTTATTGGACCCGTGCCCCATATCCGGAGTTCCTGGGGAATCGGATTCGAGGAACCAGCCTGTGCCTGCAGCGATATCGAGTCCGGTGAGAACAGCAGCTTGGGAGAGTCCAGCACAATCAACTTCACCGGAATGCTCTGCGACACGCTATCGTCGGTGGCCAGGGCGACTCGAATGGTTCCCGTGTGGGTTCCCGGAATGGCGTTTGGCGGATCGGCGGTCACGCGAATTCGGGCCGGCGTCACTCCCGCCGTCGTGTCGACCGACAGCCAGGGCAGAATGGATGGCGACGATACACTGACAGTGAAAGCGACGCCGCTGCTGGCGACCACCAGAGTCTCGGGAACCGGAGCGGGCCAGTCCTTCTGGCAGGTGAAGGTCAAAGATGCGGGCGTGACTATCAGCGCCGGCCGCTCGCGAATGGTTAGCGTAATCGGCACTCGAACGGGCGTGGCGGCAGCGCTGTCGGGGGCCAGCGTGAGGGTCGCGGTGTAAACTCCCTTGGCCAGGCCTTCCGGCTTGATTCTCAATTCGAGCTTGAGTGGCGTCGTACCTCGCGAAGCGCTCAGCGTGGCCCACTTGGCGGCGCCCGCGTCGAGCGCCGCGGCGAATTCCAGCGCCACCTCGGGAATGGAACTGGAGACCGTGACCAGCCGGGTGATGGCCGGCGCGCCGGTTCCCAGTTGCTGGGCCGCCGAAATCGCCGCGGGAGAAACCACCAGTTGCGGGCCCGCGACGGTCAGCGTCACCTCGACCCTCTCGGGACTGTTCACTACCTCGGCCGCGGTGATCGAGAGGTAGCCTTTGTACTCGCCCGGGGCAAGTCCCTTGCCGTTGGCGAACACCGCCACATCCGACGGACTGTTGCCGCTGGCCGGGTTTACGGTCAGCCACGCGCCGCCGCTATCGGTGCTTGCAGAAACCGAGAATGACACCGGCGCCGCGGTTCCGTCCGGGCGCACCGCCGCAATCGAGACTGTAGCCTGCGCCGACGCCGTCCATCCGACTCTGTACGTCAGCCCCAGACTGGGCGGCGAGACAACCAGTCTCGTGTCGATGGCGAGTTTCGGTTCCACCGGGAGAGTGCACGCCTTCTGGTCGCGGCCGCCCGCGGAATCCGTAACCGCCAGCGTGAAGCCGAACTGCCCGAGGGTATTGGCCACACCGGCAAGTTCCCCTTTGGCGGCATCCAGCTTCAGCTCCTCGGGGAATGGCCCGGCCGGGATGATCTGCCATCGGTATGGCTGAGAGCCCCCCGAGGCCGTGAAAACCGCCTGGTATGCCACGCCCGCGCGAGCGATCGGCAAGGGGCATGCCGTGGTAATCGTCAATCGCGCGCCCGCGACCGCCTCGGCTACCGTGACAGAGCAGGAGCGCAACCCTTCGCGTTGCGGCCGGCTACTGTCGTTGACCAGGATGCCGAACCGAAAGGTGCCCGCTTGGGTCGGGGTCCCGGTGAAGACTCCGGTGTAACGATCCAGGCTCAGGCCAAGCGGGGAAGGCCCGTCCGGTACGAGTTGCCAATTGTAAGGGAGGATTCCACCGGCGGCGGCGAACGTGACACTGTATGCGGTCCCGACCCTGGCTTGGGGCAGCGGGCAGCCGGTCATGATGGTCAAGGGCTGAGCGGAGCAGATTGCCGCGCTCAGAACCAGCAGCGCCACACAGCATGAAATCGCGAAAAGTGTCTTGTTGACCATGGCGCATCAGCCGGACGCAGCCGTCCCCCGGCCCTGCCAAAGACGGCAGAACCCATTAAGAATCTAGCATCCACACGGCTTAGGGCCAATACTCGAATAGGATTGCGATAATCTGTAGACTTTGGTTAGCAGTCGGGTCCGGGTTGCAGTCCGAAGTCGTCTGCAATCAATGGATGTTGGGCCGGCGGCCCCCCGCGCGCGTTGCTATGCTTGTCGCATGGCCTTGCGAGCTACCACTACTTTGGCGCTGATCCTTGCCGGCGGCGCTGCGGCGCAGCCGCGCCCCGGACTCTTTTACGACCGTTCGGTCGAGCCGCTGACTTTCGCGGCCACCGAAATCGCGCGCGCTTCGGCGAGCGCCATTCCCGAGTTTTCGCTCGACCGGCTGACGGGCGCTGCCTGTTCGCCGTGCTTTGCCCTGGCGGCCGGACCGGCGCAGTCGGCGCGGCTGGTGAAGACGCTGAATGTGACCGCGGCCCGCAATGCCGCGCCGCAGTCCTATGCCATCCGGCGAGTGACGTCGGGCGGACGCACGACCATCGCCGTGCTTGGCGCCGACGCGCCCGGCGCGATGTATGGAGGGCTCGACGTGGCCGAAGCCCTGCGCCTGGGAACGCTCGATCAGTTGCGCGACACCGACCGCGCGCCGCACATCGCGCAGCGCGGCATCAAGTTCAACATCCCGCTGGACGCACGCACGCCCAGCTACTCGGACAACTCCGACGCCGCGCAGAACAACATCGCCGAAATGTGGTCGTTCGATTTCTGGCGGGAGTTCCTGGACCACATGGCCCGCCACCGCTACAACGTTCTCTCGCTCTGGAATCTGCACCCGTTTCCTTCGATGGTTCGAGTGGCCGAGTATCCGGAAGTGGCGCTGGACGACGTCAAGCGCACCACCGTGCGGATGGACGACAGTTACTCGGGCAGCGGACACGACATGGTTCGCCCCGAGATCCTGGCTAATCTGGAAACGGTCCGAAGCTTGAGCATGGCCGACAAGATCCGCTTCTGGCGGGACGTGATGCAGTATGCCCGCAATCGCGGCATCGACGTGTATGTCATCACCTGGAACGTGTTCACTTTCGGCGCCACCGGCAAGCACGGCATCACCACCGATCAGACTAACCCCAAGACCATCGACTACTTTCGCGCCAGCGTTCGCGAGATGGTTCTGACCTATCCGTTGCTGGCCGGCATGGGGATCGCCGCCGGCGAGAACATGAAGAACCTCCCGGGCGAGTTCTCGAAAGAGAAGTTCCTCTGGAAGACCTACGGCGAGGGCGTACGCGATGCGCTGAAGATTCAGCCGGGCCGCCAGTTCCGGATGATCCACCGCTATCACCAGAGCGGACAGGGCGAGATCCTGAACGAGTTTAAGGACTACCCCGGCCCTCTCGACTTGAGCTTCAAGTACTCGATCGCGCACATGTACTCGATCCCCAATCCGCCGTTCATCCAGCCGGTGCTGGAGAACCTGCCCGCCGGCCGGCGCACCTGGCTCACCGTGCGCAACGACGATATCTACAGTTTCCGCTGGGGCGACCCCGCGTATGCGCGCGCCTACATCCGCAACATCGCCGGCCCGGACAAGATCGCCGGTTTCTACATGGGTCCCGACGGTTATGTTTGGGGACGCGAGTTCCTTTCGACCGAGCCCGATGCCCCGCGCCAACTCGTGATCTCGAAGCAGTGGTATTCGTTCATGCTGTAGGGACGGCTGAGCTACGATCTGGACCTTCCCGATTCGCTCTTCGAGCGGACCATCGCGCGGCGCTTCCCCGAAGTTCCGGCCGAGAAATTGTATCGCGCCTGGGCCGACGTTTCGCAGGTCTTCCCGCTGATCACCCGCTTTTTCTGGGGCGACATCGACGTGCGCTGGTTCCCGGAGGCCTGCCTGAGCCATCCCCGGCATCGCGGCTTCTACACGGTCCGGCATTTCGTCGAGGGTGAAACAATGCCCGGCAGCGGCGTCCTGAGCATTCTGGACTGGCGGCGGCGCAAGCTGGCTTCCGAACCGATGAACGGGACCACGCCGCTGGAGATCGCCGATGCGCTGGACGGCGTCGCGACGCGAACCCTGGCCGCGCTGCCGGGGCTTCGCGCAACCCAGGCAACCAACAAGGAACTGCGACTGACGCTCGGGGACCTCGAGGCGATGGCGCACCTGGGCCGCTACTACGCGACCAAGATTCGCGGGGCCGCCGCGCTGGCGCTGGACGACAAGAACGCTGCCATCCAATACCTGCAGCAGGCGCTGGAGAACTGGAAGAGTTACTCTGCCGCCTACACGGCGCAGTACACCCAGCCGAGGCTGTACAACCGCGTCGGTTTCGTCGACATCCCCGGCCTCACGGCCAAGGTCGCGCAGGATGTCGAGATCGCGCGGCAATGGACGCCCGGGACCATCAAAGACGCCAAGCCCGCCCGCAACACCGCCGACCAGCCTTTCCGGAAGTAGCGGAGCGCTCGCCGGCACGCGACGTGAACCGGCCCCGCGAGTCCCTCTCCTCCAGAAACAAAGCCGAACAATCAGGGTTGAGTACACTGAGACTGTGGTCAGTCTAGCCGAGCAGATTCCCGGTTATGCAGAACTCGCCGTCTTCTGGGGCGGTGCATTCCCTTCCTTCCATGACTCTGAGATCCTTTCTCTTCATTTGGATCGGACCGGGGCGTCCCACATTTGTATCCGCCTCGTCGGCAGACGACCTCACACTGGAATGACAGAGCCTGTGGCCGAGGGGGATACGATCGTGACTTTTCTCCTCGTAGCAATTGACGATCTCGAACTGCATGGGTTTAGCGTTCAAAACGTCATCTCCGAGCTCACACTGAGCAAAACCGAATCAGGAATTCGGCTGGAGCTTTGGCCATGCTACGGTCTGGCAGGATGGCTCGACGCCGAGCACGTAAGAATCGAATTCAACCCTGATCGCGTCACCTGACGCAGTCAGGACTCGCGAAGCGTTGCAGTCCCCCGCGATCAAAACCGGAATTCTGGCCTGCCACGGCCGCTTACTCTTCGGTGGCTGGAAGCAGATCCGTCCGGTTGAAGCCGGTCCCCTTGAACAATACGGGTTCGCGTAGCGCCTTGACTAACGCGTACGTGAGGCAGTCGCCGAAGTTCAGGCCGCCGCATGGCGCGCCGGACTTCATCCCCGTGACGGTCCACAAAAATCGCCGCCTCCAGGTAGGTGGCCACCGACATGCGGACTGAATCGGCATCCTCGATTGCCTTGGCGAATGTGGCCGCCTCGGTTTCCCGCAACAAGATGGCGAGCAACGCGAATACAGCAGGCCGGCATGATCGGTGGAAGCGCATCCCGGCGGCATCCCGCGAGCAAATCGGCTCGCGAAACCCAGAATTCTCTCGGGCAGATCCATTCGCTCGAACCAGCAGACGATCGAGTTCACGCTGGCCGTGCCGCCGCCTTGAACCGCGCGCACCAATTCTCCGCCTTCACCTCCGGATCAGGTGCGAGATCTCCGGGATTCGGAATGGGACTTTCCGCGCCGAACCGGCCGGCTGATACTCGATGATGATGCTCGATGAGAACACGACATCGCTCCAGAAATCGCCGTCTTTGTACGGGCCCTTCCCGGAGTACGGGCCGGCCACTTCCGGCTTCCCTTGGCCGGCCTGGGCGTGAAGCCAGAGCTTTCCCGCGCCGGCGTCAAAGCCGCTGAAGTGCACCCGCAGACCGGCTGCACCTGGCGACTCGATCCCCAGACGCCAGATGTTGACGCCGCCGCTCAGCTTCTTCCACGTTCCTTTATCGAGTGAGCGCACCTCGATCGGCCGGTGAGTGCCCTCCGCCCGCGGCTGAGCGGCCTGGGCCGTGACCGCATCGATTTGCTTCTCTTTCAGCGGCTTGAGTTTAAGGAACGCCGGTTTGCCGGCTTTTGCCTCAAGGCTGGGTGGAGTCTGGCACAGGCCAGGTACCAAAGAGATTGCCAGTGCCATCGCGAGACGCTTCACGACTCACTCCTCCACCACATGGACAACCCGTTTGGACTTGAGCAGGAACGGAGCCGACTTCGAGTTGGCGTCCGACTTGCCAGCCAATGCGTTCTTGCCGGTCAGCGGCTGCGCTCTGGGCGTGAAGACGAAGATTCCGGGCTTCGGCCGCAGGCCGGCGCCGTAGTCCTCAATGCGAGCGGTCTTCTCACCACGGTAGAGCACCGCGGTCAAGGCGCCGGCGACCGGTGTGTCGGAGGTATACAGCCCGAGTGCGATGTAGTAAGTCCCGGAGCGCAAAACGGGCCGTGTCGAGCCGTCGATGGTGATCTGCTCATTACCGGAATCCGATGTGGAAGAGTGGTCGGCAGTCACAGCCTGACTGCTATTGATCGCCGGGGGAGAGCCGTAGCGCATAAATAGATCGACGTCGGTTGTCGAGGGTTCCGTGCTGAGTATGATGTCCACCCGCGTGGTATCCGCCGGGACTTCCAGCCGGAACGCATCGTCTCCGGTAAACAGCGTCGGGCGGCCGACCGCAGGCAGAGAGAAGCGCGCGGGGACTTCCGGCCGCAGGACTGCCTGCGCGCCCGAGGTCTGCACCGGGGTGCGTTCCATGGTAGCCAGGATAGTCCCCGAGATTGGAACGCCCTGGGTGTAAACCGCCACACTCACGTAGTACGTACCGGGCCGAAGCGGGGGCTCGGATGCGGCATCGATGACCACGGTCTCATCCGCGTAGGGGGATGTGGAGGCATAATCGGTGACCACATTCCCGCCGCCGTCGATCTCGTTATCGGCGTCGCGCCGGACGAACAGGTCGGTGTCCGCCGTGGGGACGTCCGAGCGCAGTTGAACAGTCAGCTTCGAGGCGCCATCCGGAACGGTGAGGCGGAAGCTGTAATTGCCACTATACAGAGTAGATGAACCCGCGCCCGGCAGCGAGAACTTGACCGGCACTCCGGAGGTAAGTTGAGTCGATGTCTGCGGTGCGGTCCCGCCACCGACCACCACCGTAGCCGTAATCGCGCCGACGACCTCGACATTCGTGCTGTACAGTCCAACCGCGATGTAGTAAGTTCCCGGCCGCAACGCTGGTGAGGACTGGGGAGTCGCGGTGATGCGCTCCGTTCCGGTCGGGCCTTCCGACAAGTAGTCGGCCGCGACATTCCCGTCCGTGATTTCGATGTCCCGGTCGAAGCGGACGTACAAATCCACGTCGGCTTCGGCCGGCGACGTGGTGGCGAGCCGCACGTCCAGGCGAGTAGCTCCTTGGGGAACCTGAATTCGGTATCCACGGCTGCCGGAGAATGCGGTCGCATTGGCAACCGGACCAAGGCGGAAGGACGCGGGGGTCCCGGAAGCCAGAGTCTGCGCGCCGGATGGCGGAGGTGCAGTTGTCGTGGTGACGGTCGCCGTTAGAGTGGACTGTATCGAAATCCCAGTGGTAAAGACCCCCAAAGCGATGTAGTAGGCGCCTGGACGGAGCGACGAGCCACTGATCACAATCTGCTCGTTCGAATCGGTGTTTTCCGAGCGGAAGTCGGCGACGGCGCGGCCATTCTCAAGTGCGACGTCCTGGCCGAACCGCGCATACAGATCCACGTCCACGTTCGCCGTCTGAGTGCGCAGGGTGATCTCGAGACGGGTCGCACCCTGCGGCACGCCGATCGTGTAACCGTATGCGCCTTGCAGCAGCGTCGACGACTGAACCGCGCCGATGGTGATGTTGCGCGCTTGCCCGGAAATGAGCGCGGGGGACACCGGCGGTGTGGTTGTCGTGGTGACGTTGGCGATGATTGTCCCTTGGACCTGCGCGTTCAGCGTGAACAGGCCGAGTGCCACGTAATAGGCGCCCGGGCGTAACTGAGCGCCGGTGATGACGATCTGTTCGTCACCACCCCCGGATTCGGAGCGGAAGTCGGCCACAGCCTGGCCATTCTGAATCGTTACATCCTGGCCGAAGCTCACGTACAGATCCACGTCCGCGTTGGGGGTTGTGGTGCGAACCGCGATCTCCAGCCGCGTTGCACCCTGGGGCACATTCACGATGTGACCGCTCGCGCCGGCGAACAACCGGGCGCTGGCCGCGGGTCCGATGCTGAAGTTCCTTGCCTGACCGGAAGTCAGAACGGTGGAACTTCCGGGCGTCGGAGTGGAAGGCGTCGTGACTGTGACGGTGATCGTACACTGAGCCTGCCGCCCGGTCGTGAAGAGCCCGAAGGCGATGTAGTAAGTCCCGGATCGAAGGTCGCTTCCCGCAACCACGATCTGCTCGTCGCCGGCCGTTCCCTCGGATTTGAAATCCGCAACCGCACTCGAACCGCTCAACACCACGTCCTGCCCGAATCGGGCGTAAAGATCGACGTCCACATTCGCCGTGGAAGTGCGCAGAGCGATTTCCAGCCGTGTGGCGCCCTGAGGCACGGCAATGGTGACCCCGTCCGCTCCGTTGTAGAGTCTTCCTCCTGTGACGGGACCCAGGCTGAAGTTTCTGGCTTGGCCGGAGATCAGAGCGTTGCCCCCGGGAGTGGGCGGCTGCGACTGTGTGGTCACGGTGGCCGTGATAGTGCATTGAGCCTGCCTGCCCGTCGTAAGTAGTCCGAACGCGATGTAGTAAGTCCCGGCCCGGAGGTCGCTTCCCGCGATCACGATATATTCGTCGCCGGTCGCTCCCGCCGATTTGAAATCCGCGACCGCGCTGGTACCGCTCAAGCCCACGTCCTGGCTGAAACGCGCGTAGAGATCCACGTCGGTGTTCGCCGTAGACGTCCGCAGGGTGATTTCCAGCCGTGTGGCGCCCTGAGGGACGGCAATCGTGAATCCGTTCGCTCCGTTGTAGAGCGTGCCGCCAGTGACCGGCCCCAGGGTGAAGTTTCGCGCCTGGCCGGAGACCAGAGCGATTGTCGATGCCGGCGGTTGCGTGGCGGTGAGATTCGCGGTCAGAGTTGTCTGCACCTCGACACCCGGGGTGAACAAACCAAGAGCGATGTAGTAAGTTCCCGCACGCAACTGGCTGCCGGAGACGACCACCTGTTCGTCGCCGCCCGAGCCCTCCGATTTGAAATCCGCAACCGCTTGCCCGTTCTCGATCGCCACATCCTGGCCGAACCGCACGAAGAGATCCACATCGGCATTCGACGTCGCCGTTCGCACTGTGACCTCCAACCGCGTCGCACCCTGAGGCACGGTGACGGTGAAGCCGCTCTGGCCGTTGAACAGGCGGTTGCCCGTCACCGGCCCCAGCTTGAGGCTGCGCGTCTGGCCGGGCGTCAAGGCGCCTCCGGCGGGAGTTGGTGTCGGTGGCGGGGTACTTCCTCCCACGGTCCGTTCTTCGAGGTAGTCGCGGATCACCGGGTAGAAGGCCGCGAAGCTGCCATAGTTGTCGGTGAACGGCAGCATCGCGCAGTACTGGTCGGCCGAACTCGCCTTAGGGCCATGGCTTAACATTCCCACCAATTGCAGCGAGCCGCTGAAGAGCCCGGAACCCGACGAACCGCCTTCCGTCAAGCCGCCGCCGCCCCAATGGGCTCCCACAAACTTGGCCAGGTCGCGCCCGGAGTAGGGATAAGCCGCGGTCGAAGTCCCGAAGGAGATGCGCTTGAAATCGCCGTTCGGGTGATGGATTCCCGCCACTTGAGTGCCGCTCGCCGGCGGGTTCGGATCCCAACCGGAGAAACGTACGCCGCTGGGGATGCTGTTCAGTTGGATCAGCGTGCCGTCGCCGCTGGAGGTCGGCGTGCCAACCAGGTAGCGCGCCCCGAGCGTGCGCGGCACATCGCGGCGGTTCGGAGGCGTGCCGTTGCAGGTGGACGTCTGATAGGACCAGAAGGCGCTGACCGAGCGCGCCGTGGTGTCGTCGGCAATGCAGTGCTGCGCCGTGAGGAAGTAGGGGGTGTCTCGTCCACTTCGCGTGTTGACCAGCGTACCGGAGCAGACGTACGAACTCCCGTCGCGTTCAAAAACGATATGCGCCACCGCTTTGGCGGTTTCCGCCCAGTTCGGATAGCAGGTCACATCCAGGTTGCAGGAAGCGGCCGCCTCGCGCGCGCCGGCGTTTAGATCTTCGGCAAAGCGTGGAAGCGCCCCCGCGGCCAAGTGAGATACTTCGGCGATCTGGAAAGGGGGCGTCTCGCCAGGCCCCATCGGGCGCCCTGGCTCATACTCGACAACCACGGTCTCCCCGAGCACCACATCGCTCCAGAAATCGCCGTCACCGTACAAACCCTTGCCGGTATACGGGCCGTGAATCTCACTCTCCTCGCCCGTGCCGGCGTGCACCCACACCCGTCCGGAACCGGCATCGAAGCTGGTGAAGTGAACTCGCAATCCGCCGGCTTCCTGTGAGTGCAGCGCGAGGCGCCAAACTGAGCGCTCGCCGTCGAGAATCTCCGCGCGGCCACGTTCCAGCAGGTTCGGATCGACGCGGCGATGCACGCCGGCCACCTTGGCCTCGGCCTGGCCGGCCATTTCGACCCTCTTGCGCTCATCGCCACTGAGGGCGCCGAGGCGGATCTCGAGCGGCTGCGGCAGCGTCTGTGCGAGGCTCGGCAACTGGCGCCGCATCATTCGCTGGGCGAGTTGCTCCTGGGGGGCATAGTAGCTCTTCCCTTCAACGCCGGGGATCGGTTGCGCAAGCGCCACGGACGCAATCGGGAACAGAAGTGTAAGGACGGCAACTGGTGAGCGGCTCATAGTGTTCCGCGCCGATTATTGCACGCGACCCCACCGCCCATCAACCCTACTCCTTCCCCCTACTCCTCCCCCAACTGGGATTCAAACAGCGGGAAAGGCTCTGAAAGGCGGACGAGGGGCGGGGAGCGGTCAAGCGGCCGTCGGAAAAGATGCACCGAGGTCCGGAGCGGCCGACTGGATTCGGAAGGCGAGGCCGCGCCGGCGCCACCGCCCGCGCCAACGCGCGCCGGCGTTCGCGGGTTGCCCGGCCCGCGTTCCCCGGCGTCCCGCTACGCCAGACCCAGGAGCCGTTCCGCGTTCCTGTAGTAAACCTGCTTGAGGATCGGCTCGGGCAGCCCGAGGCCGTAGATCCGCCAGCGGCCCTGGGGCGGCTTGCGGGCCGGGGCGTAGTCGAAGTACTCGTCTTCGGTTTCCAGAAACCGGTAGTAGATCTCGTACAGCGCGTCGCCGAACACCTGCTGCGGATACTCGTCGCCTTTTGGAATGGCGTCGGTGCCGAACAGAATCCGGTCCCGGAAGCGGTCGAAAAACTTACGAGATGCGCGCGGCTGGCGGCCGAGTTCGCCGATGCGCGCGCCGATTTCGACCAGCATGTTCGGGTAGCGGTCCATCCACTCCGACACCAGCGCCAGGTTTTCCGAATCGGCGATGTGAAGACAAAGGAACGTGGTCTTGGGGTGCCGGGCGATGACGCGATTGCGGGCCTCCTGCAATTCGCGGTCGCTGGGGTAGTCCTGTCCGTGGAAAGACCAGTCCGGATGGGCGTTCAGCTCTTCGTAGCGCTCGTTGAAACGGTCGATGGGAAGGAAAAACGCTTCGGGGTCCGAAGTGTGGATCGCGACCGGCATTTTGAGCGCGCCGCAGGCTTCCCACATGGGGTCGAAACGCGGGTCGTCGACCTTGATCAAGCGGCCCGCGGTGATGTTCTCGCGCAGCACCAGGCCCAGCGTCTTCACCACCTTCAGGCCTTTGGCGCCGGCGCGTTGGGCTTTCTCGATCTCGTCCCCCTGCAACCTGGCGTACGACGGGTCGGCGGCCTGGCCGTACATAGGCTCGGTGAAGCACGCGAAGCGGTCCGGGTGCGGTTTCTGCCAGCGGGAGACGGCCTGATCGAGCACCGCGCCATTCCCCCCGGTGAGGTCGACCATCATCCGGATGTTTTTGCGGTCCATCACGGCCAGGATCTCTTCCGGCGGCGCCGGCTCGATCAGGCCGCCCTGCTTGCCCAGTCCGGGCGAGAAGGTCAGGTGGGTGTGGACGTCGATCACCGGGAAGCGCGAGCGGAGCACCTTCGTCTCCGGCACGTGCAACATGCTCTTGGGCTCGTACTCGTCTATGGCAACGCCTTTTTTCACCGGCGGATCCTTTCTCTGACATCCAAGTTGAGCGGCCGCGGAAAGCCCGCCCGCCGCCGCCAACCACTGTCTGCGGTTCCAGGTCTGCATGGTCGTCTTCTGATAATGATACTCGGGTGACAGGCGCCGCAGGGCACTGGTCCGGGGAAGACCTCAGGCCGCCGACCCGCAAAAACCTGACTTTTTCGCTCAGCACTCTAAGGTTTTCGGTCTAGCCGGCCGATTTAGTACCAGGACGAAGAAGGTTTGATGAGTCTCGGCGTGAAAATCCCGATTCGGGCGCTGTTTCCGCTGATCGAATGGCGGGCACGACGGATTGCCGATCCCGTCGAGCGGTTGCGCTACCTGCGGCGTGCCACCGGCGGCGAGTTGTTGGGGAGCAAAGCCGTGTCGTTTAGAGCGTGGGGGCCGGCCGCCGCCTTCCTGTTGCTGCTGTTGCTGGCGCCAATCCATTCGAACTCGGGCGCCAATAGCGTCGGAATCCGGAGGCCCGGTGCGGAGTCTCCGGCTCAGACTCCCGACCAGATCCTCAACGTTTGGCTGGTCGAGAAGGCGCGGGGCCAGGAGGTTTACAGCAACGGTTTGAGGATCGAGACGGGACTGGCGGTCTCGGGTGAGCCGCGCTCATACCGGCTCTACGATCTCCGCCGCAGAGAAGATACGGGGATAGACCGCTCGACTCCGGCCGGCATCGTGTATCACACCACCGAGAGCCAGTTGGCGCCGTTCCAGGCGGATCAGAACCGGACCCTGAAGCAGTTCGGCGAGGCGCTGGTGGGATACGTCCGGCGCAACCGTTCTTATCATTATGTAATCGACCGATTCGGCAGGGTGTGGCGGGTGGTCGCGGAATCCGATGCGGCCGATCACGCCGGCTACTCGGTATGGGCCGACAGCGAGTGGCTCTACGTGAACCTGAACCGGAGTTTTCTGGGGATTTCGTTCGAAACCCAGACGCGGAGTGGTGAGCATCCGGCCGAAATCACGCCGGCGCAGGTGGTTGCCGCGCGGCTGTTGACCGGGATGCTGCGCAGCAGGTACCGCATTCCGGCGCGCAATTGCGTCACCCACGCGCAGGTTTCGGTGAATCCGCGGAACATGCGCATCGGCTACCACACGGACTGGGCCGGCAACTTCCCCTACGGCGATCTGGCGCTGGCCGACAACTACGAGCAGCCGGCCGCGGCCCTCTGGGCGTTCGGATTTACCTACGATCCGGCTTATGTGAATTCGACCGGATTACGACTATGGCACGGCCTGATGCTGGCCGAGGAGCAGTTGCGGCAGGAGGCGACTTCGCACGGCGTCGCCGTCGCTCAGTACCGCAAGACCTTGCAGCGCAGGTATCAAACGATTCTGGCGGCGCTCGGCAAGCCGGACGCCGGCAAAGAGAGAGACGACCATGAAGCACACTGATCCATCCCCTATCGGTCTGGACATTGGCACCAGCCGAATCATCGCGGCGCAACGCTCGGGCGAGGACTACAAGTTCAGCGCCGAGCTCAATGCATTCGTGACCATCCCATACTCCAGCATGACCGAGAACGTGCTCAAGAAAGAGAACGTTCCACACACGGTACAGAATTCGAACATTCTGGTGCACGGCAATGAGAGCGAACGGTTCGCCGACCTGCTGGACACCGAGACGCGGCGTCCTATGACGCGTGGTCTGCTGAATCCGACCGAGCCCGACAATGTGACCCTCATCCGCCAGCTCATCACATCGGCCATCGGAGAGGGCGCCAAGCAGGGCCAGACGGTCTGCTTCAGCGTGCCTGCCGCGCCGGCCGGCTCCGACGACAATCTGACCTATCACGAGGCGACGCTCCGGCAGGTTCTGACCGACCTGGGCTACAACGTAAAGAGCATCAACGAGGGGCTGGCCGTGATCTACAGCGAACTGGAGAGCTCCAACTACACCGGGATCGGCGTCAGTTGCGGCGGAGGATTGTGCAACGTTTGCCTGGCCTACCTGTCGGTTCCGGTGGTGAGTTTCTCGATTCCCAAAGCGGGCGACTACATCGACTCGAGCGCCGCGGCGGTGACCGGCGAGCGGGCCAACCGCATCCGCATCGCCAAGGAAGATTCCTTCCACTTCAACGGCCGCCAAGCCGACAAGATTCACCAGGTGCTGGGCGTCTATTACGACGAAGTAATCCAGAGCCTTCTCAGCAGTCTCAAGGATGCGTTCTCTCGCGCGCACGGTCTTCCCAGGCTCGGCCGCCCGGTGCCGCTGGTGCTGAGCGGCGGCAGCGTGATGCCGCAAGGGTTTCGCGACCGGTTCGAGAAACTGCTTCGCGAGACCGACTTCCCGATTCCGGTTTCCGACGTTCGGCTGGCCGAGCAGCCCCTGTTCTCGACCGCCAAGGGTGCGCTGGTGGCAGCGCTGGCCGACAGGTAGGAGGGCTCGGCGGGGCTGAAGCCCGCCGTTACGCCCGTTGCGATATCCTAATCGCGTGCATCCGCGTTCATTCGTGGCTGGTGTCTTCCTGTTCGCGGCGTTGGCCGCCGCGCAGACTTCTTACTACCAGTTCGCCTTCGACCAGGACGCGCTTTCCGGCGCGCCGGATTTTAGCCACATGAACCGCGCGCTGGCGGCGGCCGACCGGCTGTTCGTCCGCTACGGCCACTTCACGCGCATCGGGCCGGACCTGAAGCGCGACACCGAGGACGACGAGCGCATACGCCTGTTCGGCGTCAACCTGGCCTTCGGCGCGAACTTCCCCGAAGAGCCGGACGCCGCGCGCATCGCCAAGCGCCTGCGGCGGCTGGGCGTCAACCTGGTCCGCCTGCACCACATGGATTCGCAGCCGGACTCGAACCCGGCCAACGCCGGCAGCATCCTCACCAACGGCCCGTTCCCGACCTTGAACCCCATCGCCGTCGACCGGCTCCGCAAGTTCCTGGACGCGCTCAAAGCCGAAGGCATCTACTGCAACCTGAACCTGAAGGTGGGCTACGTGTTCCGGCCCGCGGTGGACGGTCTGCCGCCGCATCCGGCCATGCCCGCGCAGTCGAAACCGCTGCACATCATCCACCCGCGCGCGGTCGAATTGCAGACCGAATTCACACGCAAGGTGATCGACGCGCTACGGCTCAAGGACGATCCGGTGCTGGCGATGGTCGAAATCGAGAACGAGACGTCGCTGGTGCGCGAGTGGCAGTCGTCGAATCTGGACCGCCACCTGGTGGGCGAGTACGGCGCGATTTTCGACGGTCAATGGAGCGAATTCTTGAAGTCGAAATACCCCTCCACTGGCGCGCTGCGCGAGGCCTGGGGCGCAAGCGAGCCCGACGGCCCTTCCTTGCTGACCGGCAACTGGATCATCGAAAAGAGCAGCGACGCCGACGGCTACTTCGAGAGGCTGGAAAACGAGCTCACGCCGACCCTGCGCGCCGTGGTGACGCGGAAAGGTTCGCGCTTCATCGTCAAAGAAGTGGGCTTTTCCATCGCCGAGAATCAGCCCTACATCGCCGAAGTGGAACTGCGCATCGACGCGGCCGGCAGCGCGACGCGCAGCATGTACCTGGACGTGAAGCAGGACGTCAGCCCCTGGCGCACGATGACCTCGCGCACCATCTCGGTCACCAACCAATGGCAGAAGTTCAGCATGTCGTTCACGCCAAGCTGGGGTATGGACGGCGTGGGCCGCTTCGGCCTGTACTTTGAAGCGCTCGACGTTCCGCTCTACGTGCGCGGCTGGAAGCTATACCGCGCCGGACGGCGCGGGCTGGGCGCGGGTGAGACGATTGAAGCGGCGAACATCGCGCGCGTAGGCGAGAACGACATCGGCACGCTCGATCGCACCAACGACTACCTGCTGTTTCTAGTCCAGCGCGACAAGGCGTACCTGGATCGCATGCTCGGCGCGGTGCGGGAAATGACCGACCCGTGGGTGGCGGTGGCCGGCACGCAGATGGGCTACGGCGGCCTGCTCAACTACGACTCGCACGATTCGCTCGACTACCAGGACAACCATTTCTACGTCGATCACTACAACTTCCCCAACGTCTCCTGGGACGGGCGCGATTGGCGCTTCCGCGACCAGTCGAACGCCGGAAGCGGCATGGGCGCGTTTCAGAACATGGCGATCGCGCGCCAGGCGGGGCGGCCGTACACGGTCAGCGAATTCAACCAGCCCTGGCCCAATACATACGCCGCCGAGATCGACCCCACGCTGTCCGTTTTCGGCGCGTTCCAGGATTGGGACTCGATCGTGCACTTCGCCTATTCGCACGGCCGCGGCTGGGACGACAACGTGCCCAACGGTTTCAACATCAACGGCGACTGGACCAAGTTCGCCGGCATCGGCCAGGCGGCCTGGCTGTTCCGCTCCGACGCCATCACGCCGGGCCGCGAGATGATGCGCATTGCGGTGTCTCCGGAAATGCGTCTGCGCGCGACGCGCGAAAAGCGCAACGCGGGCATCGGAGGTTTCCTGGCTTCGGTGATCGGCTTCGATCCGAACACCCTGTTCCTGCATCCGGTCGAGTTGGTCAAGGACGGCGATGACCCGGTGCCCGAGGCCGCGCGCCGCACGCCCGCCCCGCCGTTCGTCTCCGACACGGGCGAGACCACTTACGACCCGCAAGCGCGGCTGTTTCTGATCCACTCGGCCAAGGCCGCCGGCGTGGTGGGCTTCGCGGAGAGGAAGAAAGTGACCGCCGGAGCCATCGATGTCGAGTTGGCCGCATCCGCGCGCGGCTTCGCGGCCGTCGTGCTGACGCCGGTGGACCAGGCGCCGCTTGCCGAATCGCGCTGGATGCTGCTGACCAACCCCGGCTACACGCTGCGCACGCAGCCGGGTTCGAACCCGCCACGGCCGCAACAGATCGTCAAGTACCCCGGCACCACCGACTGGTGGACCATCGAGCCGGACCAGGCCGGCAAACCGAACGGCAATCTGAACGGCGGGAATCGGCCCGTCTGGATGGAGCGCGTCGAGGCGTTTGTGACCCTGCGCACGCCGGCGACGAAGATCGCCGTGTACCCTCTGGATGGAAAGGGCTGGCGGATGACGCCGCTCGCTTCGCGCGACGTCGAGCGCGTGGACGGCGGTTTCCGGCTGCATCTTCAGGGCGAGGGCTCGGCCCTGTCGCCGTGGTTTGAAATCACTCTGGAGTAACATCATGCTGCCTCTGTTGCTGATCGCCGGCGCGCTGTGCGCCATGGCTCAGACCGTCACGGTGTCAACCGGCGGCGCCGTGAAGACCCTCGCCGAGGCTCGCGACGCCGCCCGCGCGATCCACAAACAGACGCCCGACGCCACGGTGCGCATCGAGATCCGCACCGGTACGTATTACCTTCCCGAGACGCTGGTGCTGAGTCCCGAAGATTCGAACACGGTGTGGGAAGCCGCGCCGGACCAGCGCGTGGTGGTGAGCGGCGGGCGCGTGATCGGCGGCTGGACCAAGGGGCAGGGCAACCTATGGACCGCGCCGGCGGGCGAGCCGTACTTCCGCCAGTTGTTCATCAGCGGACGCCGCGCGCAGCGGGCGCGCACGCCCAACTTCGGTTTCTTCCGCATCGACGGCCCCAGCCCGCAGGAGGGTCCGTTCAAGCTCAAGTACCGCGGCGACGACATCAAGCCCGAGTGGGCCGGTACGGACGCCGAGGTGATCGCGCTGCTGGCCTGGGCCGACATTCGCATGCCGATTGTCTCGATCGACCCGGCGGCGCACATCGCGACGCTGGCCAGCGACCCGCGCAAGTCCAACCGCGAAGCCGACGCGCGCTATTACATCGAAAACGCGCCCGACTCGCTGGACACGCCGGGCGAGTGGCGCCTGGACCGCAAGACCGGCGTGATCAACTACCGGCCCATGGGCGGAGAGGACTTGACGAAAGAGGAAGTCGTCGCGCCGGCTCTGACGCGGCTGGTGAGCCTGGAAGGCCGCCCGGAGAAGGGCGAGTTGGTGCGCCGGGTGGTCTTTCGCGGCATCCACTTCGCGCACGCCGATTGGAGCATGGGGCCGCGGGGCTACGCCGACACGCAGGCGTCGGTGATGACCGCGCAGACGGCGTTCGAGGCGGTGGGCGCGGAAGAGTGCGCCATCGAGCGTTGCGTGTTCCGCCAGATCGGCGGCTACGCCGTCTGGTTCGGGCGCGGGTCGAAGAAGAACCGTATCGCGGGCAACGAAATCGCGGACGCGGGCGGCGGGGGCGTCAGGATCGGCGAAACCGTGCAGCGCCCCAACGACGCCGAGCGCAACTGGGAGCACGTCGTGAGCGACAACCACATCCACGACATCGGCCTGGTGTTTCCGCCGGCTGTCGGCGTGTGGGTGGGTCAATCCAGCCGCAACGTCATCGCTCACAATCACATTCACGACCTCTACTACACGGCCATCAGCGTGGGCTGGACCTGGGGCTACGGGCCCAATCAGTGCAGCGGTAACATCATCGAGTACAACCACCTGCATTCAATCGGCAAAGACATGCTGTCGGATATGGGCGGCATCTACACGCTGGGCATGCAGCCCGGGACCATCCTGCGCAACAACCTGATCCACGACATTTCCTCGTTCACCTATGGCGGCTGGGGCATCTACCCGGACGAAGGCTCCACCGGGATGCTGATCGAGAACAACGTCGTTTACCGATGCAAGAGCGCCGGCTTCCACCAGCACTATGGCCGCGAGAACGTCGTCCGCAACAACATCTTCGCGCTGAACCGCGAGAACCAGTTGATGCGCACGCGCGCCGAGCCGCACCTGTCGTTCACCTTCACCGGCAACATCGTCTATTTCGACCAGGGCCGCCTGCTCGGCTCCAACTGGACCGGCGAGCAGTTCAAGATGGAGCGCAACCTGTATTTCGACGCCCGCTCGGCCGGGATCCGTTTCGCCGGTCGCTCGCTCGACGAGTGGCGCGCCTCGGGGCAGGATCGCGAGTCGATCGTCGGGGACCCGCTGTTCGTCAACCCGGCGACCTTCGACTTCCGCCTCCGCCCCGGCTCGCCCGCGGCGAATATCGGGTTCAAGGAGATCGACCTGAGGGCGGTTGGACCACGGCCCACAATATAACTGTTATCCTTTGTATTGACATGCATACCTGTTGTTGGTAAAATTGTTTTGGGGGCCATCATGGAGACTACAGCCACGGTGACGGCAAGAACGGATGCCACGGTCCGGGTGGCGGACGAGGTGTGGGTTGCCCTCGCCCTTCTGCACTGCGAGAACCCGAGTCGCACTTCGTTCGCAGCGGGCGAGATTCGTCAACGTGTGGAGAAAGAGGGAATCGCTCCCGAACTACGACCCGGAGTCGCCACACACATTGGCCAGCACTGCGTGGCAAACACTCCGCCGAAGTCAGGGACGTACAGAATGTTGCTTCGCTTGCCGGACGGCAGCTACCGGCTCTACCGTCCCGGCGATGAGTGCCATCCACAGAGGAAGGGGAAAACGACCCCGCACCGCTCCGAGTTGCCCGAACCCTATCGCTACCTGCTCGACTGGTATGAGCGAGAGTACCGCTCCAATTCTGGCGATCGCTTGATTGATCCGGTTCTGGCCATGGCGGGCGTAGGAAAGGATCTCTGGATGGAAGAAGGTGGCGATGCTTTCATCAACCGGCTGCGCGATGAGTGGGTTGGCGAGGAGACTTCAGCAACCCAGCCGGATGACAAGGCGAAGACCGCACCCGACCCCGATCGCGCGTGGGTTCGCATCATTGACCATCAGGGCGAGAGCTTCGAGACAGTGAGGGGACTCCCGCTCACGTATGAGGTTGAAGGAGCCGGAATCTGGTTCTTCCGCGATGGCAAGCGGATTAACAGGAAACTGGGTCGGAGGCAGGTGAATATGGCTATCAAACGGTGTCCGCTGGAGAATACGGTCGTCATCAAAGACCTGTTTGACTACGCATACCTGTTTGCCGTATTGATGGACAAACGAATTCGACAGAACGACTGGTAAAAGAAGGAGACTCTTCTGGCCAAGGTCTATTGGGACTCGAACCTGTTCATCTATCTTTTCGAGGAACATCCGCTCTTTGCGCCGAAGGTAAAGTCTCTTCGATCCCGCATGCTGGAGCGGGGGGACCAGCTTTTCACAAGCGCCTTCGCTGTGGCTGAGATTCTGGTAAAGCCCATGGAAACCGGCCGGCGTGAGATCGCGGAACGTTACCTCGCTTTCTTCCGTCACCCCGCGGTTGCGGTAATCCCGTTTGAGCTGGAATCTTCGTCGCGATACGCCGCCATCCGCGGCGATCGATCGGTCCGTCCAGCCGACGCCATTCACCTGGCGTGCGCCGCCTGCGCCGGAATCGATCTCTTTATCACCAACGACGACCGGCTGAGCCGAAAGGTGGTTTCAGGCATCAGCTTTCTGTGCGCGCTCGACCACGCTCCGCTGTAAGAAAGGGGGTCAGCCTGGTATGGTCCATTTAGTTCGGGACAGGCAGGTGTGTCCGCAAGGGACACACTGGCCTGTCCCAGAAAATGGACCATACCAGGCTGACGCATTTTTCTAGAAGATCAGCTTGGCTCCGATTTGCAGGATGCGCGGGTCGCCGGCGCCATTGATGACGCCGAAGTTGGCGCTGGAGCTGACGTTGGCGCCGGGCGAGCCGAAGTTGGCGTGGTTCAGGGTGTTGAAGAACTCGCCGCGCAGTTGCAGTTGGAGTTTTTCGCGAAGGGCGAAGGCCTTCTGCACCGCCGAATCGAAGTTGAAGGCGCCCGGGGCGCGAAGGAAATTGCGCGGCGAGTTGCCAAAAGTTCCGACGGCGTTGAAGGCGGCCTTGGATGGGTCGAAATAGCGGGCCAGTCTCTCGGCTGTCGAGCGGTTGGAGGGCAGCGCGGGATTCCCGGTGATGTCGGCCCGGTCGAGGCCCATCCCGCTGAACGAGTTGTCGCGTCCGGCAGAGAGTCCGAACGGCAACCCGGCGCGCAGGTCCAGAATCTCGGTCAAGGACCAACCGCCCAGCGCCAAACGTAGCGCCGGGTGCCGGCCCTGCAATCGCGGCAACGCGAAAACGCCGGTGACACGGAAACTGTGGGGGATGTCGAAATCCGACACGCCGCGGTTGAAACGCAGGTCGGTGGGGTGGGGATTGGAGAAGGTGAACTGGGCGTTGTTCGACTCGTCGTCGATGGACTTGGAAAACGTATAGAAGGCGAGCAGGGAGAAGTTTGCGCTGAACCGTTTCTCGAGAGTCACCTGGAGCGAGTGATACACGGAATTGCCGGAATCCACCAACTGCTTCATCGAGGCGTAATAGGGCGCGTAGGGACGCCGCGCGTTGGTATTGGCCACAGTTGCGCCGGCCCTGTACACGGCGGCGTTCCGCTCGCGGAAGCTCTGCAGGTGCGTGCCCTTGTTTCCGACATAAGCCACCCTCACCAGCAGGTCCGTCATCAACTGCTGTTCCACGGTCAGGTTCCAGGCCTGCGAGTTGCCGACGCCCCAGTGCTCGTCGAACCAGGCGTAAGGCATGGGGAAGACAAAGGGCGATTCCGGCGCCAGCGACATGGGTGCGAACGGCGGGAAGGGGCTCTTAATGCCCGCCGACACGTACGGGTTCTGCATGTCCACCCCAGGCAGGCTCATGGTCGGGCTGAACGGCGCCGATTCGACGAAGTTGTTGTACAGGCGCGGGAAGGGGCGCACGAAGAAGATGCCATACCCGCCGCGGACCACCGTGGTGCGGTCGCCGGAACGGGGCGTGAAGGCAAAGCCGAACCGCGGACCGAAATTGTTGAGGTCGTTGTTCATGCCGCCCTGCGGAAAATCGGGGTCGCCCGGGAAGATGGCGCCCGGCGGCGCGTTCAGAAAACGCTTGGAGCGATTTCCCTCGCGGAACCCGGCCACCTGGCCGAGCAGGTCGTGGTAGGGAAGATAGGGATCCCAACGCAACCCGGCTGTCAGCGTCAGGCGGGGACGCACGCGGAAGGAATCCTCGACGAAGAAACTCACTTGCTTGCCGCGCGTCTGTTTAAACTTTCCGGCGCTCTGGTTAAACGTCGCCACCTTGCCGAGCAGAAGGTCGCCGATGCCGTTGCCCGTGATCTGTCCCGAGAAACTGAAATTGCCGCTCTGCTGGTACTTGGTGTAGGAGTCGAACATGGCGAAAGGCGTGTACTCGCCCCCCAGGTTGATGGTGTGCCGCCCGGCGATCCAGGTAAGCGTGTCGTTCACTTCGACGTTGCGCCGGATCCACTGGCCGGGAGGCGCGTTGTTCACGCTGCCCCAACCGCTGTAGCCGGTGACGCCGAGTTCGAGTTCGCGGTCTTGTTCCGGCGGCAGGGTGTAGAAAACCTCGCCGAAGCTGGCCAGGGAATACGGTGAAGTCCGGAGATTGAACGAATCCAGCATCAGCCCGGAAGCTACGACGGTATTAACCAGGTTCGGGCGGACCGTAAACACGTCCTGAAGCTTGAAATTGCGGGTGGTCTGGCGCTGACCGATGCGCACGGTGAGCAGCGTGCCGCCTCCATCCCAGCCGGGGTCGGCGAATCGCACGTAAAAGAAACTCCCGGAGAACTGGTGGCGGCCGAGAGTGTAATCCGCTTTGCCGAGCACCTGTTGGTTCTGATAGCGGTCCGGGCGGGCATAGCGCAACAACCCGCTGGAGAGGTCCGAGAAGGGCACCTTCTCCAACAACTTCGTGGAGATCGGCAGGAGCCGGTTGGCCGGGATGACAGCGTTCGGAAACGGCCTGCTGGTGAGCGGATCGGTGATGGACCTGCCCAGGGCTGAGAAATCGCCGCGCCGCTGGGCCGCGTCCGGGACGTACGCCGTATTGGTGAAGGACGTGTTGCGGACGATCGTGCCCTGGTAGCTGGCGAAGTAGAAGAGCTTGTTGCGGACGATCGGCCCGCCGATGGCGCCACCCAACTGGTTGCGCTTCAGATTGTCGGACTGCGCGGCGAAGAAGTTGCGCGCGTTCATCGCGCCGTTGCGGACAAAATAGAACAGCGAGCCGTGCAACGCGTTGCCGCCCGAGCGGGTGACCACGTTCACCACCGCGCCGGCGAAATTGCCGTATTGCGCCGAGTAATTGCTGGTCTGGACGTTGAACTCCTGCAACGCATCCGGGTTCGGATAGGCCGCGTTCAGGTTGGTGACGTTGTCCATGTGCGTGGCGCCGTCCAGACGGTAGTTGACCTCGTTGCCCCGCGAGCCGTTTACGCTGATGGCGATGGTGTCGCTCGAGTTGGCGTAGCCGGCGGTGGTGGTGCCGACGCCGCTGGCGACGCCCGGCACCATGCGGATCAGCGTCGCGGCGTTGCGGCCGTTGAGCGGCAGCTCCTGAAGGTAGCGCTGCTGCACCACCTGGCTCAGCGCGCCGCTCTGGGTATTCACCATGATCGCGTCCGCGGTCACGGTCACCTGATCGGAGACGCTGCCAATGGCCATCCGGACGTCGACCGTCGCCGGCGTATTGACGTTCAGGCGAATGCCGGTCTGCTGGAACGTCGAGAAGCCGCTGGCGGCGGCCTGCAACCGGTACAGGCCGACGGGCACGGAAGTGAACAGGTACTTGCCGTCGGAGGCCGAGGCGGCGGTTCGCTCGAGACCCGTGTCCAGGTTGGCAAGCGTGAGCGCCACTTCGGGCAACACGGCGCCCGAGGGATCGAAGACCGTCCCGGCCAGCGTGGCCGTCGGCGCTACTTGCGCGACGGCGGACGCGGCGAGAACGAAGAAGAATAACGATGTCAGAAAGAGGTGATTTTTCGACATGCGGGACTCCTTGTCAGATGAAATCTATTGCTTAGCCAGCCGGCGGCGGGTGGTGACCGGCGTCACTCCTTTGAACCGCAGGTAGGTGAATAGTTGGGAACGGTGCGTCAGCTCGTGTTCCTTGAGGAATTGGATCATTTCGAGCCGCGTCAGTTTCGCGCCGTCCCACTTGGTGACAATTCCGGAGAAGAACTCGGGAGACTGCCGGGCCAGTTCGGCGCTGCGTTGTTCGAGCGACTGCCGCATCGCGGCGGCGATGTCGGCGGCGTTCGCGGTCTCGGGCAACGGGGAGACATGGCGCTTGAACATTTGGCGAAACTCGGGAACCTGGAAGTTCTCGACACCCTCCAGCAGCAACCCCGTGAACGCGTGGCCGGCGTCCAGGATATGGCGCGCGATCTCTCCGAAGGTCATCAGATCGGGCAGGGGCCGGAACGCCAGGTCGCCCTCCGGCAATTCCTCGACCGCCTGCGCGGCGTCGGCGCGGATCGAGTTCCAGGTTTCGAGCACGGTTTCCAGTCGGACCATAGACACAATTGTAGCCGCTCGGCCACGGTGCAGGTTGCGCGCAGGCTGGCGTCGCGGTAGTATCCATTCCTGGAGGTGGGAATGCGGGCGTCCCCCGTCCTCGCGTTTTTGCTGTTCATCCCCCTGGCTGCCAGTGCGCAGGAATCGCGCGGCGCGATCCTCGGCCGGATCAGCGACGGCTCCGGCGCGGTGGTCACCGGCGCGAGGGTCCGCGCCACCAACATCGCTACCAACACCGGCGGGTCCACTCTGACTAACCACGAGGGTAACTTCGAGATTCCGTTTCTGATTCCGGGCACGTATCGCGTGAGTGTGGATCTGGAAGGCTTCAAGAAGCTGGTCAAAGACGGAGTGGAGCTTAGTGTGGACGATCGCCTTGCGCTGGACCTGACGCTGGAACTCGGCAGTGTGACCGAGACTGTGGTGGTTACCGCCGAAGCGCCGATGCTCGAAGCCAGTTCTCCCTCGATCGGTGTGATCGTCGACGACAGGCAGATCGCCGAGCTGCCCGTGGCCGGGGGCAGCGCGTTCTATCTGTCGCGGCTGTCGCCCGGGGTGAACTCATCGGGCGGCCACAGCCCGGGAAATCCTTTCGACCAGGGCCACGCCTCCGGCAGCATCATCGTCAACGGCACGCGCTCGGGCTCGAGCGAAGTCTCGCTCGACGGCGCCTCGAACATGAGCGGAACGGGTTCGGCCTATTCGCCGCCGCAGGACCTGGTGCAGGAATTCAAGATCCAGACCCTGGCCTTCGACGCCAGCCTGGGCCACGGCACCGGCGCCATTGTCAACGTCAGCATCAAGGCCGGCACGAACGCTTTCCACGGCAGCACTTACTTTTTCGATTCCCGCATCCGCGCGACGCCATGGTTTCTGAACAACTGGCTTTACAACCCGGCCACCGGCCCGGTGACACCCGAGAAGATGCGCGAGGGCGGCAACGAAGGATGGATGCACCAGCGCTGGGGAGACACGCTGAGCGGGCCCATCCGCATCCCGCGGTTGTATGACGGCCGCAACCGGTCGTTCTTCGTCTTCGGCTATGAAGCCATGTACGTGCGCCGCACGCCCACCACCACGCAGACCGTGCCGTCGCCGGGGCAGCGCGACGGGGATTTCTCCGACTTACTCGCGCTCGGCAGCCGCTACCAGATCTACGACCCTTACAGCATTACCGAGACCAGGCCGGGCACCTTCACGCGCCAGCCGCTGGCCGGTAACCTGATTCCAGCCGGCCAGATCAACCCGGTGGGGAGGAAGATCGCCGGATACTATCCCAAGCCGAACGCGCAAGGGACTTCCGACGGCCGCAATAACTTCTTCCGCGTGTACGACGAAGACAAGGACTATCATTCGTTTCTGACGCGCCTTGACCACAGCTTCAACGACAGCCATCGGGTTTTCCTGCGGCTGAACCAGAGTTACTACATGCAGACCATTCAGACCCTGCCGACCGTCGCCGTCGGTAACTTCGTCGACCGCGGCGTGTGGGGCCTGGTGCTGGACGACGTGTATGTGATCAGCCCGCGCTTCCTGCTGAACCTGCGCTATGGGTTCACCTATCAGAACCCGATGACCCGCCGCTTCAGCCAGGGGTTCGACCTTACTTCGCTGGGGTTGCCCCAGAGCCTGGTAAACGAGATCCGCGACAAGAGCGACCCGGGCGGGATTGCGTTCCCCGATGTAACCGTGTCCAATTACGCGGCGCTCGGCGACACCGGCGGCAGTTACTCCACCACTAACTACCAGACGTTCTTTGGAACTATGACCCGGCTGGCCGGCAACCACAGTCTGCGCTGGGGCGGTGAGTATCGTCTGATGCGCGAAAACGGATACAACTTCGGCAACGTCGCGCCGAGTTTCAACTTCCAGCCCGACTGGACCAAGGGGCCCAACCAGAATTCGGGCGCGGCGCCCATCGGCCAGGGGCTGGCGGCCCTGCTCTACGGCCTGCCGAGCGATGGGCAGGTGGTGGTGAACGCCTCGCGCGCCGAACAGTCCACGTTCACGGGCGTATTCATTCAGGACGACTGGAAGGCGGCGCGCAGGCTGACCGTCAACCTGGGCGTGCGCTACGAATACGAAAGCCCGACTACGGAACGGTTCAACCGTTCCATCCGCGGGTTCGACTTCAGCCTGCCCAGTCCGGTTTCGGATCTGGCGCGAGCCAACTATGCCCAAAACCCGATTCCCGCGCTGCCGGCCGATCAGTTCCGGACGCTCGGCGGCGTCACGTTTCCAGGGGTCGGCGGAGCGCCGCGGGGCCTCTGGACGGCGGATAAGAACAACTTCGCCCCCCGCGCCGGCGTGGCCTGGCAGGCTTCGAGTAAGACCGTGATCCGTTCGGGCTACGGCATCTTCCACGGTCTGATGGGCATTGACCGCCAGGACGTGAATCAGGGAGGCTTCAATCAGATCACTCCGTTCGTGGCCAGCCTCACCAGCGGCGTGACCTATCGCGCCACGCTCTCGGATCCGTTCCCGGACGGCATCCAGCGCGCCACCGGCTCGAGCCTCGGACTGCGCACGCAACTGGGCAAGACGGCGACTTACTTTGACGAATACCCCTTGAACCACTACATGCAGCGCTGGACCTTCTCCGTTCAGCGCGAGGTCGGTCACCGCACGCTGGTCGAAGGCACGTATGTCGGCAACCGCGGCACTTACTTGAACGCCAGCCGCCAGATGAACCCGGTCCCGCGGCAGTATCTGTCGGCTTCGGCCACGCGCGACCAGGCGGCCATCGACTTTCTGGGCGGCCAGGTGACGAATCCTTTCTACGGCATTCCGGAGTTTCTGGGCACCACGCTCGGCAACCAGCGCATCGGACGCAGCCAGCTACTAAAACCGTACCCACAATTCAGCGGCATTA
Source organism: Bryobacterales bacterium (assembly GCA_030693045.1). GTDB lineage: Bacteria > Acidobacteriota > Terriglobia > Bryobacterales > Bryobacteraceae > JACQZT01. The sequence goes on along the minus strand of JAUYBU010000127.1, from coordinate 954 downwards.
CCACCGACCTGCCGGCCGGTTACTCCTATTACCATTCGATGCAGTGGCGGGTGCAGAAACGGCTTTCGCGGGGATCGCAGTTCCAGGCGAGTTACACCTGGTCGAAGTTCATGGAGGCGACTTCGTACCTGAATGCCACCGACGACCGGCCGGAGAAGGTCGTCTCCAACCAGGACCATCCGCACCGCTTCGTCATCAGCGGCATCTTCGAGTTACCCGTGGGCCGCGGCCGACTGTTGCTAGGCAAGGCGCGCGGATGGCTCCAGAACCTGGCCGGCGGCTGGCAGGCGCAGGGCTGGTACGAGGGCCAGAGCGGGCAGGCGCTGGGCTTCGGCAACTCGATCTTCTACGGCAACCTGCACGACATTCCGCTGCCGGTTTCCGAGCGCGATATCACGCGCTGGTTCAACGCCGACGCCGGATTCGAGCGCACCTCGAATCGCCAGTTGAGCAACAACATCCGGACGCTTTCGACGCGCTTCAACAACGTGCGCGGCGACGGCATCAACAACCTGGACCTGTCGGTGTTCAAGACCTTCCGGCTAACCGAGCGCTGGCGGGCGCAATTCCGCGCCGAGTCCTACAACGCGCTGAACCACCCGCAATTCAACAACCCGAACCTGACGCCGACCTCGACCGCCTTCGGCACGGTGACGTCCGAGAAGGGTCACGGCCAGCGGCAGTTGACCTTCGCCATCAAGCTGCTGTTCTGACCCAAAAAATGCGTCAGCCTGGTATGGCCCCTTTATTTCGGGATACTCTCGGAAATCGCGCCTTGCGGCCCGCGGGGCGACTCGCGAGAGTGTCCCAAAATAAAGGGGCCATAGTGCGACCAGCGAAGGCCGGCATGTTCAGTGGGAGACAGTCCCACCGGGGCAAGAGTCGGAACCCCGTAGCTTGGGTTGCATTCGCGGAGGAAACGAAGCGGATGAAGCCAACCGACAAAGCCATCCT
>JAUYBU010000126.1 GCA_030693045.1 Bryobacterales bacterium | reverse complement strand
TTATGGGACCTATCAGACCGGAGCGACTGCCGAGTTCGACGGCTGATACGAGACGCGGTACTCCGAAAACAGTCCCAGCGTCCCGTACAGCCATTCCCTGCTCCATCGCTTCCAGCCGAAACCTCGACGCTGGCACGCCCGCGCCAGATGGCGCCGAATCCTCGTCTCTACCCAGTTTCGGATGTAGGAGAAACACCGGCTCGAATGGCCTATCGCGAAGTACTTCACCCAACCCCGCAGGATCGGATTGATCTTCTCGATCACCCCGCCCACCGGCTGGGATCGAGAGGCCCGGAAGATCTCTTTGAGCTTGCCCAGCAACGCCGTCCGCTTCTTGCCTTTCGGCAATAACAACGGCATCCATCGTCCCCGGCGACTCCGGATACGACGGAACTCAAGTCCAAGAAATCCGAAACTCTCGCCTTGCTGTAGGTCCACCCTACGGCTCTTCTCCTCATTCACCTCCACCTGCAGTTTGGCAAACTCCTCCCGCAGCCGTTTCTCCACCGCCTGCCGAAGCCATTGCTGGCGCGGCTGCCAATCCACCAGGATCACCAGATCGTCGGCGAACCGTGCGTATTCGACTGCCGTCCACCGCTCGCGCCGGGTCGTTGCTTTCGCCCTCTCCAGCATCTGGTCCACCTCATTGAGGTACAGATTGCTGAGCAGCGGCGAAATCACCCCGCCTTGCGGAACTCCCTGCTTCCCCGACACCTCCAACAGCAACTTCAAGAGCCACAAAACCGCATCGTCATCCACTCGCCGCGCCACTTTCTCCAGCACGATAGGATGTCGCACCGTGTCGAAGTAGGCTCGCAAATCAAAGTCGATCACGCAGGTCTTGCCCTCCAGAATTGCCTTCGATACGCGCTGGATGGCAGTGTGCGCCGACTTGTTCGGCCGGTAGCCAAACGACCCCGGTTGAAAGTCCGCCCCGAAGATCGGTTCCAGGATCAGCTTTAACGCCCCCTGGACCACCCGGTCCCGGATCGATGGAATCGAAAGCTGGCGCGTCTTGCCTCCATCCTTCGGGATTTCCACCTTCCGTGCCCTCTGTGGCCGATAGGTCCGTTCCACCAGCTCCTTGCGAAGCTGATCGAGAAACTCCTCCACACCCCCCGCTTCCACCGCCGCAAACGTCACCCCGTCAATTCCCGGCGCTCCGTCGTTGGCCCTGGCTGCCAGGTAGGCTTCCTGGAGGGTCTCCCGTTTACAAACGTGCACATACAGGCCCCAGAACCGCCAAGCCGGTTCGGCCTTCGCCTTGACGTATAGTCTTCGTCTCAGGTCCTGCAGATGGATGGGTGTCTTTGTCATTTCACCCCCGCCTCCCTTCTCGATAAAGACTGCATGTGCAGCAGGGTCCCTTTGCTCCACGGGCGTTACCCCGCTTCCGCGCTACTACGGGCCCGGCCGCCGCCGTCTCGTCTTCCATCGCTTTCCCGGTTTCGCCGGTTATACGATGTACCTTGCTCCACTGGTTTCCCAGTGGGACCAGGACGGTTTCACCAGTTGCTTAGCATGCCCTTGCCACCGTGCTGTCCCTACCACCCCGCCGAACTGACATGCCGCTTCGGTCAGTCTGCGCCATGCCATGCTGCCTTCGCCCGGCCATAGAGGGCTCGGCCTTCGGATTCAAATTTTCGAGGCCACCTCTGGGTTCACTTTCGTTGCGGCCCGGTGACTCGCTCACCATCCCAAGGATGGCTTTGTCGGTTGGCTTCATCCGCTTCGTTTCCTCCGCGAATGCAACCCAAGCTACGGGGTTCCGACTCTTGCCCCGGTGGGACTGTCTCCCACTGAACATGCCGGCCTTCGCTGGTCGCACTATGGCCCCTTTTTCGGGGACAACACAGCGGGGAATAAAAGGGGCCATACCAGGCTGACGCATTTATTGGGGCGTGGCCGGGTTTGACAGAACCAGTCCCGGTCCGCTAACCTGAATGTTTGTAGAAGTCGAACGGAGAAACTCTGTCCATGAAAACGGAATTCCCGTCCGGGAAGGAAATCACGCGCAAGTGGCACTTGATCGACGCCCAGGACAAGGTCCTCGGCCGGGTCGCGAGCAAGATTGCCATGATGCTGATGGGAAAGCACAAAGCTTCCTACACCCCTTTCCTGGACACAGGCGATCATGTGGTGGTGATTAACGCCGCCAAAGTCCGGTTGACCGGCAATAAAGAGGACCAGAAGATTTACCGCACGCACTCGGGTTATCCTGGCGGTCTCAAGGAGACGCCGGCCCGCAAGGTCCGGGCAACCAGCCCCGTGCGCCTGGTCGAGGAAGCGGTCAAGGGCATGTTGCCGAAAACTAAACTCGGCAAGCACATGGCGACGAAGTTGAAGGTCTACGCCGGCGACAAGCATCCCCATCAGGCGCAGCAGCCGGTTTCACTGGCTCTGAGCTAGGGATTGAGAAAGGCTAGGTAAACGAGTGGCAGCAGGGTTAGTTCAATATTTGGGTACGGGACGCCGCAAGTGTTCGGTGGCGCGCATTTTCCTGCGTCCGGGCAAAGGTCAGATCACCATCAACGGCCGTCCGATGGATCACTATTTCGTCAACGAGACGGCGCGGGCGCTGGTGCGCCAGGCGCTGCTGGCCACCGAGACGGCGGACAAGTTCGACATCTTGATCCTCGCCGACGGCGGGGGCGTCCTGGGACAGGCCGGCGCGGCCCGCCTGGGCATCGCCCGCGCGCTGTGCGAATTCAATTCCGAGTTGCGCGGTAAACTCAAGCAGCTCGGCTACCTGACCCGCGACCCGCGCGAGCACGAGCGCAAGAAGTACGGTCAAAAGGGCGCGCGGAAACGGTTCCAGTTCTCCAAGCGTTAATCGGATCATGCCTGGCGCCGATGGCGATCGAAGCTTGCAGCAACAAGAGCGCGCCGCCGCGCCGGCCGTCCTCCGCAACCGGTTGTTGTCTTCCCGGAACGCAAATCTCGTTTGGATAGCGTTCCGGAACTAAGTCAGTAAGGTAAGGCAAGGAGGCAGTTTGCCGTCAATCTCAATGAAGGAATTGCTCGAAGCCGGCGTTCACTTCGGGCACCAGACCAAGCGCTGGAATCCGAAGATGAAGGAATACATCTTCGGCGAACGCAACGGGATCTACATCATCGACCTGCAGAAGACGCTCAAATTGTTCAAGGACGCGATGTCGTATGTGGGCGAAATGGCCAAGCAGGGCAGAACCGTCCTGTTCGTCGGCACCAAACGCCAGGCGCAGGAAGCGGTGGCCGAGGAAGCCGTCCGCTGCGAGCAGTACTACGTCAACCAGCGCTGGCTGGGTGGACTGCTCACCAACTGGCTGACCGTTCAGCGCTCCATCAAGCGGCTGAAGGAACTCGACGCCATGGCGACCGAAACCGCCTATGCCGGCCGCGCCAAGAAGGAAGTCGGGCGGCTGGAACGCGAGCGCAAGCACCTGGAGCAGAACCTGTCGGGCATCAAAACCATGCCGGGTCTGCCCGACATGCTGTTCGTCATCGACTCCAACAAGGAATCCATCGCGGTCAAGGAAGCCCGCAAACTCGGCATCCCGGTGGTGGCGGTGGTGGACACCAACTGCGATCCGGACGAAGTCGATTACGTGATTCCCGGCAACGACGACGCATTGCGCGCCATCCGGCTGTTCACCAGTAAGATCGCCGACGCGGTGGTGGAAGGCCGCGCGCTCGCCAGCGAGCAGGATTTCGCCGCCGAGAAAATCGTCGCCGACGAAACCACGATCGAGGAGATCCCCGAAGTGACCCGCTACTTCGACCCGCAGTACGCCGAGCAACTCATGGCCGAGGGTATGGCCGAAGAGGATCTGCCGTCGGTCTCGCTGCCCCGCAAGGGCGCCGACCCGGGCGGCGTCGCCGGGAAGTAGTCCCGAAGATCGCGGGGCAAGTCTACGGACTTGCCCCGAAGTTAGTAGTCATCTCAAGGTTCAGGAAAGTAAACCATGGCGGACGTTACCCCGCAGTTAGTGAAACAGCTCCGTGAACGCACCGGCGCCGGAATGATGGAGTGCAAGAAGGCGCTGGACGAGGCCAAGGGCGACCTGGCCGAAGCCGAAGTCGTATTGCGAAAGCGCGGCATCGCCGCCGCCGGCCGCAAGAGCGACCGCTCGACCAAGCAGGGCGTGGTCGGCAGTTACATCCACGCCGGCGCGCAGATCGGCGTGCTGGTCGAGGTCAACTGCGAATCCGACTTCGTCGCGCGCACAGCCGACTTCCAGCAGTTGGTGCACGACCTGGCGATGCAGATCGCCGCGGCCAGCCCGAGCTTCATCCGCAAGGAAGACGTCACCCCGGAAGCCATCGAGAAAGAGAGGGAAATCCAGCGCGCCCGCGCCCTGGCCGACGGCAAGCCCGAGAAGATCCTCGACAAAGTGGTCGAAGGCCGCATGTCCAAGTTCTATGAAGAGATCTGCCTGCTGGAGCAGCCCTTCATCAAGGACAACACCACCACCGTCAACGACCTGATCAAGCAGAAGATCGCCAAGTTGGGCGAGAATATCACTGTCGCCCGTTTCGTTCGATTCAAGGTCGGCGAAACGGCGCAGACGGAGAACTAGCGGGCCGGTTTGGCGGTGGCCCCGCGGCCGGTGGATCGATCATGGCCTACAAGCGCATCCTCCTGAAGCTCAGCGGCGAGGTGATGGCCGGGGGCGCGGCGTTCGGCATCGACTCCGAGCGCGTGCGCGCGCTGGCCGAAGAGGTCGCCGAAGTCGTCCGCGCGGGCGTCGAACTGGGCCTGGTGGTCGGCGGCGGCAATTTCTTCCGGGGCGTCGCTCCCGCGGCGCGCCAGATGGACCGCGTGACGGCGGATCACATGGGCATGTTGGCCACCGTCATCAACGCCCTGGCGCTCCAGGACGCCCTTGAGAAGCAGGGCGTCCCCACGCGCGTCATGACCGCCATCGAGATGCGGCAAGTGGCCGAGCCCTACATTCGCCGCCGGGCGGTCCGGCATCTGGAGAAGGGCCGCGCCGTCATATTCGCCGCCGGCACCTCCAATCCCTACTTCTCCACCGATACGGCGGCTACGCTGCGCGCGCTCGAAATTCGCGCCGAGGTCGTCGCCAAGGCCACGCGCGTCGACGGCGTCTACGACAAAGACCCGCTGAAACACGCGGACGCCACGCTGTATCGCGAGATCTCTTACCAGGACGTGCTCGCCCGCCAGTTGGGCGTCATGGACGCCTCGGCGGTGGCCATGTGCCGCGACAACCGCCTGCCGATTCTCGTTTTCAATCTCAACCAGCGCGGCAATATAATGCGTATGTCGATGGGAGAATCCGTCGGAACCCTGATTCACTAGTTATCCTTGGATGGAGCCAACCATGAAACCAGGACCACACTCCGGAGCAACCAGCAACACGTTTACGTCGGTCAAGGAGATCGAAGCCAACGCCAAGACCGGCATGGAAAAGGTGCTCAGCGACCTGCAGCACGCCATGACCAGCATCCGCACCGGGCGGGCGTCGGTGAACCTGTTCGACGCAATCCGCGTGGACTACTACGGCACGCCCTCGCCCCTGAATCACGTGGCGACGCTGCACGTGCCCGAGCCGTCGATGGTCACCCTCCAGCCCTTCGACATCTCGATGATCGGGACCATCGAGAAGGCCATCCGCAGCTCCGACCTCGGGCTGAACCCCATGAACGACGGCAAGATCATCCGCGTGCCGATTCCCCAGCTCACCGAAGAGCGGCGCAAGGAACTGGTCAAGCGCCTCCACCACATGGCCGAAGAACACCGGGTGACGCTGCGCAACATCCGCCGCGACGCCAACGAGCACCTGAAGAAGGCGCTCAAGGACAAGGCCATCAGCGAGGACGACGAGCGGCGCGCGCTGGATGAAACCCAGAAGCTCACCGACACCCACATCGCCAAGCTCGACCTGTTGGCCAAGGGTAAGGAGAAGGAAATCCTCGAGATCCGGTAGGAAACCGCCTCCCCCCAAGGCCGGCCTTCGCGGGCCGGCCTTCTTTGTTGGCCGCGGACAAGCTGTGTACTGTCCCGGGTTTCCAGTACTAAGCTGGAAGCATATGCGGAATGCGTTAGCTCCCTTCCTGGCTGTGCTGTCGCTGGTCTCGGCTGCCGGTGCGGAGTCGCCCGGTTTTGTTCCGAGCGACCACTACAGGCTGCGTTCGGTGGGCGACGTGGCGCTGGCGCCCGACGGCGCGTGGCTGGCCTACGCCGTTTCGAACCGCGACGTTCCTGGAAAGCCTTACTCGCAACTCCATGTGCGTAACCTGGCAAGCGGAAAGACCGTGCGTCTGGGCGGCGAGAAGGAGCCGTCCTCCGGCGCGGTCTGGTCGGCGGACGGCAAGTGGCTGGCTTGGTCCGGCAGACTCGACGGCAAGTCCGGACTGATCGTCTCAAAGCCCGACGGAAGCCAGGCGAAGTGGCTTGCCGGGCTCGAATGGACCAATCATCCCCTGCCCGATGCTGGCGAAAAGATGAGCTGGTCGCCAGACGCGAAGCGGATCGCATTCGTCTCATCGACGCCCGGTCCGGAATCGGAAGCCGCCGGCGGCGACCCGGCCGTCATTACGCGCTATCTCTACAAGCCGCAATTCGACGAAGGGCTGACCCGCTTCAACGACAACCGGCGCACGCACATCTTCATCGCCGACATAGCCTCGGGCGCCGTGCGCCAACTTACCAGCGGCCAGTATTACGAGCACTCCATCGATTGGTCGCCCGCGGGCGACGAGATCCTGTTCGTCTCCAACCGCGAGCCGGAGCCAGACCTGTTCTTCAACTACGACATCTTCGCCGTGAATCCCGCGACCGGCGAGATTCGCCGCCTCACCGCCACCGAGAGCGCCGAATACCGCCCGCGTTGGTCGCCCGACGGCAGGCGAATCCTGTTTCAGGCCACCCGGCGCGGCCTCACCGATTTGGAAACCACGATGGAGGACACGCACGTCTGGGTGATGGACCGGGACGGCGCAAACCGCCGCGAAATCGGCGCCGCGATCGACAACCGGCAGGGCGAGCCATTGTGGTCGCCCGACGGATCGGCCGCGTGGTTCACGGTGCAGGAGCGCGGCAACGTGCGCTTGTACCGGTTGCCGGTCGCCGGTGGCGCGCCCGAGGTGGTGGCCGGCGACCGCGGCGCGGTCGGATCGTTTTCCCTCGCCAAGGGCGGCCTGCTCGCCTATGCTTACTCCGGGCCCGCGGACCTTTCGCAGCTCTACCTGAAATCCGGCGCGGAGCCGGCTCGCAAGCTTACCGAGTTGAATGCGGAGGCGCTGGCCGGCAAAGCCATCGCGCCGGTCGAGAGCTTGACCTTCATCAGCAACGACAACCGATGGGAAGTGGAAGCGTTCCTCACGCGCCCGCTGGGCATGACCGCCGCGTCCAGGCATCCGCTGATGGTTGTCATCCACGGCGGACCGCACGGCCAGCAGGGGCCGGCGTTCAACCTGAAGAATCAGATCTACGCCGCGCGCGGCTGGGCTACGCTAATGGTGAACTACCGGGGCTCCACCGGCGATGGCCAGAAGTTCGCCGATGGCGTTTTCGGCGACCAGAACGGCAACGAAGCGCAAGACGTGCTCTATGCACTTTCCGCCGCGATGCGCCGCAATCCGTGGATCGACCGCGGCCGGCTGGGCATCGAGGGCGGCAGCTACGGCGGCCAGCTCACGGCCTGGATCGTCACCCAAACTCACATCTTCAAGTCGGCCATCCCCTCCGCCCCTATCATCAACCTGGTCAGCTACAATTACATGACTTACTACAACATGTACGAGCAAATGACCTGGGGCGTGCTGCCGCATCAGGGCAACCTGATGGACCGGCTGTGGGAGCGCTCGGCTCTGAAATACGTTGCCCAGGTGAAGACGCCGGTCATGCTCATGCACGGCGAGAACGACAGCGACGTGCCGATCGCCGAAAGCGAGCAATTCTACATCGCGCTGAAGGACGCGGGCGTCGAATCCGTGATGGTGCGCTACCCGCGCGAAGGCCACGGATTGCGCGAAAACAAACACGTGGTCGATCAGATCGACCGCAGCATCGCCTGGCACGAGAAACACTTTCCCGCTACTCTGGACTCAAGGCAGCCATGAACACCGACTATCTCTCCCGACGTGGTTTTGCTCGCGCCGCGGGTCTCGCGGCGATGAGCGGGTTGTGGACCGAATGCGCCCTGGCGCAACGCGCGCTGGTGGGAGGCAAAGTTCCGCCCGGCACCATTTGGCTCAACGCCAATGAGAATCCCGCGGGGCCGGGCGAAGCGGCCATCGCGGCAATGAAAGAGGCCATGGCAACCGCCGGGCGCTACCACTACCAGGAGTGGGGCAACCACAGCGCGACCATCGGCCGGTCGTTCGGCCTGGAGCGCGAGAACGTAATCCTCGGCTCGGGTTCGAGCGAGGTGCTCTGCGCCGCGGTCCACGCTTTCACCTCCGCCACTCGCCCGCTCATCTACTCCGAGCCGACTTACGAGTTGCCCATCGCGCTGGCCAGAGCTCTCGGCCACAAGGCGATTCCGGTTCCGCTGACAGCCTCCTACGCGGCCGATGTGAAGCGAATGCGCCAGGAGGCGGTCAACGCCGGCGGCGGGTTGATCTTCATCTGCAACCCCAACAACCCGACCTCGTCGATCACGCCCAAGGCCGATATCGACTGGCTCGCGAACAGCCTTCCGCCCAACGCCGTCGCGCTGATCGACGAGGCCTACATTCACTTTTCCACCAGCCCGCAACTGGTCAGCGCCCTGGATCACGTCAAGGCCGGCCGCAACGTCGTCGTCTCGCGCACCTTCTCGAAGATCTACGGCATGGCGGGCCTGCGCGTGGGCTTCGGCTGCGCCAAGCCGGAACTCATCCAGGCCATGGCGCCGTTCCCGGCGGGCGTGATCTCGTGGGTCGGCATTCGCGCCGCGCTGGCCGCGCTCGAGGATCCCCGCATGGTGCCCGAGCGCCAGGCCCGCTACATCCGCATCCGCGCCGATCTCTGCAAATGGCTTGAAGGCCAGGGATTCAGCTACCTGGAGCCGCACGCCAACTTCATGATGATCGACACCCGCCGCAACGTCCGCACCGTCATCCCCGCCATGGTCGAGCGCGGCGTGGCGCCGGGCCGCGCCTTTCCGCCGCTCGACAACATGCTCCGCGTGACCATCGGCACGGAAACCGAGATGGAGAAATTCAAGAGGGTATTCCTGGAAGTGATGAAGGCCTGACTATGAGATTGCTGGTTGTGCTGTTGGCGCTGGCCGCCGCGCAAGGCGCCGAGCGCCGCGTGATTACCACCCCGGGAGGCGTGCGCGTGGGCCCGTACAGCCTCGGCATCCTGGCTGGAGATTACCTCTACGTCTCCGGCCAGGGCGCCATCGATTCCAGCGGCCGCGTGCCGGCGGCGTTCGACGCGCAGGCGCGCCTGACGCTTGACAACGTGAAGTCGGTTGTGGAAGCCGCCGGCCTGACCATGGAACACGTGGTCTACACGCAGGTTTATCTGGCCGACCTCGGGAACCTGGCCGCGTTCGATCGCGTCTGGGCCGGGTACTTCGCGAAGAATCCGCCGGCCCGTGCCACGCTCGGCGTCGCGCGCATGCCGGTCTCGACGCCGGTGGAAGTCACGGCGGTTGCCATTCGGGACCTGGCGGCGAAGCGGTCGATCGACGGCGCGGTGGTCACCGGCGACCGCATCTTCTTAGGCGGCATCCAGGGCCGCGGCGCGGATGCGGCGGCGCAGGTGGAAGACGCGCTGGCGCGCGCCGAAGGCGTGCTGCGCAAAGCCGGGGCGAGTCTTGCGCACCTGGTATTCGTCAACCCCTACCTGACCGCGTCGATGCCCATGGAGGTCATGAACCGGGTCTACGCGCGGCGCTTCGAGTTCGGCTACACGCCCGCGCGCGCGACCATCCGCGTCGCGTCCCTGCCCCAGGGCGCGTCGTTCGAACTCACCGGCGTGGCCGTGCGCGACCTGCGCGACCGCCGCGTCGTCCGGCCCAAGAATATGCCGCCGAGCCCCACCGCCAGCCCCTGCGTTTTCGCCGCGGACACGCTCTATTGTTCCGCCAAATCGGCCTTCATCCCCGGCCCCAACAGCGGCATCTACGCCTCCACCGTCGAGCACCAGGTGCGGCAGACCATGCGCAACCTGCTCGACGGACTCGAGGAAGCCGGACTCGACTTCTCGCACGTCGTCGCCACCAACGTCTATCTCGACACCATCGACGAGTTCCCCAAGATGAACGCGACTTACTCCACTTACTTCGGCTCCGCGCCGCCCACGCGTACTACAGTTCAGCCGCTGACGCCCGTGGAACGCAAACCGGACGACAGAAGTCGCTGGCCGATGCTCGAACAGATCTCACTTATCGCCGTGAAGTGATAGCAGATGCTCCTGAAGGCCGCCGGATCTTGCGAAGCCCGTAAGCGAGCGCCAGCAACCCGCCGCCCACCATAGCGAGCGAAGCCGGCTCGGGGACCCCGGGGATCTCGCCCTGCGGCGGTAGTCCCGATCCGTCCGGACGGGGGATAAAACTGACCGTGCTGTCACTGAAGTGGTTGTTAGACGTGTTCCCGAACCCGTCGGTCGTAGTCGATATGTACCCGATCCCGTCATTCCAAACCGCGTTCCAAACGTCTTCCTCGTCTTCGCCGCCGTTGGCGTATTTCCCGCCCTTGGCGTAGAAATCACCCCAAACGGGCACATTTGGCGAGTAGAACTGCACCGTAGCGGAATTTCCGGAAAGGGCGAACTTCCCACCTACGATCCCGTTCGGCAGCCCGGGGTTCGAATTACCGTTGGACGTAGCAGTGTACAGGTTGATCTCGGCCCTGTTATCCGAGGTCCCATCGGCATTCACCAGGCACGGGGATAAAGGGACGACTGGAAAGCAGACGCCCGGAGTGACGCCGAAGATCGCGTGGCTCATTCCGCCGCCATGTACAGCAGGGGCCGTCAAAGTGTAAGCGTAAAGCCAACAACCCACTGTTATCGGGAGCCGTGATCGACCAAGCTACGCTAAATCCGTTTGCATATCCACCGGTGCCGGACAGGCCGCCGGCGCCGCTTAACCTCGAACCAGTCCAATTGGACGAGTCGACTGCAGTGCCCCAAAAGAAACCGAAGTCTGTGGTTGTCGCGCACGCCGGCACCACACCTACCGCAAGCGCCAGCGCGCAAATGCGCAAAGACACTCTAACACCTCTGTAGCTTCCCATCAGATTCTCCTCCCAGTTGTCGGCGCACTTAGTCCTTTTCTCTGCTCCTGACTTACGCCGATACTTAGTAGTTTACCCGAGAACTTCTATCGGGTCAAGTACTTACAAGTACTAGGACGATGTGTCTATTCCCCTAGATACAGTGGGTTAGTTCGAAGTCAATAAGTTCAATTGGTTACTGAGGTCGAGTGAGTTGCTTCTGGTGGCGAGGCCCCAAGAGTACTCACAAAAAGGGGCGTTCTCTCGAATAGCTTGGTACTTACGACTTGTAGAGTCTTATATCCAAGATCATAAGCTTGATTCCCGGCACACCCGCCAAAACCTTTCTCTCCGAGTCGCAACCATGCACGCTGCAGGCTAATTTCGTGGTGAGCGCGGCCACGGTCTCGCCGGCCGCCTCCATTTGGCGTTAGGGACGGCGCGCGGGACCGTACAGGACGCGGCCCGGCCGCTGCTCCGTCACCGCGCCGTCCAGCAGCGCCGGCTTGCCGTTGACGAAAGTGTGCCGCACTCCAACCGCGTATTGGTGCGGCTTGGCGAAGTCGGCTTTGTCGGCGATGGTGGCCGGGTCGAACACCACCAGGTCGGCCAGCATGCCGGGGCGCAGCAGGCCGCGGTCCCACAGTTTCAGCCGCGTGGCGGGCAACGAACTCATCCGGCGCACGGCGTCTTCCAGCGTCAGTGTCTTGCGCTCGCGCACGTAGCGGCCCAGCACGCGCGCGAAAGTCCCGTAGTATCGCGGGTGAGGGGCTTCCTTGCCGAACACCGGGATGCCGCCGTCGGAAGCGATCATGGTGAACGGATAGCGCAGGATGCGCTCGACGTCCTCTTCCCCGATGGCATGGTAGACGGCCTGGCAGCCGCCCTTGCTCTGAATTTCGATGGCGGTCTCGGCGGCGTTCTCGAAGGTCGCCGGGACACCGCGGGCGAGGGTCAGCTCGGCCAGGTTTTTCCCGGCCAGGGACTGGTCGAACGGGCACGACGCCAGGACCACGTTCTTGGGGTCGCCGCCGCCGCGGTCTTCCTTGATGTTGCGGACGATGACGGCCTTGATTTTGGCGCGCTGGTCGGGCGCCGAGAGCCGCTCGATCAGGGCCTTGCGCCCGCCCTCTTGGGCCCACTGCGGAAACAGCGCCGCGGTGCCGGTCATCGAGGCGGTGTAGGGGTATTGATCGATGGTGACGTCGACGCCGCGCGCCCGCGCCTCTTCCACCAGGCCCAGCGTCGCTAGACTTTGTCCCCAATTCGCGCGGCCGATGATTTTGTGATGGGTGATCTGGGTCGGAAGGCCGCCTTCCTCGCCGATGCGGATGGTCTCGCGCACGCTGTCCAACACACCGTCCGCCTCGTTGCGCATGTGGGAAATGTGGACCCCGCCCAGAGCGCCGACAACCCGCGCGATCTCGACCACCTCCTCGGTCGGGGTGAAATTGCCGGGCACGTAGAACAACCCGGTCGAGAGACCGAAAGCGCCATCCCGCATCGCCTGCGTGGCGAGATCTTTCATTTTCCGGATTTCCTCCGGCGTGGCTCTTCTGTTTTCCAGACCGATGACCTGCTCGCGGATACTCCCCTGCCCCGCCAGCAGTCCAAAGTTTACCGAGATGGAAGATTTTTCCAGGCGCGCCAGGTAGGGCGCCAGCGGAATCGGCGAACCACCGTCGGGCCCTTCCATGACCGTCGTCACGCCCTGCCGCAGGCAGTTTTCAGCCGTCGGCACTTCGAAAATACCGTGCCGGGCGTGAGTGTGGATATCGATGAAACCGGGCGCGACGGCCAGACCGCGGGCGTCTATCTTCAACCGCGCCTGGGCGTCGCCCAGCGAGCCCACCGCGACGATCCTATCCCCCTGAATGGCAACGTCGCCAACGAACCAGGGGTTGCCCGCGCCGTCGATCACGCGGCCTCCCGAGATCAAAACGTCGTACTGCCCAAAGGCGGGCGGAATTGAGACAAGTGCCGCAAGAACCCAGAGGCGCATGAGGCCTATTTTATACCTTCGTGGCGGTCGGGATTACTACAGGCGTGTGGCGGAACGACTCAGCGGCCGGCTTTCGGCGACGAGGACAACATGGAAAGAAACAGCCCGATAATGAGCAACATCGCGACAATTCCTGAAATTACCATGACCGATCTCCTGACTAACCTGCCATATCCGATGCAATTTGCATGCCATACGTTTCAGGCTTACGCAACACACCCGGATACTTTACATGTCGGCGTTTTCGGCCGCCGGTATGATATTTTTCTTGTATGCGCTTCGATTTGGCGTTCGGCAAGACCGGCATCGCGCTCGACCTTCCGGAAGAGTATCGGTACCGGGTTCTCGAGGCCCGTTCCGCGGCCCCGCTCGAGGACCCGGAGGCCGCGCTGGAAGCCGCGCTCGATCGCCCCATCGGCACGCCGCCGCTCGCCGAACTGGCGCGCGGCAAGCGCAGCGCGGCCATCTCGGTGTGCGACATCACCCGTCCGGCGCCCAACCGCCAGACGCTGCCGCCGGTCTTGCGGCGGCTGGAATGGGCCGGCGTGCCGCCGGAAGACATCACCGTCCTGATCGCCACCGGCCTGCACCGCCCCGCCACCGAGGCCGAAATTCGCGAGATCGTGGGCCCGGAAGTCGCCGGGCGCTACCGTGTCGTCAACCATAACGCGCGCGAACTGGCCGAGCACCGCCACCTCGGCGCCACCGCCGCGGGCACGCCCGTCTACATCGACGAGCGTTTCGTCTCGGCCGGCCTGCACATTACGCTCGGCTTCATCGAACCGCACCTGATGCTGGGCTATTCGGGAGGGCGCAAGCTGATCGTGCCGGGCCTGGCCGCGCAGGAGACCATCAAGGTCCTCCACAGCCCGAAATTCATGCGCCAGCCGCTGGCCGTGGAAGGCTCGATCGAGCACAACCCGCTACACCATGAGCTGCTCGAAATCGCTGGGATGGCGCGGCACGACTTCATGCTCGACGTCGCCCTGGCGCGCGACCGCCGCATCGCGGGCGTGTTCGCCGGCGACGCCCTCCAGGCCCACCGCGCCGGCGTCCGCTTCGTCTCCCAGGTGATGCTCGAACTGCTGGACGCGGCGGTGGACGCCGTCATTACGACGTCGGCGGGCTACCCTCTGGACCTCACTTTCTACCAGTCGCTCAAAGGCATCACCGCCGCCCAGCACATCGTCAAACCCGGCGGAAAGATTCTGCTCGTCGCGGCCTGCGAAGAAGGACCGGGCGCGCCCGAGTTCCGGCGCATGCTCAAGGAGTTTCCCTCCGGCCGGCAATTCCTGGACGCCATTGCCTCCACTCCGGTCGTCGTCGACCAGTGGCAACTCGAGAAGTTCGCGCTGGCAATCGCCAACGCGGAGGCGCTTTTCTACGTGCCCGGCTTGCCCGCCGACTACTATCCGACGCTGTGGGGGCGGGCCTTTCCAACCGTCGAGTCCGCGGTGCAAGCCTTGTTTGCGGACTTGACGCCCGGCGCGACCGTCGCCGTCATCCCCGAAGGACCTTACGTGCTCGCCAAGACCAGGGCCGCGGCGTAGGAATGCGCACGCTGCTGTCAATTCTTCTGCTGGCCGCCCCCGCCGTCGGGGCCGAACTTGCCGCCGCGCGCTCGGAGGCGGGCATTCAACTGGACGGCCGGCTGAACGAACCCGCCTGGCGCGACGCGCCGGCGATCGAATTGACGCAGCAGAAGCCTCGCCCGGGCGAGCCCACGCCGTTCCGCACCCTGGTGCGCGTTCTGATCGTGCGCAACGTGCTCTACTTCGGCTTCGAGTGCGCGGACCCGGAACCGTCGCGAATCGCCGTCCATACCATGCAGCGCGACGCCCTGCTCGACGGAGACGACAACCTCGGCATCGTGCTCGATACGCACGGCGACAAGCGCACCGGCTTCTACTTCCAGATCAACGCCGCAGCCGCGCGCGCCGACGGTTTGATCTCCGACCCCGAGCACGTCTCGCTCGATTGGGACGGCATCTGGGATGCGCGCGTGCACCGCACCGATAGCGGTTGGTCGGCCGAGATTGAGATTCCCGTGCGCACGCTCTCCTTCACGCCGGGCCTCAAGGCGTGGGGCCTGAACCTGGAGCGCTGGGTGGCGCGCGAACGCATCGGACTGCGCTGGACCTCGCCCACGCTGGATTCCTTCCTCTACGATCTGAGCCGCGCCGGCTCGCTGACCGGCGTCGAGGAACTGAGCCAGGGGCGAGGAGTGGAACTCGCTCCTTACGTAGCCGGGCGCACCAGGGAGTTTTTCGGCCGGACGCCGCGCTCCTGGCAGGGATCCGCGGGCGCCGACGCCACCTGGCGCATCACGCCGCAGGTGGCCGCGGTCTTTACCGCCAACACCGATTTTGCCGAGACCGAGGTCGATTCGCGCCAGATCAACATCACGCGCTTCCCGCTCTTCTTTCCGGAGAAACGGGCCTTCTTTCTGGAAGGGGCCAACCAGTTCGACTTCGGTCTGAACATGGGATCGACCTTCAGGCCTTTCTTCACGCGGCGCATCGGGTTGCTCGAGGGCCGGCAGGTTCCGCTGGAGGGCGGCGTGAAAATCAATGGCCGCGCCGGAAAGTGGAACTTGGCGATGTTGGACGTCGAAACGCGCCCGACCAGCTTCGCGCCGCGCGTGAACCTGTTCGCCGGGCGCGCCTCCTACGACATCGACAACCATCTCCGCGTCGGCGCGACCCTCACCAACGGCGATCCTTCCGGCAAAACACGGAACACGATGGCAGGCTTCGATGCAATCTGGCGCACCTCGACCTTCCGCGGGAACAAGAACCTGCTGGTCGGCGGATGGGGCGCGTTCAGCGCGGGCGACCTCGCTCCCGGACAGCGCCACGGCTGGGGTTACAAGATCGACTATCCCAACGACCTGGTGGATTGCGCCAACACCTTCGACGAGTTCGGCGAGTCGATGGCTCCCAAACTCGGCTTCCTTCCCCGCCCCGGAGTTCGCCGCTACATGGGCAAGTGCGAATACCAGCCGCGCCCTTCCCGGGACGGCCGCCTGGCCTGGAGCCGGCAGTGGTCCTTCGAGAGCAGATACTCGCGCGTCGACAATCTGAACGGCGTCAACGAATCCTGGCTGCTTAATCTGAGACCGCTGGGGGTCGAGTTCACCACCGGCGACCAACTGGGAATCAGTGTGGCGCCGCAGTACGAGTTTTTGCCCGCGCCGTTTGAGATCACCGAGGGCGTGCATATCCGGCCGGGCTCTTATCGCTTCAACCGCTTCATCATCGAGGGCGAATCCAGCCGTCACCGCTCCTGGCGCGCCGCCTCGTCCACGACCTTCGGCGCGTTCTACAGCGGCCGCCTCACGCAGTCGCGGAACTCGATCCACTGGACCGCGCCGCGCGGCCGCTTCCAAACCGGCCTCACCGTCGAGCAGAACTTCGGCCGGCTGCGCGAGGCCAGCTTCGTGCAGCGGCTTTGGCAACTGCAAACCGCCTTCGCCTGGAACGCAAACCTCTCGCTGGCCAGCTTCCTGCAATACGACAGCGAATCGGGAAACCTCGGTACCAACACCCGTCTGCGCTGGACCGTCAAACCCGGCCGCGACCTGTTCATCGTCTGGAACCGCGGCTGGCAGCGGCTGCGCACCTCGCGCGACGATCTGCTGCTAGTACATTGACAAGATAATAGCGAAGCATGTAGAATGGCCGCATGAGGCAGACTG
>JAUYBU010000041.1 GCA_030693045.1 Bryobacterales bacterium | reverse complement strand
CGTAAGGCCCTGCCTCAGACTGCCATCCCAAAGACCACCTCCGCTGGCGAGTGCCCGTTCCCATCCCAATCCTCACGCCGCAGGCCAACATTCTTGTCACCTCAAGACTCCTGTTCACGAACTTTTGACGCAGTACACTAGGGACAGAGGCACCCTCGGCGCCATAAAGGAGTACTCCCCGCGCAAAAGAGGGTGCCTCTGTCCCTACCTGCCAAGCGTGGCCTGGACCACGCGCCACACCTTGGCCGCGCTGCGCTCGACGGTCTCCAGATCGGTGTGGCATTCCACCTCGGGGTTGAGCGGCGGCTCATAGGGATCGTCAATTCCGGTGAAGCCTCTTAGCTCGCCGGCGCGGGCCCTCTTGTAGAGGCCCTTCTGATCCCGCTGCTCGCAGATTTCCAGGGGTGCGTTGACGTAGACCTCCACGAAGCGGCCGATCTGGCGCCGCACCTCGTCCCGAATCTCGCGGTAGGGCGAGATGGCCGACACCAGCACCACCACTCCGTGGCGTGTGAGCAACTCGGCCACGAACCCGATGCGCCGGATGTTCTCGTCGCGATCGGCCTTGGAGAACCCCAGACCCTTCGACAGGCGCTGGCGAACCACGTCGCCGTCCAGCGACTCGACCGGGTAGCCGCCGGCCGCCAGTCGCCGCTCCAATGCCTGGCTGAGGGTGGTCTTGCCCGCCCCGCTCAAACCGGTAAACCACACCGTGAGGCCGCGCTGCGTGTTCGAGCTAGTCATGTTTTCGCCGGTACAAGGCCGGATCGATCCGCGTCAGAGTCCCATCAGTAACAAGCTCTTCAGTCTCAGGATAGGTCATATCGTCATGAGTACGCCGCCCGGAGGCGCGCCCGATCCGGGTTGCCCCGTGGGGCGGCTGAGAAGGCCGGACCTTCGTATGGTTTCAGCGACCATACTATTATGGCAGAATTGGATGTATGAAGAAAACCCTCAACGTCGATGACAAACTCTTCACGGAGGCGAGGACGGCTTGCGGCGCAACAACGGATACGGAGACCGTACGTTTGGGCCTCGAGGCCCTGGTACGCCACGCGGCTTACCAGCGCCTTCGAGCTCTGCGCGGTGCGGAGCCTCGCGCACTCGACGTGCCCAGACGCCGTGAAAAGCCGTCGCCCAAACGGAGGGCGGTCTGATGGTCCTGGTGGACACTTCCGTGTGGATCCGGTTCCTTGCCAACCGGGCGCCCTACGCGGCCGAGTTGGACAGACTCCTCGGTCTCGATGAAGTGACGGGGCACGAGTTGGTCTATGGAGAACTCCTCATTGGCGACCGAGGAGGCCGAAGCAAGCTTCTGGCCGCCTACCAGCGGATGCACCAGGCGGCCATGGTCCATCACTCCGAGGTGGTTGCGTTCGTTCGCAATCGCGCCTTACATGGTCGCGGCGTGGGCTGGATCGACGTTCACCTTCTGGCGTCCGCGGTTGTGGAGCGGTTGCAGTTATGGACGGCCGACCCGCGTTTCTCCGCGGTGGCTAACGAGCTTGGTGTCGCTTACCAGGCATCAATCTCGAGACCGCGAGAGCTGACTTAAGCGTTAGGGGGCGTCGATTCGTGGCACGCTCAGGCGCGATCGAAGTTGAGATGTCCCGCCAGACCTGCCGCGCGCTAAAGTCCTTCAACGAGCCGGCTGCGCCAACAGGTCCTTAACCGGCGCCGGGAGTTCGTGGGCGTGCAGCAGCAGCAGGCTGACCTGCCACATCTGGTCCTCGGTGAGCGTCTTGCGGAAGCCGGGCATACCCGTGAGCCGGATGCCGTTGGCGGTCTTCCAGTAGATCTCTCCGGCCGGGTCGTCGGTCACGCCTTTTCCCTTGAACAACTGCGGCGGGTGAGGGAACATTCCCTTGGGCGAGGCGGTCTCGGCCTGTCCGGCAATGCCATGGCAGTACGCGCAGTGCTCGCGGTAGATCCGCGCGCCCGCCGCCAGGTTGTCCTCACTGGCCGCGATCGGCGCCTGGGCCGGGGCTTCCTTCGAAATTCGGGCGTGCAGGGCCATGCGCGCCAGCCTCTTTTCAAACGGCATGGCGGGAGCCGCCGTCGCCACCGGAGCGAGGCCGAAACGGAAGTACACAAATCCGACCGCGGGGACCACGCCCAAACCAATGATCAGGCCAAGCAGGAACTTCATCATCGTCGGAAAATTCCTTTCCAGGTGTCAATACCGGCCGGGATTCCCAGTTCGAGTTCCCAGTTTGCTTACAGCATACCGCAGTTCAACCGCTGTGTCGAACCGCCCCTGGCAGGCGCGTGACATCATCGACAATATCGACGCCATCGAGGCTTTCACCGCCAACTCGACTTCTTACGCCACGACCCTGCGGAGCTACGAGGCGTGGGGACGGAATTCGAGCGCTGGCAAACATCGAGCGCGCCGGCGATGGGCTGGCGGTTAGTTACCAAGGCGGGTCGGTTGGTGTGGGGCCAACCGGCGTGGGTTGCTCGCCCCGCGCCTTCATCAGCTCGAGAAACGCCTTGGCCGCGTGGCTCAGCGCGCGGCGCGCCGGATGGACCAGCCGGATCTTGCGCTCGACCTTCAGCTCGCGCACCCCGACTTCGCACAGGATGCCTTGCTCGACCTCCTGCTCGACGCACAACCGCGGCAGAAATGCCACCCCCTGATTGCGCTGCACCAGCCGGCGGATGGTCTCGACCGTCGGCATTTCGACGTCCATGTTCAACTGCACTTTGTAGCGCTGGAATTCCCGCAGCACCACTTCGCGATAGGGCGAGATTACGTTGTGCGCGATGAAGGTCTCCATGCCCAGGTCGGTGATCGAGACCGAATCGCGCCGCGCGAAACGGTGCTCGGGCGAGACGATGAAGGCCAGGTGGTCGGTGTAGATGACGGTGGAAACCAGCCGGTCGTCGCCGGGGTCGTAACTCAGCAGGCCCAGCTCGAGGTCGCCGTCGATCAGTTGCGCCGGAATCCGGCTCGACAAACACCGCCGCACCTGGACTTTCACCTTCCGATACAGCCGCCGGTATTGCTCGATCTGGCCGAGCAGGTACAGCGTGGTGGATTCGTTGGCGCCGATGACCAGCCGGCCCGAGGAGTTGTCGCGCAACTCGGCCAGCGCGTTTTCAAGATCCGCTTCCAGGTTCTCGAAGCGCCGGGCGTAGTCCACAACGATGCTCCCGGCATCGGTCAGCAGCAGTTGCTTGGCGGAGCGATCGATGAGCGTATCGCCCAGTTCGTGCTCCAAACGCTGAACCGCCAGCGAGACGGCCGGTTGCGTGCGTAGCAGTTTCTCGGCGGCGCGGGAAAAACTCTTCTCGGAGGCGACGGTCAGGAACACCCGCAGAGGAAAAAGCTCCATAGCGTTGATCCAATCTAGACTGAGTATAAACCATCCTAATCGCATTAGTAGTAGCTATTGGATGGCCTATCAATATAAATTTGCCAAATCTTCAACCTGAGCGCATACTGGAGAAGTATTTCGGCCGGAGAAACAGGCCGCGCCGGAGTATAAACCAGAGCGCGGGCGGCTACACGCCCGAACCTAACCATGAGCAATCGAGTACACATCTTTGACACGACGCTCCGGGACGGCGAGCAGTCGCCCGGATGCAGCATGAGTGTGGAAGAGAAGGTGCGGATGGCGCGCAAGCTTCTGGAACTCGGCGTCGACACCATCGAAGCCGGGTTCCCCATCGCATCGGACGGCGATTTTGAAGCGGTGATTGCCGTCAGCCACGAAGTTTCCAACGTGGAGGTGGCGGCACTCGCCAGGTCCTGCGCGTTGGACGTGGAACGAGCCGCCCGCGCTCTGGAACACGCCCGCAAGCCACGCATTCACACGTTTATCGCGACCAGCGATATCCATCTAAAGTACAAGTTGAAGAAATCCCGCCAACAGGTTCTAGATGAAGCTGTTATGGCTGTCGAACTGGCCCGCCGTTACTGTGCGGCGGTGGAGTTTTCCGCCGAAGACGCGACGCGCACCGATCCCGACTACCTGGAGCAGGTTTCGCTCGCCGTCGTAGCGGCCGGCGCCAGCACCGTGAACCTGCCGGACACGGTCGGCTACTCGACTCCCGACGAGCACGCCGCGCTGATCGGCCGCATGACTTACGTGTTGGGCGACAGCGCGATTGTCAGCGTGCACTGCCACGACGATCTGGGTCTGGCGACCGCCAACTCGCTGGCCGCGGTGCAGGCCGGGGCGCGCCAGGTGGAATGCACCATCAACGGCATCGGCGAGCGCGCCGGCAACTGCGCGCTGGAAGAGATCGTGATGGCCTTGAAGATACGCAGCGACCGGTTGCCCTTCACCACCGGTATCCACACCGAGCATCTGTATCCGGCCAGCCGCCTGTTGAGCGAGATGATCAGCTTCGGTCCCCAGCCGAACAAAGCGATCGTGGGCGAAAACGCCTTTGCGCACGAAGCCGGCATTCACCAGGACGGCATGCTGAAAGAGCCCACGACTTATGAGATCATGGACCCAAGGTCGGTGGGCGTGCCGGAAAGCCGGCTGGTGTTGGGCAAGCACAGCGGCCGCCACGCTTTGAACCAGCGTTGCGAGGATCTGGGCTTCTCACTTACCCGCGAGCAGCTCGGCGGCGTTTACATGCAATTCACCTCGCTGGCGGACCGGAAGAAGGGCGTGCGCAACGACGAAATCGCGGCGATTGTCCGCGACGTTCTCGGCGGTTGAACCGGCGCTCAAGCGCATCTCGAGCCAATATGGAACTTAACGTACTCATCCTGCCCGGTGACGGGATCGGAACCGAAGTCACCCGCGAAGCGGTCCGCGTTCTCTCGCGCGTCTCGGAGAAATTCGGCCACCCGGCGCACCTGACCGAAGGACTGCTGGGCGGCGTCGCGATTCACCGAACCGGCACGCCGCTGCCGGAAGAAACGGTCAAGCTGGCGTTGGCGGCCGACGCCACCCTGATGGGCGCCGTGGGGCTGCCGGAGTTCGACAACGTGGCGCCGGAGAAGCGCCCCGAGAAGGGACTGCTGGGCATCCGCAAGGCGCTGGGAGTCTACGCCAATTTGCGCCCGGTGAAGACCTACCACGCGCTGATCGACTCATCGCCGCTCAAGAACCACCTGGTGGAAGGCACGGACATGATCATTGTCCGCGAGCTTACCGGCGGACTCTATTACGGCACGCCGCGCGGCATTTCGGGCTCGGGCGACGAGGAGCGCGGCGTGAACACCATGACTTACACGCGCGCCGAGATTGCGCGGATTGCCAGGATGGCGTTCCACCTGGCTCGCAACCGGCGCAAGAAGGTGACCAGCGTCGACAAGTCCAACGTGCTGGAGACCTCGCAACTCTGGCGCAAGGTGGTGGTGGAGGTGGCGGCCGGGTTTCCGGACGTCGAGCTGGACCATCTGCTGGTGGACAACTGCGCCATGCAGCTTGTGCTGAACCCGCGCCGGTTCGACGTGGTGGTGACCGAGAACTTGTTCGGCGACATTCTGAGCGACGAGGGCGCGGTGCTGGCGGGCTCGATCGGCATGCTGCCGTCGGCCTCGATCGGCGACCGGAAACCTTCGGGCGCCTGGGTCGGTCTGTACGAGCCGGTCCACGGTTCGGCGCCCGACCTGGCGGGCCAGAACAAGGCCAACCCGTTCGGCGCCATCGGCTCGGTGGCGGCGATGCTGGAATACAGCTTCGGGCTGAAGGAAGAAGCCGCCGCGGTGAACGCCGCGATCGAGGCAGTGTTGAATTCCGGGCGGGTGACGGCGGACCTGAAACCGGCGGGACCGCCGGCCACCACCGAACAAGTGGGCCGGGCGGTTTGTGAGGCTATCTGACATGAACACACCTCGCACGATTGTCGAAAAAATCTGGGACGCGCACATCGTCTCGGAACGGGAGGGCGCTCCGGCGCTGCTCTACATCGATCTGCAACTGGTGCACGAGGTCACGTCGCCGCAGGCCTTCGACGGGCTGCGCGCGCGCGGCGTCAAGGTCCGCCGCCCGGACCGGACCTTCGGCACCGTGGATCACTCGACGCCCACGCTGACGCGTTTGCTGCCCATTGCCGATCCGATTGCGGCGGCGCAGGTGTCCCGGCTGGAGTCGAATTGCCGGGAGTTCGGCATCCCGTTCTTCGACTTCCAGCACCAGAACCAGGGCGTGGTACACGTCATCGGCCCCGAGAACGGACTGACGCAGCCGGGCATGACGGTGGTGTGCGGCGACAGCCACACGGCGACGCACGGGGCGTTTGGCGCGCTGGCGTTCGGCATCGGCACCAGCGAAGTCGAGATGGTGCTGGCCTCGCAATGCCTGCTGCAACGCCCCTCCCAGAGTTTTCGGGTGCAAGTGGACGGCGGGCTGGGGGCGGGCGTTTCGGCCAAGGACATTATTCTGGCGCTGATCGCGCGCATCGGCGTCGGCGGCGGAACGGGCTGCGTGTTCGAATTCGGCGGCTCCGCCATCCGCGCGCTGTCGATGGACGAGCGCATGACGGTCTGCAACATGTCCATCGAGGCCGGCGCGCGCGCCGGATTGATGGCTCCCGACAACGTCACCTATGAGTATCTGGCGGGGCGGCAGTATGCGCCCAAGGGCGCGGCGTGGGACCAGGCGCTGGCGCGCTGGAGGCAATTGCCCACCGACGAGGGCGCGATCTACAATCGCGAGATTTCGATCGACGCCGGCGGGCTCGAGCCGATGATCACCTTCGGCACCAACCCGGGCATGGGCATGCCGATTTCGGGCGTGGTGCCCGATCCGGCCGGCGTCGCCGACGCGGCCGAGCGCGATGCGCTGATCAAGGCGCTCAAGTACATGGACCTGGAGCCCGGCAAGCCGCTGGCGGGCAAGCCCGTCCAGGTGGTCTTCATCGGAAGCTGCACCAACGGGCGCATCGCGGACTTGCGCGCCGCCGCCGGCGTGCTCAAGGGGCGCAAAGTGAACCCCGGCGTGCGCATGTTGGTTGTGCCCGGCTCGCAGCCGGTGAAGCGGCAGGCCGAAGCCGAGGGGCTGGACCGCATCTTCCGCGACGCCGGCGCCGAATGGCGCGAAGCCGGCTGCTCGATGTGCATCGCCATGAACGGCGACCAGTTGCAGCCGGGCCAGTACAGCGTGTCCACGAGTAACCGGAATTTCGAAGGCCGGCAAGGCAAAGGAGGCCGCACCTTCCTGGCCAGCCCCCTGACCGCCGCCGCCAGCGCCGTCGCCGGCGCGGTCGCCGACGTGAGGACCCTCGCATGACGAAATTCACTTCCTTCTCAAGCCGGGTCATCTGGATGCCGATTGACAACGTCGATACCGACCAGATCATTCCGGCGCGCTTTCTGAAGACCGTCTCGAAGGAGGGCTTGGGCGATCAGCTCTTCTACGACTGGCGTTACGACGCCCAGGGCCAGCCCCGGGCGGATTTCGTCCTGAATCATCCGCTGGCCAAGGGCGTCCAGATTCTGCTCACCGGCGACAATTTCGGCTGCGGATCTTCGCGCGAGCACGCCCCCTGGGCGCTGACGCAATTCGGCTTCCGCGCGGTGATCTCGACCTCGTTTGCCGACATCTTCAAGCAAAACGCGCTGAAGAATTCGCTGCTGCCGATCGTCGTTTCAAGCGACGTGCACGATCTGCTGTCGCAGATGGTGGCCGAAAACCCGTTCCTCAAATTGCGGGTCGATCTGGCCTCGCAGCGGCTCATGCTGCCTTCCGGACAGGGGATCAAGTTCCCGGTCGATCCGTTCGCCAAGCACTGCCTGTTGGAAGGCATCGACGAATTGGATTACGTGCTGCAGCAGGAAGCCGCCATCGCCGCCTACGAGTCGGAAGGCGGCTCGCCGCTCAACACCCTGGCCTAATTCGGGCCCTTATCATCCCAGCGGGTGACGCCAGCGGAGACCGGGGAAGCGGCTGAAATCGCGATCCGCGGTGATCCACTCGCTGCCGGACTCGATCGCCAGCGCCGCCAGGTACGCATCGGGAATCAGGTTCCCTTTCGCACTCGCCTTCCGGCACAGATTGGCGAACACGTCCCAGTGCCGTGGACCAGGCCGGACATCAAGGCAATTGGGCTGCCGCCGGAGTTCCTGGATGAACTGCAACGCCGGTTCCAGGGGTGTCGGAGGATTGAAGACCCGCGCGTGCGTCACGACGCGGAGGAAGCCGGCCAGGACCAGATCCGAAACTCCGAAGGCCTGGTCGGAGCGGATGCAACCCTGCAGGAACCGATGGTAGCGCGGGTGGTCCGGAGCGTCCCGGCGGAAGGCGTACACCAGGACGTTCACGTCAAACAGGACCACGCGAACCCTCCATCAGGTCGGCCAGGGCGGCCGAATCGTCAAGGTCCACGCCGGGCTGGAGGCCCCTTCCGCCGAAAGTCGTGAGCCGGACGCGCGCTCGGGCCTTCGGTTGCCGGTGGCGAGTCAGCATCTCACGCAGAGCCTCCTCGACTACCGCGGTGAAAGTCGATCCTCTCTCCGCCGCCAGCTTCTTGGCTTCGCTTAGAAGCGGGTCGGCCAGGTTGATGGTGGTCCTCACGCATCAAGACATATCACCTACGCATCGATATGTCAAGCGGCGGTGGGTTGCTGTGCCGTCGCCGTGGCCGGCGCGGGTTCCCAGTCCCGGGGCATGATGATCCAGGCGATGATGTAGGCGAGGAAGCCCCAGCCGAAGAAGATCGCGGTGCTCAGCCAGGCGATCCGCACCAGCGTTACGTCGACGTTCAGGTAACGGGCGAAGCCGGCGCAGACGCCGGCGATGGACTTGTCGCGCATGGGCCGGCTCAGCCGGCGGGGCGCCCAATAGCCGTCCGGGCGCGGCTGGGCTTTGCCGGTGGTCCGGCCGCATTTCGAGCAG
>JAUYBU010000030.1 GCA_030693045.1 Bryobacterales bacterium | reverse complement strand
GGTTTGTGCGCCGAAGGGGAGCCTTTACGGGTGGCCGCGATGCAACATGATGTTCCTTAGAGGGAATGGTGGGCCGGATCGAATAAGATATTCAGGCCCTTGTATATGCTGAAACCGGAACTTTCTACTTTGCCGCGACAGGTCCCGCCGCGACGCTGTCCGCCAAGGCAGCCGAGTGGAGCGGCAGAACCGACGCATGGTTCATTACCACCGGATCTCCGGCGGAGTGGGCTCATCGCATGCCGGACTCGCAGGCGGGCGGCCCGATGAAGGGGGTGTCGCTCGACGCCATCGAACAGTCCGGTGGCGGCATCAAGTTCGGTTCGATCGTGAAGATTTCGGTGGAAGCGGTCGCGCGCACGGATAAGGATGCAACCGCGCTTAGCGATGTGGTCCGCTTCGTGGCCGGAATGGTCCAGCTCAATCGCGACAAGCAGGGCCCGGACCAGATGGCGGCGCTGCTGGATTCGATGGAATTGAAGACCGATTCCCGCACCGTGACGCTGGGTTTCTCGGTTCCGCAGGAGCAACTCGAGAAGATGATCCAGTCCGGCCACGGCCCGGCGAAGAAGGCCGCTCCGCGGGCCAGGCCGACCACGATCTGACGGCTTAGTAGCCCGCCGCGCGGCCGCCGCGCCGCCCGTCGGACCAGCCCACGCGCCAGCCGTCCTCGATCGCCACGGCATGCACGTCGCCCTGCGACCGGAGCCGGGAATTGATCGAGTGCCCCATCCCCCGCAGGCGCTCGGCAACGTCGAACACCAGCGCGGCGGGTTCCGCCTCCACCCGGTCCGGAGAGTACTGATGGTGGATGCGGGGATACTCGATCGCATCGCGCAGCGACATCTTGAAGTCGATCAGGTTGACCACCACCTGAAGAATCGTGTTCGGAATGGTGAACGCGCCGGGCGAGCCGAGCGCCACCCATGGGCGGCCATCCGGCTGCAGCAGAATGGTGGGCGTCATCGAGGAAACCGGACGCCGCCCCGGCGCAATTTCGTTGCGCGTGCCGGAGCTGCGCGTGAAAGCGCTCATGATGTCGTTCAGCAGCACGCCGGTGCCGCGCACGATCACCTGCGAGCCGTAGAAGCCGTTCAGCGTGTACGTGTTCGTGACCACGTTGCCTTCGGCGTCGATGATGCTGAAATGCGTTGTGTCTTCGGACTCGGCGGCCTCGGGCGCGTCGCGGCGCAGTTCCCCGGGCGGCGTCGCGCGGTCCGGCCGGATGGTCTTGGCGATGTCGGCGGCGTACTCTTTCGAAGTCAGCCGCGCCACCGGAATCTCGAAGAACGCCGGGTCGGCGGCGTGGCGGCTGCGGTCGAAGTAGGCGCGTTTCATCGCCTCGATCGTCAGGTGCCGCGATTCGGAAGCGCCCTCCATCCCCAGCGCCATCGGGAATTGTTCCAGAATGTTCAGCATCTCCAGCAGCGCCACGCCGCCGGATGTGGAAGGCGGCATCGTCAGAACCGGATGCCCGCGGTAGCTGCCGCGCAACGGTTCCACCTCGCGCGCCCGGTAGTTCTTCAGATCTTCGTAGGTGATTGTGCCGCCCCGCGCCGCCATGTCGGCCCCGATCCGCCGCGCCGTCTCGCCTTCGTAGAACTCGCGCCAGCCGCGCTTCTGCATCCGGGCGATGGTCGCCGCCAACTCCATCTGCCGGACCAGTTCGCCCTGCTTGAGCGGCTTGTCCGCGCCGTGCAGAAAAACCTTGGCCGACTCGCTGAATTGCCGCATCACCGGCACTTGCAGCGCCAGAATCAGTTCCATCCGTTGCGAGGCCGGGAAACCCGTGTGCGCCAGGCGCCGCGCCGGTTCGATCACCTCCCGCCACGGCCTCCGCCCCAGGGCCGAGTGCGCCATCGCCATGCCGGCCACGGTCCCCGGAATGGCCGAGGCTTTGTAGCCCACGCGCGCTTCGATCGGATCCTTGAACATGTCCGGGCGAGCCGAGGCCGGCGCGGTTTCGCGGTAGTCGATCGCCTTCACCCGGCCGTCGGCCATGCGGACCAGCATGTAGCCGCCCCCGCCCAGGTTGCCGGCCTCCGGATGCACAACCGCCAGCGCGAAGGCCACCGCCACGGCCGCGTCCACCGCGTTGCCGCCTTGCTTGAGGATTTCGATGCCGGCCCGCGTCGCCAGCTCGTGCGCGGTCGCGATCATGGCCTTGGGCGCGCGCTCGGGCTGCGCCACCATGGGCCGCGCGGCTTTCAGCTCCAGCCCGCTTTGGGAAACCTCCTGCGCCCCGGCCACCAGCGCCACAACGAGCAGCAGTACGATCCGCATCATGCTCCCAGTATTTCACGTAGTATGATCCAAAGGAGATGACCACGCGGCGGACATTCTTGCTCGGGCTCGCGCCGACGGGAGTCTTGGCGCCGGCGGGAATGCCGCCGCAGACGGAACCGCGGGTGTTGTTGATCGGCGACTCGATCTCGATCGGCTACACGCCCGGGGTGAGCAAGCTTCTGGCGGGCAAGGCCGATGTCCAGCGCATCCCGGGCAACGGCGGGCCCACCACGAACGGCCTGAAGAACCTCGCCGAATGGCTCGGCGGCGGGCGTTGGGACGTCATCCATTTCAACTGGGGTCTGCACGACCTCAAGCTGATGGACGACGGCAAGCACCAGGTGCCGCTGGAAGAGTACGAGAAGAACCTCGCCGAACTGGTCGCGCGACTGAAGGCCACCGGCGCCCGCCTGATCTGGTGCTCGACGACGCCGGTCCCCGCCGGCAAACTCAACCCCCCGCGCCGCACCGAGGATGTGCCGCGCTACAACCAGGCCGCCGCGCGCATCATGCGCGCCAGCGGCATTGAGATCGACGACCTTTACGCTTTCGCCCTGCCGCGGCTCGACCAGATCCAACGCCCGGAAAACGTCCACTTCACCGACGCGGGCAGCGAGCAACTGGCCGAGGTGGTAGCCGCGGCGATTCTCGAAGCGCTGGGCAAGTAGAATCGGCCGGCACAAAAGCGAGTGCAATGGAGTCGAGACTGAACGCCGCCATCCAATACGTGTCCAACGAAGCGCCGAACGACGACCTCGCGTGGCGCGTTGCGGGACGCCGGCAGTTCGAAGCGGCCTACGCTCCCGAAGATTCAGTCTACGAACAACTGATCGCTGAGACTCCAAGCCGGTGAAGTGATCCTGATCCGGATGAAGTTTCACGCGGCCGCCGGCGGGAAAGTGCGCCCGGCAGTCGTCCTCCTGGACGCCGGTGACGATGATTTTGTGGCCGCCCCAATCACGTCAC
This sequence comes from Bryobacterales bacterium, assembly GCA_030693045.1. Taxonomy (GTDB): domain Bacteria; phylum Acidobacteriota; class Terriglobia; order Bryobacterales; family Bryobacteraceae; genus JACQZT01. Next base: position 1,310 of record JAUYBU010000030.1, on the reverse strand, counting down.
AGCCACGCAATTCGGAGTTCGATCTCCCAATCCAACAATGGCGGGCAGCGGGCCTCAATGTGAGTTCCACCATCCGGATCCATAAGCTCACGGTCCTGGCAAAAGGTGAGATCGTCCGGTGCCTGGGTGCGCTGGCGCGACCGGATCGAGAAGAGCTCATCGCGCTTCTGCGACGCGCCTTCGGCGGGGATACCGAACCAACCCGCCGCGCATGACGGTCTCGCGGATCCATCCGCCGCCCCACGGATGCCGGCATTTCACTCACTTGGACTGGTGTAGACTCGGATCATGAAGCCGGCGCAGCGCCTAACCGCGATTATCGAACGTGAGGACGACGGTTTTGTAGCATTCTGCCCGGAGTTCGACATTGCGAGCCAGGGTGCATCGATTGAAGAAGCGCGAGCCAACCTCATCGAGGCGCTCACGCTGTTTTTCGAAACGGCCGCCCCGTCCGAAGTCGCCCGGCGCTTTCACAACGAAGTTTTCGTGACTCAAGTTGAGGTGCCGGTTGGGTAAGCTTCGAGTTCTTTCGGGCTCGGAGGTTTGTCGGATTCTCGAACAAAACGGATTTGCCGCGATCCGCCAGCGAGGCAGCCATCGGATCATGCAGAAGCGTTTGGAGACAACGACGATAACCGTTCCGGTTCCGCTTCACGATCCGGTCCGACGCGGCACGCTGCTGAGCATCATTCGGCAGTCGGAACTCCCGAGATCGTTGTTTGAGACCGAGAAGTAGGCTGTCGCTCTGCAAGACCATGCTCCGGTTTGCCGGTTAACTTCGCCCACTCCGAAATCATCGTCTGAGGCCATCTGGAGGAGAAGTCGGCTTGCCTTGGCTGTGCCGCGCCGGGCCGCTGGGGGTCGGACAAGCCAGGTGACATGTCCCACCAAGCGCCGCATGCGCGATCCTGTTTGCGGCGGTGCCGCGCTGTGCTATATTTTTCGTCGATGGCCGGAAATATGTCACACATGCCCGCACACACCCGTCGCGACGCTCTGCGCCTGTTTGGCGCCGGCGCGCTTTCCGCTCTTGCCGCCGCCCCGGCCCAGGCCCGGCGGCCCAACCTGCTCTTCATCTACACCGACGATCTCGGCTGGGGCGACGTCAGCGTCAATGGCCGCGGCGATTGGCCCATGCCGAATCTCGACCGGCTGGCCTCGCAAGGCACGCTGTTCACCCGCTGGTACACGGCGGCGCCCTTGTGCGCGCCCTCGCGCGCCTGTCTGCTCACCGGTAAGCACACCATCCACAACACCGTGCGCAACAACAGCGTCGACCTGCCGGCCTCGGAAGTGACCATCGCCGAGGC
>JAUYBU010000598.1 GCA_030693045.1 Bryobacterales bacterium | reverse complement strand
GTTTCCCGACCGTTCCGCTCGCCAGCTATCGAATCTAACCATCAACTATTCGAGTGGGTCCTTCCCCCACTGGTAATCTGCCCCTTTGGGGCACACCCCGAAGGCGGTGCCACTGGCGGCTGGACAAGTCGGGAGACATATCCCACCATGCTGCGTTTAGCGGGCGCGCCGCGGCCGCACAGTATAATAGTGGGTGTCCCGGATGGGGACCGCTCCCTAACGGTCGCGGCTCAGTAAGCGGTTCCGAGCCGCGACCGTCAGGGAGCGGTCCCCCAGTGGGCACTTATCCCAGAAAGGATATTGCGCATTCCTATGAGAAAACCGTTGATGGCGGGCAATTGGAAGATGTACAAGACCGCCGCCGAAACCACCGCATTTTTCGAGAAGTTCGCTCCGCTGGTGGCGCAGTCCGTACACGCGGACGCGGTCATCTGCCCGACCTTCGTGAACATTCCCGCCGCCGTTGCGGCCACCCAAGGCACGCGAATCGAAATTGGCGGCCAGAACCTGTACTGGAAGAACGAAGGCGCCTTCACCGGCGAGATCTCAGGCCCCATGCTCAAAGCGGCCGGCGCCAGGTGGGTCATCGTCGGCCACAGCGAGCGCCGGCAGTACTTCGGCGAAACCGATGCCACCGTGTTGCAGCGCACCGTCGCGGCGCTGGAAGCCGGGTTGAATCCGATCGTCTGCGTTGGCGAGCGTTTGGAGCAGCGCGAAAGCGGCAACACCGAGAGCGTGCTCAAGACGCAGTTCGACGGTGGTTTGGCGGGGCTCACGCCCGATCAGTTCGCCAAGGTCACCATCGCCTACGAGCCGGTCTGGGCCATCGGCACCGGCAAGACGGCGACGCCCGAGATGGCCGCCGACGCGCACAAGTTCATTCGCGCGCAGGTGGCGGCGAAATTCGGCGCCGAACAGGCGGCCGCGACGCGCATCCTCTATGGCGGAAGCGTGAAACCGGACAACGTGAAGAGTCTGATGGCACAGCCGGACATCGACGGATCCCTGGTCGGCGGCGCGAGCCTCGAGGCCGTCTCTTTCAGTTTGATCGTCAACTTTTGAAACTCGTCATCGCCCTGCTCTCGATCGCTCTTGCGGCCCCGGCCGCCGAGGTCGAAGACCCGCCGCGCCCCAAGCTCCCGCCGGAAGTGCAGGCCATTATGGGGCTGGCTTACGCCTCGCCCCCCGAGATCGCCGCCGACGCATTTCTTCGCCTCGCCGCCTCCGGCAAGATCGCCGACCGCGAGGCGAAGCGTCAGCTCATCGACCAGGCTTTCGACATGGCCGGCAGCGCCCGCGACCGGTTTCGCCGCCGGCACATCACCGGATCGCCGGCCGATTCGCGTTCCGGCTCCATCGATCGCGCGGCGCGGCTCGCATTGGACACGCTCTCATTGCGCGTGCGCGCGGTCCGCGCCATGCTCGATCTGGACCCGGCCAAGGCGCGCGAGCTTTTCAGCCGCATGGAGACGCCCCAGCCCGAGGCACGCTCGTGCGAGGATGCGCTGATCTTCGATGTGACCGGCTTTTACGCTCTGCTTTCCGACCTTGCCAACCAGACCTTCAGCACCGGGGAGCGGCGGCTGGAGCAGCACGTCGGCTTCGTCCGGCCCTACGTCGTGAGCATCTCGTCTCCGGTCGAGGTCGCTCCGGCGGCGCGCCTGGTGCGGACCTTGAGTGCCACGCCGCGCCAGCGGGACCTGCTGCTGGCGTCGTTCGTGGCGGCGCTCCAGAACGTGGCCGCCGATGGCCGCTCGTTTCTGGAAACGGCGGACGGCGTTACCGAAGAGATCGAGCAACTGGCCCAGGCGTGCGGCAACGACGGACTGGCGACCGACGGCCTGAAGAGCGCATTCGAGAAGTACATGGAACGCCAGCGCGGCTCGGCGCAATGCTCCCAGGGCTCGGTCAAGCTGCATGATTACTGGACCACGCCGGGGGCCCAGGCGCTGCTAGCGCGAGGCTTGAAGCTTCGCTGGGGACCCGAGGGCGTGCCCGGCCGAATGCTCACTCTCGAGGAGCGCAGGGCGGCCGAGTGGCAGACGCAACTTGCCGAGGCCCTGAACGAGATGGAGAGCTGGAAGCCGGCCCCCGCCGAGAGCGAGGCGGACTACTTTCACCAGCGCTGCCTGTTCTATGAGGCGCTGATCGAATTGACGCCGCCGGGCGCCAGGCGGGACAACCTCGTCGCGGGCTTTCTCGGTTTTCTGTCGAGTTCCCCGATTGAGCGCGAGAGTCCGGCCGAATGGCTGGCGCGCGGCGCCGAGATCCTGTCGCGGCTGCGCCAGTCCGGCGACAGCGGCGCGGAGCGGCTGCTGGATGCCTTCGCCGGTTCGGCCAACCCGGCGCTGGCGCTCACGGCGCGGCTGGAGCGCCTGGCGCCGCAGTCCCCGCTGGCCCCGCCGCGGTGATACCTTGGTTTTGGAGATTCGAATGACCGCGCGGCAGTTGATCGACGACTTCCTGGCGCAGAAGCGCATCGCTGTCATCGGCGTCTCGCGCAACTCGCGCGATTTCACCCGGGCGATGTTCAACGAGTTCGTCCGCCGCGGCTACGACGCCGTGCCGGTGAATCCGAATGCCGCCGAGATCGACGGCCGAAAAACGTTCGCGCGCGCCGGCCTGATCGACCCGAAGGTGGAGGCGGCGCTCATCATGACGCCGGCAACGCAGTCGGAGGCGGTCGCGCGCGAGTGCGCCGAGGCGGGCATCCAGCGAGTGTGGTTCTACCGCGCCACGGGCCGTGGCGCGGTGGACGAGCGCGCCGTCGATTTCTGCGAATCGCGCGGAATGCAGGTCGTCGCCGGCCGCTGCCCGTTCATGTTTTTCCCCGGCCCGGGCTTCCACGGGATGCACGCCTTCTTGGTGAAGCTGATCGGCCGCTACCCGCGCTAAGAAAAATGCGTCAGCCTGGTATGGCCCCTTTTTGAAAAAGGGGCCATACCAGGCTGACGCATTTTTCTTAGCGGATCAGGTGCGAGTACAGCATCGTGATCAGTCCGATGGCCGACGCCAGGATGATGCTGTGCTTGAGCGTGAACCGGAACAGCTTGGCCTCTTCCTCGGACTTCAAGCCGGTGGCGGCCGCGGCCACCGCGATGCTCTGAAGGCTGATCATTTTCCCCATCACGCCGCCGCTGGAGTTCGACGCGGCCATCAGCACGGGGTCCAGGCCCAGCCGTCCCGCGGTCACCACTTGCAGGTTGCCGAACAACGCGTTGGCCGAGGTGTCGCTGCCGGTCAGAAACACGCCCAGCCAGCCAAGCATCGAGCTGAAGAACGGGAACAGCACGCCGGTGGCGGCGAACGCCAGGCCCAGCGTCGCGGTCGCGCCCGAGTAGTTCATCAGGAACGCCAGAGCCAGGACTGACGCGATGGTCAGGATGGAGACCGCAAGCTGCCTGGCCGTCGCGGCCAGAACCTTCAGGAACTGCCCGAGGGACATGCGCAACAGCAGCGCCGACAGCAGCGAGGCAATCAGGCACGCGGTGCCCGAGGCCGACAGCCAGTCGAAGCGATATATTGCGCCGTAGGGCGTGGCCTTGGCCACCACGGGTTGCGTTTGCAGGATCTGCTTGTCCAGGCCGGGCCACGGGAAAACGAAGCTCACCTTGCTCAGCTCCGTTTTGCAGAAACCCCAGATCAGCACCATCACCACCAGGATCACGTAGGGCGCCCAGGCCAGCACCAAGTCGCCCACAGGGTGGCGCTTGGGCACCACCGCCGGCGCCGAGTGACCCTCCAGATCGAAGTGGTCCTTCGGCTTCCACAGCAGGAACAGCAGAACCAGCGAGCCGATGGAGGCCAGCGAACTCAAGATATCGGTCAGCTCCGGACCGATGAAGTTGGAGACCAGAAGCTGCGTCACGCTGAACGAGATCCCGCACACCACCGCGCCCAGCATGACGCCCTTCAGCGCGCGCCACCCCCCCATGACCGCGAGCAGATAGGCCGGCACGATCAGCGAAATCGGAGCGCAGATGCGGCCCACCCACGCGCTCAACGCCTCCTTCGGCAGCCCCGTCACGGTGCTGAGGGCCAGAATCGGCGTGCCGATGGATCCGAACGCAACCGGCGCGGTGTTGGCCAGCAGACAAATCGCCGCGGAGTAGAAAGGCGAGAAGCCCAGCCCCGTCAGCATGGCCGCCGAGACCGCCACGGGCGTGCCGAAACCGGCCGCGCCTTCAATGAACGCGCCGAAGGCGAAGGCGATCAGCAGGGCTTGCAGGCGGCGGTCGTCGGTCAGGTTGCCGACCGAGTCCTTGACGATTTCGAACTTCCCGGTGGTCAGCGTGATCCGGTAAAGCAGAATCGCGCAGAAGACGACCCAGGCGATGGGAAACAGTCCGAACGCGGCGCCATAGCCCACCGCGCTCAGCATCGTTCCGGCCGGCATGCGGTAGGCAAACAGCGCCACCAGCGCGGCGGCCGCAAGTCCGGAGAGCGCGGCGATCCACGCCGGCTTGCGTTTGACGCCGAGCAGATACAGTAACGTGAACACCGGCAGGGCGGCCACCAGGGCCGAAAGGCCCAGGCTCCCCGCGATGGGAGTATAGTTTTGTTGCCACATAGTCGAGTAACCTTCATAACGGACCGCACGGGCTCCTGTCAAGCGGAGTGTGATTCAATAGACCCTGTATGACCTCGGAATTCACTCGCCGAAAACTGTTTCAGTCTCTCGCCGCCGTCTGGGCGCAGGATAAACTCCCGCCCGTCGGGGCCATCACGCGCGGGCCGAAATACCACTGGTTCGGCTACTACGACAAGCTCCAGTTCGACCCATCCGGCCGCTACGCGCTGGGGATGGAAACGGACTTCGAACACCGCTCGCCGCGCGCCGACGACGCGATCAAGGTCGGCATGGTGGATCTGAAGGACAACCACCGCTGGATCGAACTGGGCCAGAGCCGCGCCTGGAACTGGCAGCAGGGCTGCATGCTGCAGTGGGTTCCAGGATCGAAGAGCGAGGTAATGTGGAACGACCGCGAGGGCGGCCGCTTCGTCTGCCACATCCTCGACGTCAAAACGCGCAAGCGGCGCACGCTGCCCAATCCGGTCTATGCGCTGAGTCCGGACGGACGCTGGGGCGTGGCGCCCGATTTCCGCCGCTTGAACGATTGCCGGCCGGGCTACGGCTATGCCGGCCTGCCCGATCCGAACCGGGACGTCGCGGTTCCGGACAACGCCGGCCTGTGGCGCATCGACATGAAGACCGGCCGGCAGAAGCTGATGTTCTCCTTCGCCGACGCGGTGAAAGTGCCGAACCCGCACGAAGAGATGTCGGACGCCAAACACTGGTTCAACCATCTGCTGTTCAACACCGACGGCTCGCGCTTCATCTTCCTGCATCGCTGGCGCGCCGGCAGGCACAAGCAGAGTTTCGCCACCCGCATGTTCACCATCGGGCGCGACGGCAAAGACCCGTACGTGCTCGACCCCTACGGCAAGACTTCGCACTTCATCTGGCGCGACCGCGAGCACGTTCTCGCCTGGGCCTGGCACCCGTCGAACAAAGACAAGTTCTACCTGTACAGGGATCGGACCGAGAAGGTGGAGGCGATCGGCCCGGACGTGATGACCGTGAACGGCCACTGCACCTACCTGCCGGGCAACCGGTGGATCCTGAATGACACCTACCCCGACAAAGGGCGCAACCAGAACGTGTATCTCTACCAGCCGGCCGCCAACCGCCGCGTGTGGCTGGGCCACTTCCACTCGCCCAAAGAGTACACGGGCGAGTGGCGCTGCGACACGCACCCGAGGTTCAGCCCGGACGGAAACTTCGTGTGCATCGACTCGGCGCACGCGGGCGGCCGGCAGATGTACCTGATCGACATCCGCGGAATCGCCGTGTGAGACTGCTGACCGAAGCGGCGCTCTTGGGACTGGCCTCCGGGCCGGCCTGCCTGGCCTCCTGCGGGCCGGTGCTGACGCCCTGGCTGGTGGCCGAGCGCGCGGGATGGCGTCGCGCCTTCGGACTGCTCTCGGTTTTCCTGGGCGGGCGATTGGCCGGCTATCTGCTGTTCGCGGTCGCGGCCGGGTTGGCTGGCGCAACCATGCCGCTGGGCGCGCGCGAGCGCGCGCTGCTGTTCGCGGCGGCGCACCTGGGACTGGCAGCCACGCTGGTGGCCTACGGACTGCGCCCCCGCCGCCGTGCCGAGCCGCCGCTGGTCACTATCGGCCCCGCGCGGCGCTCGTGGATGCCGGTGTTGCTGGGTCTGTTCACGGGATTGAACCTGTGCCCGCCGTTCGTCGTCGCGGCCGTGCGCGCGATGGAAACCGGGAGCGTAACCGGCGCGGTCCTGTTCTTCCTCGCCTTCTTCGCCGGTACGGCGGTCTGGTTCGTGCCGTTCGCCGCCCTGGGCGCGCTGCGCGTCGCGGAAACCGTCGCCACCGTGGCGCGCTTCACCATGCTGGCGCTGGCCGCCTATTATGCGTATCTTGGAATACTGACCCTGTTGGGGAGGTTATTGCATGGCTGACTATGCTGCCGAGCCTGCCAGCCGCGGCATTGGGCGATCTCTGCTGCTGACTCTTCCCGTCGCGCTGTGGGCGTTGCTGATGTTTTCGCGCGCGCTGATGCTGCCCGGCGTCGCCGTCAAAGTTGCCGCGCTGCTCACGCTGGTCTTCCTGGTGACGCTGTTCTTCCAGATGGTTAGAACGCGGCAAACCAACCGCTGGCGGCGCTGGTTTTTCGCGACGCTGGGCTTCCTGTTCCCCATCGGCTTCGTCTGGGAACTGGTCGCGCTGCGCGGCTCGATGAGCATCCCGATGGAAAAGATGATCGCCGGCGACACGCCTTTCTGCTTCATGGTCATCCCCATGATCCTGCTGCCGGCGGCGCTGACGCGGACGGTGATCTTTCCCGGGGCGATCCTGCCCACGGCCTCCAACCCGCACTCGATCGCGGCGATGATCGGTCTGTGGATGGCCGCCACGCTGGTGCTCGGCAAAGGCTGGTGCGCATACGGGTGCTTCTTCGGCGGCATCGAGGAGGGCGTCGCGGCGATGCCGCGCAAGGCGCGCGTCCGCAAGATCGACGGCCGCTGGCGGCTGGTCCCGTGGGCCGTGCTGGCGGCCATCGTCCTGCTTTCGCTGGCCACCTTCGCCCCCACTTACTGCGAATGGCTGTGCCCGTTCAAGACCATCACCGAGTACGCGGAAGTGCGTTCTATCGAGACCGCGATCCAGGCCGGCATCTTCCTGAGCCTGTTCTTCGGCCTGGTCATCGTAATGCCATGGCTCACCAAGAAACGCACCCAGTGCGCCTTCTTCTGCCCCTTCGGCGCGTTCCAGTCGCTGTTCAACAAGATCCACATTTTCGACATTCGCATTCGCCGCGACCAGTGCACGGACTGCGTGTTGTGCCAGAACAGTTGCCCGACCATGGCGCTGAACAAGCAGTCCGTGGCCGATGACAAGACGCTGATCAACTGCATGCATTGCGGCGCGTGCGTGGACATCTGCCACAAGGACGCCGCGGTGTGGCACATCAAGGGCACGCCCGTGGGCACTGCGCCAGAGCGCGCCCGCCTGTTGCACCTGTACGCCGCCTGGGGCTTCGCCATCATGTTCGGCGGCAGCATCATCGCCGGCACACTTACTAAGATGCTGGGGTTTTTGGGTTAAGGAGGCTATCATGACGCGCCTGAAATCGATTCTCGGTTACACCGCCGCGGCGCTCACCGTCGCCGCCGCCAGGCTCCTGCCGTTCCTGCTCATGCATTTCTTCACCCGGGGCGTGGCCGCCACCGGCCTGCGCATCGATCCGGTCTACACCGGCGGCGAAGTCGTGCGTGAAATCGCGCGCGACGGTTACCGCGTGCGCGTGCACCGCGCGGTGTATCCCGCGACACCGCTGCAGCGCGTCGAACCGTTCGTGCAACTGGACTGGACGCCCGCCGCGGCGCTGCCCGCGCAGATCTCGGAGGAGGTCGATCTGGACGGCGACGGCCAGCCCGACCTGCGCGCCCGCTTCAGTGTGCCCCGCGGCCCCAACTCCGAACTGAGGGTGGACGTCGAGCCTCTCGGCCCGCGCGTGAAACCGCTGCGCGGCGTTGGCAAGGAGTCCTTCTACGCCATGATCGCCCGCGTGCGCGAGGCCATCGTCGTGCGCGTGCCGCTGGCGACCGATGCGCGGTAGCTGGGGCACGCCGCTTCGCGCCCTGCTATTCTCAGCAAAAGGGGGTAGGCCATGCCGAATCGAAGCCGCGATTGGCTTCTCCAGGCCGAAAGAGACCTGGAACAGGCGTGCGATTCCCGCGACGCCGCGCGGCATGAGTGGGCGTGTTTTGCGGCGCAGCAGGCGGCCGAGATGGCGGCCACGGCGTTGCACCTGAGCGTGGGACGGGAGGCCTGGGGACACATGATTGCGCGGCTGCTCCGGGAACTCCCGCCGGACGCCGGCGCGCCGGAGGATTTGTTCGACAAGGCGCGCGCACTCGACGCCTTTTACATCCCGGCGCGCTATCCCAACGGCCACCCGGAAGGTGCGCCCTTCGAGCATTACGGCCCGCTTCAGAGCGGAGAGGCGATACGGTATGCCGGTGAGATCCTTGAATTCGTCCGTGCTCGCATGGCCTGACGCGCAGGCGGTTGATTGCGCGGTCCGGCGTTGGGCGATCGAGCGGGGCCGCGTGCATCCCGAGGTGTCGCGGATAGGGTACTTCGGCTCCTACGCGCGCGGGGATTGGGGTGTCGGAAGCGACCTGGATCTTATCTTCGTCGTAGACGCCGCGCACGAGCCGTTCGAACGGCGCGCGACACGCTGGGACGCCGCCGACATCCCGGTCCCGGCCGACATCCTGGTTTACACTTCCGCGGAGTGGAATGCTTTGCCGCCGGATTCCCGCTTCGCTCGAACGCTCCGGCAGGAAGCCGTTTGGGTGTACGAGAGAGACGCCGCCGGGACTGAATCGCGAGATTGAAGCGCTTGGCGGCTTACAATGGAAGAGAATGATCGAATCTATTCGTCCGGGCGCGACGGCCGCGCGCGCCCGGGTGGTGTTGTTTGATTTCGACGGGACGCTGTCGCTGATCCGGGCGGGCTGGATGGAGGTGATGGTCCCGA
>JAUYBU010000362.1 GCA_030693045.1 Bryobacterales bacterium | reverse complement strand
GGGCGCGGACGCCGCGGGGCCGCCCGGAGCAGAGGGTACCCTGGCCGGCCGAAGCCGGCCGGCCCATCGGGTTCTGAGTTTCGAGGTTACGTAGCCTGTCCCCGAAATTAGTTGCCGGTACGGATGAGCACGTCCTTGGTGAGGGTGTCGAAGCTGACTCGGAACGTGCTCGCGCCCTGGGGACCTAGTTGCAGGCGAGCGCGCCAGTAACCCGGGTACAGACTGTCGATCGATTGGACAACGCCGGTCACACTGCCCTCCCCGGAAACAACGGTCACGACGGGTTGGATGGTGTTGACGACCACGCCGGACCGATCGACGGCGCGCATGTACAGCGTGGGGGTTCCCTGCGTGCTGGCGATCGTGTAAATGTACCGCGGCTCGCCCGATAGCACGGCAAACCAGTATGCGATGCGCGTATCGACGCCGGACCGCGCGCCGCGAATCCTCAGGATTCCCTGGCACTCTCCCGCGGCCGCGCCGTTGGCATTCAAATCCACGAGAATGCGCTTCGACGCGCCTGGCTCGAGCGTGAACTGGCCCAACGAGAGGGTCGGAGCGGGGCCGGCGCCCGCGGGCTCAACGGTAATCGCCAATTCATCGGCATCCCGGTCCAGGTTGGTGATCGTGAGTTCGCGGCTTCTCGATGCCGCGGCGTCTCCAATCCCAAAACTCAACGATACGGGCTCGACGGCAACCGTGGCGCGCAAGGCGGCATCCAGATTCAGCATCCCCGCGCCGGTCTGCTGGGCCGGGTTTTGCCCGTTGGGATCCTGCGAAAGGGGCGAAGCGCTATTGATCAACAGCGACCGGTACTGTGCCACCGTCAGGCCGGGGCGCGCGGACTTCAGCACCGCCGCCGCTCCAGCCACCATGGGCGCGGAGAAACTGGTCCCGTCGAGGATGGCGAACTTGCTGAGGCTGAAGATCTCGCCGGTTTGGTCGAGGCTCTGGGCCGCCGTCAAGATGGCGGCCCCAGCCGCCACCAGGTCCGGCTTGACAGCGTAGTCGGGCGACGGACCGCGGCTCGAGAACGACGCCAGCCGGAGCGGGTCCACCGGAACCGGCCCGAGCTCGAACCGGAGCCTGGCGGTCAGCGCCGGATCGGCCGCCAACCGCTGCTTGATCAGAATGCCGTCGGCATAGCTAACCATCGCCGCCGGCAGGGTTGCCGCTCCAACCGACATGATCACCGGGTCCGGGCGCTCGGCGTCGGAATACAGCAGCGCCGCCACGGCCCCGGCTTTCTTCGCGCTGTTCAGCTTATCTTCAAACACGCACCCGCCGCGCACGATGAAGGCGACCTTACCCAACAGACTCTGTTCGGCCAGAACGCCGCAAGCCTGGCCGGAATCGTCCAGCTTCGCGACATCCAGGAGCGGCGCTTCGATCAGGTCCTTCGAATTGGGACCGGATCCCGGAACAACCTCGTAGGATTTGCCTCCGATCACCGCGGCGGGAACCGCAAAGTCGCGCTGATTCCATTGCGCTCCGACGGTGATCCCCGAAGGGGCCGCGGCGGGCGAGGAGAGCGTGTTGGGCGTCGGGCCGCTGTTGCCCGCCGACTTTGTGACGATGACGCCCCCGGCCGAGGCGCGTTCCACCGCCGACACCAGCATGTCGTCTTCCGGACGCTGGGCCGGCTCGACGCCCAGGCTGATGTTGATCACGTCCATTCCATCCGAAACGGCGTCGTCCAGCGCTTTCAGCACGATATCGTTCCGGGTGCCCCCCCGGGCGCCCGGAAACACCTTGTAGACCCCGATATAGGCCTTCGGGGCCACTCCCGATAGCACGCCGCCGTAAGGGCCCGACACCGGCATGCCTGCCGCCACCATGGCGACCGCCGTACCGTGGCCGTTGTGGTCCTTCGGGTCCGGCGTCACGGTCGGATCGATCATCGACTCGTAGTCCCGGACCACGATGATCTTGTTGTTCAGCGCGCTCTCATCGGACTTGGCGCCGGTCTTCGGAAAACCGTTCGGCGCGATCAGCGTTGGGTCGTCAAATGCCGGGTGGCTGGTCTCAATTCCCGAGTCGATCAAACCGATCTTGACGCCGGCCCCGGCCCGGATCGCTCCGCCCATTTTGGTCCAGGCCTCCGGAACGCGGTGCAGTGGAAGCGCCTGGTCCAATTCCATCCTCGCCTCGCGCACCTGGTGAACGCGGGCCACGCCCGGCAGCCTTTCCAGGTCGCCGGCACGGCTGTCCGGAATGCGGACCACCAGCGCATTGGCCACGCTCTGAACCGAGGAAATTACCTCGCCGTCAATGGCCCGGACCGCCTGCCGCAAAACGGACTGTTCCGTCATGATGCGTGCCCGCCTGTCGCCGGCGGCTTCCCTGGGCCCGGATTTCGAGCCCAGCGCAATCACGGGATCGCCTGTAAGTTCAACAATATAGATATCCGGAACTACCTGGGCCAGCACTGGCGCAGCCAGCAACGCCAGTCCCAGAAGGCGCACGCGCGAATGTCCGGTCAATGTAGTTTCTCCTATATCTACTGAATCGGCAGATTGGCCGTCTTGGATACCACTCCGTTCGAAGAAATTACGATTGGCTGGATCCCGGCCGGCGTATCCGCCGGTACCGTCACGTTAAGCTGATACAGGCCAACGAAATACGGCGCCAGGCCGCTGAAACTCACCTGCGCTTCGCGGCCGCCGACGGTAACCGTGGGCATCAGCCGGGTGCGGGCCAGAGGGCTGACCGGGCTGGGCTCGCCCGAAGGCGGAGGGTTGTCCACCGGCCCCAGTCCATTGACGTAGAGCTGCGCGATGCCCCCGCGCCGCACGGCGTTGCCCGTGCCGATGAGCCTGTAGCTCTCGTCCAGGCCGGCCGCCAGCGACCGTCCGCTGGACGCTTCGGCGTATTCGAAGAACGCCGGCGAATAGTCGTTGAGCGGCACGTCCCACAGAGCGCTCGACGATTCCCCGATGCTGACCTTCATGATGGCGCTGTTCAGGCCCTGCAACTCCCAGGGAATCTGCACGTTGATCTGCCCGTCGCTGACGAAATGGATGCGCCCGGGCAAGCTCAACTTGCGCGCCGGGACGTCGAAACTGACGCTGACGCCGGCCAGCGACAAGGGCAGGTAGGGAGTCGAAAAGACGCGCGTGGCGCCGGCCAGCCCGCGCCCGAAAATCGAAATGTAGGACCCCGGCGCCAGGCCCTGGCCCGTCCTTTGGCTGGCGGCGTTCACGACGCCGTTGGTTTCGATGGTGGGAACCAGGCGGGCGCGGCCGTTGAAATAGACCGTCAGCCCGCCGGCTTCGGCCGTGAACTCCTGCTCGCCCAGTTGCGCGCCGAGCGAGGCCTTCGCCACCCCGATGCCGATTTCGTCGGTGCGCTCGTCGGCCAGTTCGATCTTCCCGCCGCCCAGCGTCACGCGGAAGCGGACCGGCAGGCCCGCCACGGGAACGCCGTAGCGGTCGACGACCTTGAACCACAGGGTTCCGAGCAACTCGTTCACATTGCCTTCGAATTCGTAACCGCGCAGCGGGAAGATGTTAAACGCCACGCCGTCGCCCACCAGGTACAGGTAGGGCACCCGCAGATCGACCGCGCCGCCGCGGACGACGACGGCGCCCTCGTACTGGCCGGGGGCGGGCCGCGTGCCTTCCAGGCGCGCCGTGATCTGGGTGGTTTGTCCGGCCGGCGCGGACGAGGCGCTCAGCGTCACCCTCGCGTTGCCGCCGGTGTCGCGCGGCTGGACGCTCAACTGAAGCGCGGCATTCGAGTTGTTGGTGATGCGCAACCCGATGGCCGGCAGCGCGCCCGTCCCGATCACGCCGAAGTCGAGCGTCGAGGGGTTGACGGTGACATTGGCGCGCACGGCGTCGGCGGCATTCAACTTGCCCGCGCCTACCGCGGTCACGCGCGCGGCGACGGCCGTTCCGCTGTAGTCGTAATCCACCAGCTTCTGCGAGACGGCCGTGTTCACCACCGCCGACTTGAGCTGCGCCGCCCCCCAGGACGGGTTGCGCTGCTTCACCAGCGCCACCGCGCCGGCCACCATCGGCGCCGCGAAACTGGTGCCCTGCGTGTTGGTGTAGCGGCCCGGGTCGTACATATCGCCGTTCGGGTCGAAGTACTGCGTGGGCATGTAGAGATCCGTGCCGACCGCCACCAGTTCGGGCTTGATTCCGCCGGTCCCGATGTTGGGGCCTTGCGAAGAGAAGAACGCGACCTCGTCGGCGGGCGCATTCTCGGCTTTCAACGTCGCATCCAGCGTCACCGGCCGGTCCGTGCGAGTGGCCAGAAAAACCTTCAAACTCTGGCCGTCGCGGTTGCCGATCAGAACCGCCGGAATGCCGCTCTCCTCCAGCCCGTAAGGCGGGAAGATGGAATTGCCTTCAGCCTGATAGAGGACCACGCCGGCCGCGCCCGCCTTCTGCGCGTTGGCCACCTTGGTGACAAAGCCGCAGTCGCCGCGCAGGATGAGCGCAATGGCGCCGTTCAGCGAACCGTTGGTCAGCGCCGAGCAGGCCTTGCCGTCGTCGTCGAGCTTGGACACGTCGCGCAGCGGCGCCGTGAACGGTTGCGCCGGCTTGGGACCGTTGCCAAACAGCGCCAGGATGCGGCGAAGATCGGCCGGGGTGTCGGAACCCGGCAGTTGCACGCTGGCATAGTAGATGTGCGAATTCGTGGTCGCGCCGACGGTGATCGCGCCGGGCGCGGTGCCTGGCGTATAGATGGTGTTGAGGGTGGGCAGTTGGCCGCCGAAATCGCCGCTGTTGCCCCCCGAAACGACGACGGTCATGCCGCTCCTGACGGCGTTCTCCACCGCCTCGACCTGCACATCGCAGGCGACGCCGGCGGCCTTCGAGCAGATGGTGCCGCGGTCGTCTTGGGTAAACAGAGCCGGGGACCCGCTGGACAGGTTCACAATGTCCATCCCGTCCAGGAAGGCGTCCTCGAGCGCCTGCACTACCACGTCGTTGAAAGTGACGTCGTTCACGCCGGGCGAGCCGTAGATCTTGTAGTTGCCCAGAAATGCCTTGGGGGCGACGCCGGAGATGGTCGCGACCGGCGCGGTGATGCGACTGGCCGCCGCGACCGCCGCCGCCGCCGTGCCATGACCGACGCGGTCGCGCGGCGAGACGTCGTCCGGCCGGGAGTACTCGGGCATCTCGCCATAGACCAGGGTCTCGACGTAGCTGCGCGCGACGATGACCTTGTTGTTGGTGTAGGCGCAGTCCGGCTGCTGGCACTTGGGATAGCCGGCGGGCGCACGCAAAGAGGAATCCTGAAACGCCGGATGGGTTTGGTCGATCCCGGTGTCCAGGATGCCGATCTTCACGCCCGCGCCGGCGTTCTGAATCCCGCCCAGGGTGTTCCATGCGGCGGGGGCGCCAATCAACTCGACGGCGCGGTCAAGCTGGCGCTTGATCGGAAGCATGCGCTCGACCCGGACCACGCCGGGAAGCGCCCGCAGTTCCTCGATGCGGCTCTCATCGGCCGCGACGAAGACCGCGTTGACCAGCGTCTGCGCCGCGCCGGTGACGCGGATCTTCCGTTCCCTCAGGGCCTGCCGCAAGGCGTCCTGCGCCGTGCGGATGCGCCCCAGCGCGTCGGTGGCGGCGCTCCGCGCCAGATCCTTGCGCGATTCAATTCGCGCCGCGACGGGCGCGTCTTCCAGCACCAGGGCGAAACGGTCCAAACGGCCCGCCGCCGCCGGAAACACCCCCGCCACGGCAAGCAGGACCAGGTACACTACCGGCAATCGTCTCACGCCCTTCCCGACGTATTCCATGGCTCTCACGTTGCACTATTGTCCCACGACTGCGCCAGGGCGCATGCCTTCCCAGGCCGGCGGACACCTAAGTCACGCGGGCAAGCCCGTATTGACTCTCGCACACTTTTGTGCGATATTGCGAACGTGAAAGGCAGGGAGTTCCTTCGCAAGCTCGGGCGGTTGGCGCATCGGAGGGGTCTTCACTATGCCTATGAGCCGTCGGAGGGCAAGGGTAGCCATGGCCGGATTTGCCTTGGATGTGGGATCACGACGTTGAAGGATCCCAAGAAGGAGATCGGCAAGGGCCTGCTCCGCGCGATGTGCTCTGACCTGGGAATCGAGCCCCAGAATCTTTGAGGAGGCGCTTATGTTCACGTTCGGATACCCGGCGAGGTTCACGGCCGACGAAGATGGCCGGCTGGTCGTGAGGTTCCCGGATTTCCCGGAGGCTGTCACGGACGGGAAGGACTTCGCGGAGGCGATGGCTGAAGCGGCCGACTGCCTCGGAAGCGTGATCGCAATCCGTATGTCCCGCAAGGAGGAGATCCCGCCGCCGTCGCCCGCCAAGCGCGGCCAGCGGCTGGTCTCAGTCCCGCTTTGGATTGCGCCGAAACTAGCCCTGTACTCGGCAACGCGGCAGCAGCGAATCACCAACAGCGAGCTTGCCCGCCGGCTGGGCTGCCGGGAGACGGTGGTGCGCCGCATGCTGGACCCCGCTCACGCAACGCGGCCCGAGAGAATCGAGACCGCGCTTGAATTGGTCGGCAAACGCTTGGTTATCGCGATAGAAGACGCGGCGTAAGCGCCGGCGCCCACACTAATGCGTGCGGAGCGACTGCCGGCATGGCCGGGGAGCGGTCGTTCGGCGAATTCTGCAATTGGCTCGTATTGTATCAGCGGAAACCGTACCGTAGAATGGAAGTGGGGGGCGGTGTCCCCCCAGAGGCCATGAGCAGACCGTCGCCAGAGCCGTCGCGAAATGTCGAAGTGTTGCATTCCATCGTCGAGGAGTACATCGAGACCGGCGAGCCGGTGGGTTCGCGGACCATCTCCCGGCGGCGCAGTGGTTCGCTCAGCGCGGCGTCGATTCGCAACATCATGTCCGATTTGTGCGACGACGGGTACCTGGCCCAGCCTCACACCTCGGCCGGCCGCGTGCCCACCGAAAAGGCCTTTCGAAGCTACATCGCCTCGCTGCGAACCAGGCGTCTGCCGCAACTGGACGCCGAACGCCTGCGCGCCGAGTTCTCCTCCGCCGACACGGTCGAGGAGCGCGTCGAGCGCTCGTCGCACCTGCTCACCGAGCTGACCCGGAATATCGGAATCGCGGCCGCCATTCCCACCTCCAGCCAGAGCCTGGACCAGATTGAACTGATCTCGCTCGGCGACCGGCGCGTGCTGGCGGTGGTGGTCACCTGCGACCGGATGGTGCGCAACCGCGTGGTGGTGCTCGACGAGCAGCTCAAGCAGGACGACCTGGTCTCGATCCGGAACTACATCAACCGGGAGTTCTCGGGCTGGCCGCTGGATCGCATCCGCGAGGAACTGGGGCGCAGGCTGGAAACCGAAAGCGCGGCGTACGACGAAATCCTGAGTCGTTTGAACCTGCTTTACGGCAAGGGTTTGCTGGACATCGGCCCCGCGCCCGAACTGCATATGGACGGGGCGTCGTACCTGGTGGGGCTGGATCTGCACCTGACCCGCGAGAAGATGCGGGAACTGTTCCACGCGCTGGAAGAGAAGAAGCGAATGCTGAGCCTGCTGGACCAGTTCCTGGAGCAAGGCGCGGGCGAGGTGGCCGTGAAGATCGGCCTTGGCGAAGCTCATCCCAGTATGCGGGAGCTTTCCCTGATCGGGCTCTCGGTGGCGATGCCGGCGGGGCTGGCGGCCAAGATCGCGGTTCTGGGTCCCATGCGAATGAACTATGTGCGGGTGATGTCGGTGGTCTTCTACGTGGGCCAGGCAATCCGCCAGACGCCGGATTAACCCGCTTTCGCCGGTCTGCTACCCTAAAAAGCAGAGAGCTGTCATCCGAACCATGGAAGAATCCAATTCTGTCGCAGAAACCGCCGAGCCGGCGGCTGCCGCAACGGACGGCGTCTTGGCCGCCGAACCCACCGCGCAGTTGGAATCCATTACCGCCGAGAGGGACCAACTGGCCCAAGAGAACGCCGAGTTGCGCGACCGCCTGGTGCGGCGTCAGGCCGAGTTCGAGAATTTCCGGCGTCGCGTCGCGCGCGAGCGGACGGAACTGGTCGAGTTCGCCGGCATGGAGAGCGTTCGCGCGCTGCTGCCGGTGGTGGACGATTTCGAGCGCGCCCTCAAAGTCGAATGCGCCGACAAAGAGTACGAGCGCGGAATGGACCTGATCTGGCAGCGGCTGTTCGAGTCGCTCGGGAGACTCGGGTTGGAGCCGATCGCGGCCGCCGGGCAACCGTTCGATCCGAACCTGCATCACGCCGTCGAGATGGTTCAGACCGGCGAAGCCGGCGACCAAACGGTGATCGAGGAGTATCAGCGCGGCTATAACTTCCGGGGACGCCTGCTGCGGCCGTCCATGGTGAAGGTCGCGGTTCGGCCG
>JAUYBU010000556.1 GCA_030693045.1 Bryobacterales bacterium | reverse complement strand
AGGGGAGCCAGCCAACAGCCGAAACCAGCGCCACCAGCAACACCGCGGGAAGCGCGACCGACAGCCACTTCAGGTCCGCCGGAGCGGTCTTCCAGAAGCGTGAAACGGCCATCCACGGCGCCAGCTTGCCACCCAATCCGGCCAGTGTGGCCGCCTCCTCGATCTCCCTTTCCGACTGCGTCGAGAGTATCGTTCCAAGGGCGAGTTTGGGCGCCAGGGGTTTCGCCGGGAACTGGAGCGCGAGGGAGCCCTTTCCGCCACTTCTGGCCGGACGGCACGGCGCGAACGACCACTTCAGGGCCACCAGCGCCGCCAATTCCCCAGGCGCCGCGACGCGCACCGGCGAAGACAACTGCCACGCCACGTCCGGCGGCACCGGCGGCAGCAGCCCGGCGGTCATCGCCCGCGGTCTCAGCGGGACGCCGGACGCCGGATCCGGAAGATCGACCGCCTGGAGCTTCGGGCAGGGTGCAAGCGCGGCCTTGAGAGAGGTTCGGCAGGCGGGACCATGCGCCGCAAGAACCGGAAAATAGACTCTGCAATCCATGCGCCGCGTCGCCGCTCGAAGAGGCGCCGGATCCGGAAGATCGACCGCCTGAAGCTCCGTGCAGGGCGCAATCGCGGCCTTGAGAAAGGTGTGACGGGAGGGACTTTGCGCCGCAAGAACCGGGGGGATGGCTCTGGAATCCATGTGCCGCGCCGCCGCCAGGGACGCCGGACTTGGAAGATCGACCGCCTGGAGCTCCGGGCAGGGCGCAATCGCGGCCTTGAGAGACGTGCGCCACGAGAGACCTTGCGCCGCAAGAACCGGGGGCATGGCTCTGGAATCCGTGCACCGCGTCGCCGCCGGAAGAGATGCCGGCGAAAGGGCGCCGTGCCCGGGCTCGGCTTCGCACTCCAACGCAGGCGCCGGGAGGGCGGCCGACGACGGAAACGCCATGGAAAGCCCAAAACACTCGCTCCGCGGACTCAACGGACGCGCCTGGTGACGATCGGGGGCCATTTGACCAGGATGGACCAGCCCGGCGGCGTCGGGAGACGGATCTCGCGGAGCGACGTTGCGGCCCGGCGTTACCGGGGCCGGAACGGGTAGTGGTTCGGCAACCAGGACGGCTCCGGCAACGTGGTCCCGCGCCAGGCCCGCCGGTGTGATTTCGACCCGGGCGGAGGAGGCCGCCGCAGGTGTGCTTTCCAACCTCGCCTGGCGCCCCACCGGATAGCACAAATACGCGGTAAGCCACTCATTAGGAAGGCTTTGCCAGCGAGTTTGGGACTTCGCTCCAGCGCGCGCCAAGGGCTGCCACGAAACCGCCGGGGCGAGTTCTCCGGATGCGGCGACACGGTCCGTTCCAAGAGTGAGTTCGGCTGCGATGCTGGTGACTCGAAGTTCCAGCGCCTCCCTTCCGATCCTGGCCGCTCCAGGTGGAAAGGCCGCCGGCTCGGCGAGCGCGATGGCGCGATGGGTGGCTTCGGCCGTGTCCAACCGGTCACCCAACAGAAGCGACGCCGGACGCGGCTGCTTTCGCCCAAGGTCGCCGGGCGAGGGAGCCGTCGGCGGAATTAATTTCAAGAAGATGGAAGCCTTGGGGCGGCGAACCGAAACCCGGGCCGAATCTCTCGGATCGCGGGGATCCAGCTCGGTCAGACCGGCTGGCTGAGGCCGGGCGGCCTGGGGTGAGGCCGGGCGCACAATCGGGCTGGGAAGTGACGCCGGAAGAAGCGGCTCCCCGGGCGACCCCGCGACCACTGGCACGGGAGCGGCGGCGGACATGCGCGGCTGGTACTCCACCAGCGCGCTCTGCAATGCGTGCAACGGCCGGGTGGCCGCCGTCCCTCGTCCAGGCCGTTCGATTAGGCAGGCTTGGGGGGTCTGCTCCAACGGTTGCGGCCGAACCGTCGGAGAAAACGTCCCCGGCGCGACGTCGAACTTGGCCGGCCGAAATCCAGCCGTCTCCGCGGCCCGCTGGGTGCCCGAGGGAGTCGCATCCGGGCGACGCGGGGAGCGGGCGCGCTCGGCGCGCTTTCCTTCGTCCACCAACCGGGCCAGAGCCAGGTTCTGTTCTTCCTCCAGGTAACGCTTGCGATGGGCGGACGAGCAGAATTCGCCGTCGGTAAGCTTCCTTAGCAGAGCCAGACGTTTCCCACACAATAAGCAACGCATGCGCGGCCTGCCTGTTCCCTCACTTTCCATACTAAGTTCCTACGCGTTCATTGACTACGAGTGAAACCCCTTAGGAACGGGACGGGAATGCCTCAGGAAGAATTGCGGCCGGCGCCCGCGGGTGCCATACTCGGGTCGTATCGTACACTGGGAGTTGCCATGCGGAATCAATGGATCGACGCGCGTGCCAACGACCCCGTCCGGACCCAGATGCGCTACGCGCGCCAGGGAACGATCACGGGCGAGATGCGGCATGTCGCCCAGAGCGAGCGGCTCGAACCGGAACTGGTGCGGGACGAGGTCGCCCGAGGCCGCCTGATCATACCGGCCAACATCAACCACCGCGGCCTCCAGCCGATCGGCATCGGCGTGGCGACCCGCTGCAAGATCAACGCCAATATCGGCAATTCGGCGACGGCCTCGAACATCGCCGAAGAACTCGAAAAGCTCCGCTACGCGGTTCACTACGGCGCCGACACGGTGATGGATCTTTCCACCGGCGGCGACATCGCCGAGATTCGCAGGGCCATTATCGAAAGCTCCTCCGTTCCCGTCGGCACGGTGCCCATCTATGAGGCCCTAAGCCGCGTGCGCCGCGCCGAGGACCTGTCGGCCGGCCTGATGCTGGAGGTGATCGAGGAGCAGGCCGCGCAAGGCGTCGACTACATGACCATTCACGCCGGCGTGCTCATTCAGCACGTTCCCCTGACCACGCGCCGGCTGACCGGCATCGTCAGCCGGGGCGGCGCGATCCTGGCCGAGTGGATGGTGAAGAACCACCGGCAGAACTTCCTCTACGACTGCTTCGACGATATCTGCAAGATTTTCCAGAAGTACGACGTGACTTTCTCGCTCGGCGACGGCCTGCGGCCGGGCTCGGTCGCCGATTCCAGCGACGAGGCGCAGTTTGCCGAACTCAAAACCCTCGGCGAGCTGACCACGGCCGCCTGGAACCGCGACGTGCAGGTCATGATCGAGGGCCCCGGCCACGTGCCCATGGACCAGATCCAGTTGCAGGTTGAGAAGGAGCTGGAGCTGTGCCACGAGGCGCCCTTCTATACCTTGGGGCCCCTGGTGACCGACTTCGCCCCCGGCTACGACCACATCCCCTCCGCCATCGGCGCCGCCATGATTGGCTGGTACGGCGCCTCGATGCTGTGCTACGTCACGCCCAAGGAGCACCTGGGGCTGCCGGGCCGCGAGGACGTCAAGGCCGGAATCATCGCCTACAAGATCGCCGCGCACGCCGCCGACATCGCGCGCCGGCGTCCCGGGGCCCGCGACCGCGACGACGAGATTTCGCGCGCCCGCTACCGCTTCGACTGGAACCGCCAGTTCGAACTGGCGCTGGACCCGGAAACCGCCCGCGCCATGCACGACGAGACGCTGCCCGAGGCAGGCTTCAAAGACGCTCACTTCTGCTCGATGTGCGGGCCCAAGTTCTGCTCCATGAACATCTCGGGCAAGGTGGAGAGTCTGACCCCCGCCCAGATCGACGCCGCGCTGACCCGAACCGCCAGCGGCAACGATTGACGGCGCCGGACCCGGGGACACTCCGGGCTAGTCTTACGGAACCCATCGCTTGACCTGGGACACAGGCGTGTCCCCCCAACAGCACCCGGGGACACTCCGGGCTAATCTTACGGAAACCATCGCCCGGCCCGGGACCCAGGCGTGTCCCTCCAACAGCACCCGGGGACACTCCGGGCTAGTCTTACGGAACCCATCGCTTGACCTGGGACACAGGCGTGTCCCCCATTTCAGAGCCCCAGAGACACTCTCGAGATCCGCATCTTACCCCCGGTCCGCGCCGGCTCCGGCGCGGCGGGGGCGCCCCGCAAGAATCCTTCCGTGCTCAGATCCTCATCTGCCTCCGGCCAGTGGATAGCGTAACCAGCGCCGCTAATCCGCCAGTTTCGACGCTGTTCCAAGGTAGCGTCCAGCAGCCTTGGGTACCAGGCCAGGGGAACAATAATCGTGCGCCCGTCCAGGAGGTCCACCGCCATGGTGTCCTCCGTGAAACGGACGTCCTTCACCCGCTCCCCTGCCTTAACTTCCGAAGCGTGCATTCCATTCCTCCAGGCAATTCCGGGGACAGGCTACGTAACCTCGAAACTCCGATTCGGCCGGCCGCGCCGTTTCAGCGGTGTGTGCACGGGAGTTCGGAAGCTTGCCGCAGCGATGCAGCGCCGTGGGACATGACTCCTGTCTTGTCCTGTTGGCCGGCCGTCGCCTTGGGGGCTGGACAAGTCAGGAGACATATCCCACCACGCCGAGGACCGGCGCGCCTCACCCCCGCTTGAGCGCCTCCAGGATGCGCGCCGGCGTCATCGGCAACTGGAACATCCGGGCCCCCACGGCGTCGAAAATCGCGTTGGCGACCACCGCGCCCATGGTGACTATGGGCGGTTCGCCGCAGCCCGAGGCCGGCGTCTCCGGGTTCTCGATCAACACCGTCTCGATCTTGGGCAGCCACGAAAAACGCGGGATCCGGTAAGTGTCGAAGTTGCGCTCCAGGACCTCGCCGTCCTTGAAGCGCACCTCCTCGGTGAGCGCGTAGCCCAGACCCATGGTGATGCTGCTTTCCATCTGCTGGCGCGAGCCGTCTGGACTGACCGTGACGTCCTGATCCTGCGCGCAGACCACGCGCTTGACCTCGACACGCCCGGTGCTCTTATCCACCGTCACCTCGGCCATGGTCGCGACGTAGGTGCCCAGGTAGATGGCGCAGGCCACACCCACGCCCCGGCGGCTGGGCGTCGGCGCGGGCTTCCAGTCGAACTGCTTCGCGGCGGCCTCCAGCACCCTCCGCACACGCTTGTCGGAGAGGTGACCGAGGCGGAACTCGACCGGGTCGACGCCCGCTTTGTTCGCCAGAATGTCGATGTGCGATTCGCGGGCGAAGGTGTTGGTGTTGACCGACGGCGCGCGCCACGGTCCGATGCCGAACGGGTGCAGGCCCGGAGTGCTGGCTCCACTCCAGCCGCCGGCCGAAACCGTGCGCTGGTGCGGGATGTCGTAGAACTGCTTGCACTCGCGGTCGCCGGCGCAGTAAACCTTGTAGTCCCAGACGGAAATTTTTCCGGCCCTGGTCAGGCCGGACACGATGGTTACCACGGCCGCCGGCCGGAACGTATCGTAGAAGAACTCCTCGGCGCGGTCCCAGACCACCTGCACCGGCTTGCCGGTGAGCTTGGCCAGCCGCGCCGCTTCGATGGCCTGCCGGGCCGCGCTCTTGCCGCCGAAGCCGCCGCCGACATAGGGCGTCACCACGCGCACGTTTTGCGGCGTGAAGCCCAGCGCCTGCGCCACCTGCTGTTGGACCCCAAAGGGAGACTGCGTCCCCACCCACACGGTGACTTTGCCGCCCTCGATCATGGCGGTGGCCGAGTGGGTTTCCATGGCGGCGTGCGCGACGTAGCTGTTGAGATAGGTTTTCTCGACCAGGTTCTCGGAGGCCTGCGCGCCCTGCACGATGTCGCCGCTCTGGTCCACCACGCGGCCTTCCGGCGCGGCCTTGAGCAGGTGGTCGAAGATGGTCTTGTCGTCCTGGCCCGGCCGAGGGCGGTCGAACCGGGCCTTGATCAGATCCAGCACCTGGTCGGCCACATCGCGCCGCTCGTGGAGCACGGCCACCATGTCGCCGTCCTTCACCACCCGCACCCCGGCAACCTTCTCGGCGGCCGTGGTGTCGGCGTCTTTCAACGTCGCGCCGTGCGCCGGCGGCCTGAGAATTCGCGCGTGCAGCGTGCCCGGAACCGCCATGTCGCCGGCGTACTTGGCCCGGCCGGTGACCTTGTCGAGCGCATCCTTGCGCCGGGGCGATTGGCCGACCACGGTGTAGCCCGCAACGGCCTTCAGCGGTGTTTTCTCAAGATGCCGCTCGATGCGCTTGCCCTGAACCAGTTGCGCATAGGTGACGCGCTGGCCCGCGGCCTGCGAGTCGGTGACCACGCCGGCCTTCACCTGGAGCCGGCCCACGGGCGCGCCGAGTCGTTCGGCCGCCAGTTCCAGCAACACCGCCCGGGCCTCGGCCGCGGCGCCGCGCAACACCGGGCCGAACTGCCGGATGCTCAGCGAACCGTGCGTGCCCCCGTCCCACGGGCAGACGTCGGTGTCGCCCATCACCATGTCCACCGACTCCAGCGCGACGTCCAGTTCTTCGGCCAGCAACTGCGCCAGCGCGGTCTTGGATCCCTGTCCCAGTTCGACCTTGCCGACCAGACAAGTGACCCGGCCATCGGCGTCGATGCGCAGGTATGCGTTGAAGTCGGCCGGGTAGCCCGGCCGGGGCGTCTGGGCCGGGAAGATCACGAACAGGCCCGAGCCCGCCAAGCCCAGCACCTCGCGGCGAGTCGGGTTCTCCGGGCTCATCGGGCGCCGCCTTTCATCGAGCCTGCGGCCTCCTGGATGGCCTCGACGATGCGCACGTGCGAGCCGCAGCGGCACAGGTTGTCGTCCATGTGCCGGATGATTTCGGCGCGCGCCGGCCGCGGCGTCTTGAGCAGCAGCGCATAGGCGCTGAGAATCATCCCGGGCGTGCAGAAGCCGCACTGAAACGCGTGACGCTTGAGGAAGGCGTCCTGGATCGGGTGAAGCTCCCGGTCCTGACTCAGCCCCTCGATCGTCAGCACCCGCTTGCCGGCGACGTCCTTGATTGGGGTGGCGCAGGAACGGACCGCCGCCTTTTCCACGATGACCGTACAGGCGCCGCACAGCGCGGCGCCGCAGCCGAACTTGACGCTGGTGAGGCCGAAGTCGCCACGCAGCACCCACAGCAGCGTGCGCTGGTCGTCGACCGTCACGCGCGCCGGCTTGCCGTTGAGCGTGAATGAAATCGTGCGCTGCATTGGAATCTCCGCTCAGAACATATATTTGAGCGCCAGTTGGATGACGCGGGGCGAGTCCGCGCCCGTGATTCTGCCAAAAGTGGCGGCCGACTGGTTCGCATTCGGCCGGCCCAGGTTGACCCGGTTGAACAGGTTGAACATCTCGGCGCGGAATTGCAGGCGGTGCCGCTCGTGAATCGGAAAGCCCTTGATCATTCCGAAATCGACCGTCGCCGTGCCCGGGTCGCGCAGGATGTTGCGTCCCGAGGTTCCGAAAGTTCCCGCCGGGTTTTGCGCGAATGCGGCGGTGTTGAAATACCGGTCGATCAACTGGGCGCGCGGCCGCCCGGTGTCCAGATGCGGATCGCCGGCGACATCCGCCCGATCCGCGTTCATGCCGGAACCGGAGTTGTCCCTGCCGGAGGTCACCGAGAACGGGCGGCCGCTTTCGAGCGTGACCAGGCCGTTGGTTTCCCAACTGCCGACGACGTGCCGCAGCAGCGGGTGCAGGCGCTCCAGTTTCGGCAACTGCCAGATGTAGGAACCGATGAAGCGGTGCGGGATGTCGAAGTCGCCCGGGCCCCTCTGGTTCCTGTAGCTGAAGGGGTTGGAGGGCACGGAGCCATCGCCGGAGGAATCGTCGATCAGTTTCGCGAAGGTGTAATTGGCCAGGATGGTCAGCCCCTTGGAGAGCCGCTTGTTCAGGCTGAGCTGCAAGGAGTGATAGATGGAGTTGCCGAAGCTGGCCTGGTCCGAAATGGTGGCGAACGTCGGATACAGCGGGCGCCGCTGGTCGAGCGGCCTGCCGCCCGGCGCGTAAATGCCAGGGTTCAACTCGTTCGCCATGAACAGGTGGTTCCCCTTGCTGCCGACATAGGCCACGCTGGCGATGTAACTCCCGAAGAACTGCCGTTGGAGGCTGAGGTTCCATTGCTGCACGATGGCGTTGCGGAAGTCGGGGTCCCACTCGGTGACGGTCAGGGGCGTCAGGAACTTATAGGCGGCCTTCTCCTGGGCCGATTGCGGAGGCGTGAAGGGGAACGGGTTCCCCGACTCCGAATAGGGGTTCTCCAGGCCGCCCGTGGGAGTGTTGACGATCAGCTTGATGGAGAACGGCTGGTTGGTGGAAACCTGGTTGTTGGCCTGTTGCCGGACCTGCGAGTAGAACAGCCCGTAGCCCCCGCGGACGCTGGCCTTGCCGGCGCCGGTAGGATCGATCGCGAAGCCGAAGCGAGGCCCAAAATTGCCCCACTGGTTCTTGATGGTGGCGTTGGGCACCCCGGAGTCTCCCGAGAACACAATCCCCGCCGGCGCCACCGGGAACACGGTGGACTTCTGCCCCACCCGGACCTGCGAAAACGTGTTCATGGCGTCGCTAAAGGGGAAGAACGGGTCCCACCGCAAGCCCAGGTTCAGGGTCAACCGGCGGGAGATCTTCCAGTCGTCTTGCGCGAACACGCCGATTTCGGTCGTGCGGGGCTGGTTATGGACCTGCGCGATCTGGGTGATCTGCCTGGGCCGGCCCAGCAGAAAATCGGGCGCCGAATCGCCGGTGTAGTTGGCTCCGAAGCGAACCTGGGGGTCGCACTGGAACAGTTCCTGCATGTCCAACAGCGAACGCCGGAGATCCCCTCCGAAGCGGACGAAATGCGATCCGCGGGTGAGACTCAGCAACTCGGAAAACTGCCAGC
The DNA here is from genome assembly GCA_030693045.1 of Bryobacterales bacterium. GTDB lineage: Bacteria > Acidobacteriota > Terriglobia > Bryobacterales > Bryobacteraceae > JACQZT01. Next base: position 2,606 of record JAUYBU010000556.1, on the reverse strand, counting down.
TCTGCCGGAAGTGATTCAGCGGGAAGCGCGAGAAGGCCTGGAAATAGCCGTCCAGCGCGGTGTCGTGCCCCACCAGATAGTCGCCCTTGACAGCGCGCGTGAACTTGGCGCCCAAGTCGATCCAGCTCTTGTTGCCGGGCACGATAGGCAACTGGCGGCGATCGATTTTGTCGAAGGAGAACGTGAAGCTGTTGAGCACGGTGGGGCTGAAGATATGCGTGTGCGTGGCCGCCGCGTTCCAGTTCCAATACTTGATGCCCGCCAGGAAGCCGGGAATATTTCCGGTCTCCTGCGCGAAATCGTCGAAGCTGTAAAGCAGCCGGCCGGAGAGTTGGTCCGCGTCGCTGAGACGGTGGTCGGCCTTGCCGACGTACTGGTCGTTGTCCCGCGTCTGCCCGCTGGCGAACGTCAGCAGGCCTTGCGGCCGGTTGGGCAGCGGAACGAACGCGTCCAGAAACTTCACCGAGGGAGCGTAGAGCCGGCTGGCGGGGATGATGTTGTTCGGGATGTTGCCGCCCAGCGGATCCTTCAACACCTTGTTCAGACCGGTGAAATCACCCTTGCGCTGCGGCTCCGTGAGCACAGTGGAGGTCACCGAACCCGGCGTGCTGCGTTCGGCCGTGCGCTGGTAGGTGAAGAAGAAGAACGTCTTGTCCTTGACCACCGGCCCGCCGATGGTTCCGCCGAACTGACTGCGCTTGAACGGCGGCACGTTGTTGGCGAAGAAATTCCGGGCGTTCAGCTTTTCGTTGCGCAGGAATTCGAACAGCGTGCCGTGAAAGACGTTGGTGCCCGAGCGGGTCACGGCGTTGACGAAGGCGCCGGCGTTGCGGCCCTTGTCGGCGCCGTAGGAGCTGGTCTGCACGCTGAACTCCTCGAGCGCGTCCGGGTTGGGGAACACCGACGGCGTATTGAAATACGGGTCGTGATTGTCGCCGCCGTCCAGCGAGTAGTTGTTGGAATTGGTGCGCGTGCCGTTGATCGACACCGACTCGTTCTGCGCCTGGCCCGCCGCCGCGCGGCCGCCCGTGCCCGGCACCATGTACTGCAACTGGATGGCGTTGCGGCCGTTCAACGGAAGCTCGACGATGCGCGCCGAGTCCACCACCTCGCGCAACGCGCCCGAGCGCGTCTCCACTTGCGTGATCTCGGCCTGGACCTCGATGCTTTCGGTTACCCCGCCGAGCGCCATCTGGATGTTGACCTGGCGGTTTTCATCCATCTGCGCCCGGATGTTGTCCTGCACGAAGGTCTTGAAACCGGATGCCTCGACCCTCACCGAGTACGTGCCCACGGGCAACTGCGAGACCACATACGTGCCCGCCGCCGTCGAGACGGTCTGGCGCACCGCCCCGGTCTGCGTGTTGGCGACGGTGACGGCGATGTTCGGCAGCACCGCGCCCGTCGAGTCCGTGATCGTTCCGAAAATGGTGACCGAGCCTTGTCCCCACAGGGTGGCGGCGGCGAATAAGAGGATACAAAAATAAAGCGGGCGTTTCATGACGTGAAGTACCTCCGACTGGCATTGTATCAACGGGTCGACCGCAGTGGGGCGTGAAGTGCGTCTGTTGTATGCTGGCAACTGCAAGGGGACCCGGAACGGGAATCCCAAATCAATTGGTAACCAAGGAAACGGAGCTGCTTATGAAATCGTGTTTGATTGTGGCGGGCATCATGGTCGCGCTGGGAACCGGCGCGGCGGTTGCGCAGGACAACAAGATCCGGGTGATCGCCTTCGGCGCGCACCCGGACGACGCCGAGATCAGGGCCGGCGGCGTGGCCGCCAAGTTCGCCGCCAAAGGTCACCTGGTGAAGTTTGTCTCGGTGACCAACGGCGACGCCGGGCATTGCGAGCAGGGCGGGGGAGCGCTGGCCAAGCGCCGGCGCGCCGAAGCCCAGGAGGCGGCCCGGAAGCTCGGCATCGCCGAATACGACGTGCTCGATAACCACGACGGCGAATTGCTGCCCACGCTCGAGGTTCGCAAGCAGATCATCCGGCTGATCCGCCAGTGGAATGCCGACATCGTGCTCTCGCCGCGGCCCTACGATTACCACCCCGACCATCGCTACACCAGCATTCTGGTCCAGGACGCGGCGTTCATGGTTCTCATCCCGATGGTGGTTACCGACGCCCCTCCGCTGCGAAGGAACCCGGTGTTTCTGTACTACGAGGACGGCTTCCGGAAGCCTCAACCGTTCAGCCCCGATATCGCCATCAGCGTCGACGACGTGTGGCAGAAGAAGCTCGACGCCTACGAGGCGGAACCGTCGCAGTTCTACGAAGCGCAGCCCAAGTGCTGGGGCGGCGGAGTCGACGTTCCGACCGACCCGGCCGAGCGCCGGAAATGGCTCGAGAAGCGAAGGGGCCCCGCGCCCGAGCCGGCGGTCCGGCAAGCTCTGGCGAAGTGGTACGGCCCCGAAAAGGCCAAAGCCGTCCGTCACGCCGAGGCATTTGAATTCTGCGAGTACGGCCGTCGCGCCAGCGAAGCCGAGCTGAAGAAGATGTTACCGTTATTCGAGTAAGGCGGCTTCCGCCGAGTCCGCCCGGCAAGAACCCTTTGGAAGGGTCTGTCAGGAGTATGCGTTGACTCGGCCCGTGACGTGCT
>JAUYBU010000479.1 GCA_030693045.1 Bryobacterales bacterium | reverse complement strand
CCGGTAGCCGCGATAGAGTTCAGTCGCGCCGAAAGATTCGATCCACGGATGCTCATCCGGCGGGACGCCCTGCGAGGTGAGCTGGCCTCCCACCCAATCCGTCTCCTCGGTCATCACCACGCGCAAGCCGTCTCTCAGCGCGGCCAGCGCGGCCGCGCAGCCGCCGGTCGAGCCGCCGATGACGGCGACATCGGCGCGCACCTCGCGCGGCGCGGCGTGAGAGGCCGAAGCCAGCAGCGCGCCGCCGGCTTGAATCAGGAAGCTCCTGCGGTCACTCTCCATGCTGGTACCATAACAGGAGTCGCCGGCCCCGGGCCAGCGGCTTCAACGACAGGCGATGGGGCTCATCACGGTTTCCGGCGAACCCGGTTCGCACCATGAGGAAGTAGCTCGGCTCACCGCTCAGCGGCTGCAATTCGAGCTGGTGAACGATTCGCGGCTCGGCGCGATGATCGCCGAGGAGTTCGGCGCCGACGCCGCAATCCCGGATCGCGCCTGGCGTCACGTGGCCGCTCACATTCTGGCGCGGCTGGCCACCGAGCATCATCTGGTGGTCGCGACGGCAGGAGCGGAACTGCTGTTCCGCAATTTCCCGAACTGGCTGCGGGTGGACGTGGTGGCGCCGGAGGCGCGGCGCGTCGGCGCGCTGATGATCGACCGCGGGCTGGATCGCGCGGCTGCGCGCGGGTCGCTCGGCGAACTCGAGGCGGCCCGGCGTCAGGAGCGCAAGAGGCGGTTCGGGCGCGTGACGGCGCCGGCCACGCTGTTCGATATCACCCTGAACTCGGAGGCCCTGGATAGCGAGCACATGGCCGCGCTGCTGGAGGAAGCCGCAAAGATCCGGGGCATTCTCGAACAGGGGCTTTTGTCCTCCGCCACCGCGGCGCAGATCCAGTTTCAGATCCGCCTGCAACTGGCCCGCCACGGCATCGCCCCGGCGGGCAAGGCCAGCATCAAGCGGAACCAGTTTTCGCACCCCAGCGAAGAGATCTTCGCCAATCTGCTCGACTTCTACCGCATCGCCTGGGAGTACGAGCCGCACAGTTTCCCCATCCAGTGGGACCGCGACGGCAAGGTGTTGGAAGCCTTCACTCCGGATTTCTATCTGCCGGAGTTCGACATGCATGTCGAACTCACCACCATGAAACAGTCGCTGGTGACCAAGAAGAACCACAAGGTGAAGCTGCTCAAGACCATCTACCCGCAGGTCAACATCCAGGTCTTTTACCAGAAGGATTTTCAGAACCTGATCTTTAAGCACGGACTGGGCGAACGAGCCGCCCAACTATGAGCAGCCAGCAACCACCCAACCTCGAGCGCGTCCTTTTCACCGAAGAACAGATCCAGCAGCGAATCAAGGAGGTGGCCGCCGAGATCTCCGCGAAGTACCGCGACCGCAACCTCAAGCTCATCGGCGTGCTGAAAGGCTCGGTGTTTTTCCTGACCGCGCTGGCGCGCGAGATTTCGATTCCGGTGAAGATCGACTTTCTCGCGATTTCAAGTTTCGCCAATAGCGTGGGCACGCCCGGCCTGGTGCGCATCGCCAAGGACCTGGACGAAGGCATCGAAGGCGACGACGTGCTGCTGGTGGAAGATATCGTCGACACCGGTTTCACCTCGCGCTACCTGTTGCAGACGCTGTCCGGGCGGGGCCCGAACTCGCTGGCCATCTGCACGCTGCTCGACCGCACGCCGCGCCGCATCGTCCAGGTGCCGGTCGAGTTCCGCTGCTTCGAGATCCCGGACCGCTTCGTGATCGGTTTCGGGCTGGACTACAAGCAGCTTTACCGCAACCTGGGCTACATCGCGGTGATGAAGCCGGGCTGAGGCGCCTAATTCGGGGACAGGCTACGAAATCCCGAAATTCGCTTCCCCATCGCGGCCGGCGAAGAGTTTCGGGATTTCGTAGCCTGTCCCCGAAATAGGCCGGTATAATGGGGCATGTCCCAGGCTACCGACGCGTTCGTTCAGAACAACAAAGACCGGTTTCTCGAAGAGCTGAAGGAGTTCATCCGGATCCCGAGTATCAGCACGTTTCCCGAGAACAGGGGCGATATCGAGCGGGCCGCTCAGTTCGTCGCCGGCAGTTTGAAGGCCGTCGGGATGGAGAACGTCGAAATCATCCCTACCGGTAAGCATCCGCTGGTCTACGCCGACTGGCTGCACGCGCCCGGCAAGCCCACGGTGCTGTGCTACGGCCACTACGACGTGCAGCCGGCCGACCCGCTGGAAGAGTGGAAATCGCCGCCGTTCGAGCCCACCGTGCGCGACGGAAATCTCTACGCCCGCGGGGCGGTTGACGACAAGGGCCAGTTGTACATGCACGTCAAGGCCATCGAGGCGCTGCGCGCGGTTCACGGCGCGCCCCCGCTGAATCTCAAGTTCATCGTCGAGGGCGAAGAGGAGGTCGGCGGCGAATCCATTTCGAAGTTCGTCGCCGAGAACCCGGTCCGGCTCAAGGCGGACATCGCGCTGGTCTCCGACACGGCGCTGTACGCCGAAGGGATGCCGACGCTGTGCATCGGACTGCGCGGCCTGGTCTATACGGAAGTCGAAGCCATTGGCCCGTCGCGCGACCTGCACTCGGGCCTCTACGGCGGCGCGGCGCCGAACCCTTTGTTCGGGCTCATCGAGCTGCTGGCCAAAGCCAAGGACGCCCAGGGTCACATCCAGGTCCCCGGCATGTACGACGAAGTCGCGGCGCCGGCGCCCGCCGAAAAAGCGAGCTGGGACAGCCTGCCGTTCAGCGAGAAGGATTTTCTGGAGAAGGAAGTCGGGTCCACGGCGCTGACCGGCGAGCCCGGTTATTCGGTGTTCGAACGCGTTTGGGCGCGGCCGACCATGGAAGTGCACGGCATCGGCGGCGGCTTCACCGGCGCTGGCGCCAAGACCGTGATTCCGGCCCGGGCCACGGCCAAGGTCAGCTTCCGCCTGGTGCCCAACCAGACGCCGGAGAAGATCATCGCGGCCTGGAAGAAGTTCGTGGCCGACAACACGCCAGCCGGGATACAGACCACGGTCAAGGTGCTTAGCTCCGCCCCCGCCGTCATGGTGAACCCGGAGCATCCGGCCATCGACATCGCGGCCCGGGCGTTCGCGGCCGTGCTGAACCGGCCCACGGTGTTCATCCGCTCGGGCGGGTCGATACCGATTGTCGGCGAGTTTGCCAAGCATCTCGGCATCCCCTCCGTGCTGCTGGGTCTGGGGCTGCCCGACGACGGGCTGCACTCGCCCAACGAGAAATTCAAGGTCGACAATTTCTACCTGGGCATCATGACCGTGGCGCGTTTCTTCGAGCAGTACGGCGCATAGGGGTCGGGCATGCCTGGCCCGGAACCAAGCGTGGTCCGTTCGGCGGGCATCGTGTCGGCCGCGGTGGCGTTGAGCCGAGTCAGCGGCCTGGTCCGCGAGATGGCCATGGCGCGGCTGTTCGGCGCCGGCCAGGCCTATGACGCCTTCCTTCTCGGTTTCCGAATCCCGAACCTGACCCGCGACCTGTTCGCCGAGGGCGCACTCTCGTCGGCCTTCGTCCCGACCTTCACACAGTGCCTGGCCACCAAGGGCAAGCGGCGGGCGGCCGAGCTGGCCAACCTGGTGGCCACGGCCATCGTGGTTGTCGTCGGACTGCTCTGCGTGGCCGGCGTGGTCTTCAGCCCGGAGCTGGTGCGGCTGCTTGCGCCGGGCTTCGCCGCGACTCCGGGCAAGTTCGAATTGGCCGTGCAGATGACGCGGATCATGTTCCCGTTCCTGCTGCTGGTGGCGCTGGCGGCGCAGGCCATGGGAATCCTCAACGCGTGCAACCGGTTCGGAGTGCCCGCGCTGTCGTCCACCTTCTTCAACATTGGCTCGGTGGTCTTCGGCCTGCTGCTGGGCTTCTGGGCGGGTCCGCGGATCGGACTGACGCCGATCCAGGGCATGGCCATCGGCATCGTTTTGGGAGGCGCGCTGCAACTGGTCTCGCAGTGGCCCTCGCTGCGCCGCGCCGGCTTCGGCCTGCGCTTTCGCGTCGACCTGCGCGATCCCGGCCTGCGCCAGATCGTGCGCATGATGGGCCCGGCCATCCTGGGCAACGCGGCGGTGCAGATCAACGTGATGGTCAACACCAACTTCGCCTCCGGCATCGCCGATCCGGTGCGAGGGCTGGACGGGCCGGTCAGTTGGCTGGCCTACGCCTTTCGCTTCATGCAGCTTCCGCTCGGGCTGTTCGGCGTCGCGATCGCTTCGGCGACGCTGCCGGCGATCTCGCGCAGCGCCGCGGCGAACGACATGGATCAGTTCCGAAAGACGCTGGCGCGCTCGCTGGGCCTGGTGTTTCTGCTCACCGTGCCGTCGTCGGTCGGGCTGGCCGTGCTCGGGCGTTCGATGATCGGCGCGGTCTATCAGGGCGGCAGGTTCCAGGCCTACGACACCGGGCAGACCGCGCTGGCGCTTTCCTGCTACGCCATCGGGCTGGCCGGCTATGCGGCGATCAAGGTGCTGGCGCCCGCCTTCTACGCGCTGGGCGACAGCCGCACCCCCATGTACGTCAGCCTGGTGTCGATCGCCATCAACTACATGATGGCGTCGACCATGATCCGGATCGGGGGACTCAGGCACGCTGGGCTGGCGCTATCGACCTCGGCGGTCGCCCTCACCGGATTTGTCGCGCTGTTCTGGATCCTGCGCAACCGCATCGGCGGCATCCACGGCCGCGCGCTGGCCCGGACCACGACGAAGATCCTGGCCGCATCGGCCGCCATGGGGGCGGTCACCTGGCTGTCGAGCCACGGCATTCAGGCGTGGCTGGGCGCAGGCAAGCTGGGCTATCTGACCGACGTCGCCGTATCGATTCCGCTGGGCGCACTGGTATACTACCTGGCCGGCCGCCTGTTCCGGATCGAGGAATTACGAATGGCCTGGCCTGGGGGTCGGCGCCAAGGAACATCTTGACATCGGCGTATCCGCGTATCAGACTGGAATCGTGAGGACGACGGTAACACTGGACGACGACGTTTACCAGGCTGCGATGCACCTGTCCCGTAGCTCGGGCGAGCGCCTGGGGAAGGTTCTGTCCGGCCTGGCGCGCCGGGGCCTTGTGCCGCGGCCGGCGCCGAAGAGGTCTTCGCGGCGTTTTCCCACCTTTGAGGTGCCGCCGGGCGCGCCGGTGATTCCCGCTTCGCGAATCGAGCGCGTGATCGATGAAGAAGGAATCTTCTAAGCTTCTGTTGCTGGATGTGAACGTGCTGCTGGCGCTGGCGTGGCCGAACCACCAGTTCCACGCCGCCGCGACAAGAAGGCTGGAGCGAAGCCGGGACCGCTGGGCCACCTGCGCGCTGACCGAACTCGGCTTCATCCGGCTGTCATCCAATCCGGCCGCGGTCGCGCCGGCGAAGACACCGGCCGAAGCGGCCGCGCTGCTGGGTGTTCTGACACGCGACCCGCTGCATGTCTATCTGGAGTCGCTCCCATCGCCAGCCGGCGGCGAATGCCGGGCCTCAGTTTCCAGAATCCTGGGGAGCAAGCAGGTCACCGACGCCTACCTGTTGTTTCTGGCGCACCGGAGCGGAGCCGTGTTTGTCACCTTTGACACACGACTGAGAGCGCTCGCCGGTCCGGATACGGAAACCGACGTGATAACCGGTTGAGATATCCGCGTTCATCCGCGGCTAAGTCTTGACCCTGGCGGCCTCCTGCGCTTCGACCACGGCGACGGCCGCGATGTTCACGATGTCGTTGACCTCGCAGCCGCGCTGCAGGACGTGGACCGGTTTGGACAGGCCCATCAGAATCGGCCCGATGGCCTCGGCGCCGCCGATGCGCATGAGCAGTTTGTAGGCGATGTTGCCCGCCTCCAGGTTCGGGAAGATCAGCACATTGGCGCCGCCCACGAGCGAGCTGAACGGGTAAGTCTCGGCCAGGATCTCGGGGGCTACGGCGGTGTCGGCCTGCATTTCGCCGTCGATCATCAGTTCCGGCCGGCGCCGCTTGACGATCTCGGTGGCGCGCTGAACCTTCTCGGCCAGCGGATGGCGGGTGGAGCCGAAGTTGGAAAACGAGAGCATCGCCACGCGCGGCTCGACGCCGAAGCGGCGGGCCGTGTCGGCCGCGTCCAGGGCGATCTCCGCCAGGTCCTCCGGAGTCGGATCGATGTTCACCGTCGTGTCGGCCAGGAAGTAGGTCCGGCCGTGGGGCGTGATCAGAACGTAGAGGCCGGCCACTTTGCTCGCCCCCTCTCGCAGGGGTATGACTTGCAGCGCCGGCCGGACGGTGTCCGGGTAGTGCTGCGCCAAACCGGACACCAGCGCGTCGGCGTCGCCCATATGAAGCATCACCGAGCCGAACGTGTTGCGGTTGAGAATCGTCTGCCCGGCCTCGCTCAGCGTGATGCCCTTGCGCTGGCGCAGCAGGTAGAGCGCTTCGGTGTATGCGGCCAGGCGCGGCGATTTCGCCGGATCGACGATCTCGACGCCGTCCAGGTGCAGGTGCAGGTCCTCGATGGAAGCGCGGATCTTCTCTTCGCGGCCGATCAGGATGGGAGCGGCGATCTTTTCGTCCAGCAGGATCTGGCAGGCGCGCAGCATCTTGCTCTCCTCGCCTTCGGGAAAGACCACCCGCTTGGGCGCCCGCTGCGCCTTGTGGATCATCCCGCGCATCACTTCGCGGGACTTGCCCAGGCGCCGTTCGAGCTGCTCCTTGTACTCCTCGATGTTCACCTGAACCTGCGCGACGCCGGAGTCCATGGCGGCCCTGGCGACCGAGGAGGCCACCGAGATCAGCACGCGCGAATCGAACGGTTTGGGGATGATGTAGTCGCGGCCAAACTCCATGCGCTCGACGCCGTAGATGCGCCGCACCGAGTCGGGCACGTCCTCGCGGGCCAGGGCGGCCAGGGCGCGCGTGGCGGCCAGTTTCATCTCGTCGTTGATGGCGGTCGCGCGCACGTCCAGCGCGCCGCGGAAGATGAACGGAAAGCCCAGGACGTTGTTCACCTGGTTGGGATAGTCGCTGCGGCCGGTAGCCATGATGACGTCCGAGCGCGTCGCTACCGCGAGATCGTAGGGAATCTCGGGATCCGGGTTCGCCATGGCGAACACGACGGGGTTGTCGGCCATCGACAGCAGCATTTCGGGCGTGAAACAGTTGGCGCTGGACAGGCCCAGCAGCACGTCGGCGCCGCGCACGGCCTCGGCCAGCGTCCGCGCATCGGTGTCCTTGGCGAACCGCTCCTTGTACTTGTTCATGCCCTCCTTGCGGCCCTTGTAGACCACTCCCTTGGTGTCGCACATGGTGATGTTTTCGCGCCGCAGGCCCAGCCGGATGTAGTGCTCGGAGCAGGAAATGCCGCTAGCGCCCGCGCCGTTCACCACCAGTTTCACCTGGTCCATCCGCTTGCCGGCCAGCTCGACGGCGTTCAACAGCGCGGCGCCGGAGATGATGGCCGTGCCGTGCTGGTCGTCGTGGAACACCGGGATACTCATGGTGCGCTTGAGTTCCTCTTCGATTTCGAAGCACTCGGGCGCTTTGATGTCTTCCAGGTTGATGCCGCCGAAGGTGGGCTCCAGCAACTGGCAGGCGCGGATGATCTCCTTCGGGTCTTCCGAGGCCAGCTCGATGTCGAACACGTCGATATCGGCGAAACGCTTGAACAGAACGCCCTTGCCTTCCATGACCGGCTTGCCGGCCAGCGCCCCGATGTTGCCGAGGCCCAGCACCGCGGTTCCGTTCGACACCACACCCACCAGGTTGCCTTTGGAAGTGTAGCGGTAAGCCAGCGACGGGTCGAGTTCAATCTCCAGGCACGGGACCGCCACTCCGGGCGTGTAGGCCAGGCTGAGGTCGCGCTGCGTTCGGCAGGGCTTGGTCGGTACGACGCTCACCTTGCCGGCGGGAGACGCGGCGTGGTATTCCAGCGCGTCTTCCTTTCGAATGCTCATAGTGTGAGATTCCTTTCCTTCCCTTTGTACACCTTTGCCGCGGCCCGCACCAGCGGCGGTTCACGGCGCGCGCTAAGATTGAGGAAGCCACCTTATGTCCGTGCCGCCGATGACGCCGCCCCTCGAGCAGTTTGGCGAGCGGCCATTCTCCTTCTACCCGCCCATTCTCGGCATCGAGCACAACGAGTGGGTCTACGGGAAATCCACCTGGTCGGAGATGCTGGTTCGCAACAGCAAGACCGGCATGGAACTGTGGGTGCCGCGCCTGTACCTGGGCGAGGTTTCGCGCATCGACGAGCCGGTGATGATCGTGGGGCTGCTCAAGGAACTGGAGTACAAAACCGGCAAGGTGTGGCTGCACGATCGGCGGGTTCTGGAGATGCCCAAGGCCGGCAGTTCCTCCGCCCCGGCGGGTGACGAACCGTTCGCCGCTCCGCCCGGGGGCATGTCGGCGCTGCGCATGGATTCGAGCGCCGAGGGCCGCATCGGGAAACTGATTATCGGCGCGCTGGTGTTCGGCGTGCTGGCCTGCTTTCTGGTGATCAGCATTTACCGGGGGCGCGCGGGCGACCGGGTGCATTACGAAGCGATCATCCAGTCCAGCCTGGGCCTGACCTGGGCGGACGACTATCACTCGGTGGTCCGCAAACTCGGCTCTCCGGCCGGCGACGCGTGGAAGAGCGAGGAGGGCGCGATGCAATACCGCGCGCTTCGCTATCGCGACGTCACCATCATTCTGATGGGCATCGAGCGGAACAAGGAGCGCTACGTCGGCGCGATGAACAAGGACTGGAAGCCGGTGGACACGGTGCAACTTCCCGACGGCCGCAACACGGGGTCGATGCTGCGCAGCCTGCGCCGCTTCTAGGGAAAAATGCGTCAGCCTGGTATGGCCCCTTTTATTTTGGGGACAGAGCAGTGCACCGTGTCAAGTTTTGAGAGGGGTGTGCGACATAGAAGTGATAGATCGTGGGTTTCTCTTTTTTTGTCCATGGTCCTCATCCAGAAGTGGTAGCCGTAGGCGCCAAGCGTGCGAACGGCCTGCTTGAAGGAGAGCTCGATTTTGAAGCGCAGGC
>JAUYBU010000474.1 GCA_030693045.1 Bryobacterales bacterium | reverse complement strand
AAACGATTGCGGAGCAGTTGACGCAGAGGGAGCGGTGGAAGCTGATCCTCAGCGCCGCGTTTCGTGAATTCCTCGGTGGCAAAGTCATCGGAAGCACTGGTCGGCTCGCCGATGCGGCAACGTAACTGCCGTTTTTGGGATGAAGGATCGATCCGTATTCCGCTGGTCTTTTCGGGCCCCGGATTCGAACCCGGGCGCGTGGTGGACCGCCTGGTCAGCCTGGTGGACGTTCCGCCTACCATCCTCGCCGCCGCCGGAATCGAAGCGCCCAGCGCGATGCAGGGCAAGAGCCTGATGGACCTGGCCGGCGGGCGCCAGGCCGGCTGGCGCAACGAGGTCTTGGTCCAGATGCGGACCGAGGCGCTCCAGCGGGCCATCCGCACCGATCATTATAAATACTGCATTTTCGATCCCGGCAGCCGCGACCAGAGCGTGCCGCACAGCCAGAACTACGTCGAGCGCTATCTCTATGACCTGCGCGCCGACCCGCACGAACACGTGAACCTGATCGGACGCCCGCAGTACCGCAAGATCGCCGACGAGCTTGGCCAGCGGCTGATCGCGCGCATGACGGAGATCGGCGAACCGGTTCCGAAAATAGCGACCACGCGCTTCTACGCCTGAGCCGGGGCGCGGTTCCGGCCGGCGCGCTGGCCCGCTCAAAAATACGGCAGCACCCGCCGCCGCGCCGCCTTCCGCGGGGCGCGCCCGTTTCTGCGCCGCGCCAGGTGCGCATTCACTTCCACCAGCGATCCGAAAAAGCCCGCAAAGGACGGATCGTTGCGGCGCCGCCGGGGGGCCCGGGGGTGAAAATCGCGCTGGACGAACTGAGAGGTTGCGGCGATCGCGCCCGCGCCCAGGGGCCGGTATTCGTGCGTGCCCTCGGCCCAGGCAACCGTGTCGTCGATCCACAAGGCGAAGCCCATTGATACTATGTTAAGCATGACTCGTCGAGACTTTGTACCAACGCTTGCCGGGCTGGGCGCGGCTTCCGCCGTCGCCACGGCCCAGACCGTGAAACTGAAAGGCCGGATCAAACAAGGCGCCACGCGCGGTTGCTTCGGCAAGGGCATGAGCATGGAGGACATGTGTAAGAACGCCGCGAACCTCGGTCTGAAGGGCATCGACCTGGTGGGGCCCGACACCTTCGCGACCCTGAAGAAGTACGGCCTGGTTCCGACCATGGTGCCGGGCGCCATGAATCTTGCCGGCGGCTGCAACCGCAAGGAAGACCACGCTCAACTGCTCCCCAAAATGCGCGAAATCATCGACCTGGCGGCCCAGGCCGGCGCGCCCAACGTGATCGCCTTGTCGGGCAACCGGCGCGGGATGTCCGACCAGGAGGGCATGGATAACGTGGTCGCCTTCCTGAATCAGATCAAGAAGCAGGCCGAGGACAAAGGCATCACGGTCTGCCTGGAACTGCTCAACAGCAAGGTCAATCACCCGGATTACATGTGCGACCACACCGCCTGGGGCGTCGAGGCCTGCAAGCGCGTGGGTTCACCGCGGGTGAAGCTGCTCTACGACATCTATCACATGCAGATCATGGAAGGTGACATCATCCGTACCATCCGCGGCAACATCCAGTGGATCGGCCACTTCCATACCGCGGGTAACCCGGGGCGGCACGAACCCGACGACACCCAGGAACTCAACTACCGCCCCATCATGCAGGCCATCGTGGATCTGAAGTACGATGGCTACGTGGTGCACGAGTACAGCCCGGTAAGGGATGCGCTGAAGTCGCTCGAGGAAGCCATTCGCATCTGCGACGCGTAGGGGCATATCAGGCTCCGTGGCGCGCCGGGCCAAATTGAGATTGTAATATTCGTCCGTTCCAGCCGATATAGTAGCTTTAGGACGGAGGATGCGCCGTGCAGCTTCAGCAGCAACTCGCCAATTTGGATCATGCACTCGCCCTGGAGCGGGTGGGAGGCGATGAGCGCCTGCTCCGGGAGATTGCGGTTCTGTTTCTCGACGAATGCCCGAAGATGATGGCCGAGATCCGCTCGGCGGTAGAAGCGGGCGATGCCGTGGCACTCGAACTGGCCGCACATTCCTTGAAAGGGTCGGTGGGGAACTTCGGCGCCGATAAGGTGTTTCAGGCCTCGTTGCGCCTGGAAGCGATCGGCCGAAGCCGCGACCTTTCCTCGGCCCGCGAAGCTCTTGGCGACCTGGCCTCGGCCGTGGATTCGCTCCATCCGGCGCTGGTTGCCCTGGGCAGCGATTAGACCCCGTTCCTGTAAGTAGGACAGGCCTCCCGGCCTGTCGCCTGTCCGGTTTCGCTCAACGCAATCCCACAAGCGGACAACCCGTCCTCGTCTGGTCAATGGAATCATGCTGTTATGGCTGGAACCGAGCGTGCACATCCGGAACCCGACGATAGGCGAGGTGAACGATGCGAACTTTCGGCCAGGATTTGCGTTTCGGAATGCGCGTGCTGTGGGGCAGCCCGGGTTTCACGACAGTGGCCGTACTCACCCTGGCGCTGGGCATGGCGGTCAACACCGCCGTTTTCAGTTGGATCGACGCGGTGCTGTTGCGCCCGCTGCCCGGGGTTAGCGACAGCCATCGGCTGGTCGCGTTCGAGACGACGCAGCCCGATGGCGAGGGCCGAAACACCTCCTATGCCGACTATCGCGACTACCGCGACAACCTGAAGCTGGTCGCGGGGCTCGCTTTGTCGAAGCAGCCGAACTCGCTCAGCCTAGGCGAAGGAGAACGCGCGCAGCGAGTCTGGAGCGAGTTGGTGTCGGGCAATTACTTTGCCGTGCTGGGCGTCAAACCGCTCTTGGGGCGCTTCTTTCTGCCGGAGGAGCAGGGCGACAAGCCGGGGGCGTACCCGGTGGTGGTCATCGGCGAACGCTTGTGGCGAAGCAGGTTCAATGCGGATCCCGGCGTGATAGGCGAGAGGGTCCGGGTGAACCAGCGCGAACTGACCATCGTCGGCGTCGCGCCCAAGGAGTTCCGCGGCATAGCGCCGGGCTTGATATACGAAATTTGGGCCCCGCTGATGATGGCCCCGCAGTTGAACGTGATCGACGAAGGGTTGCTCTTCAACCGGAGGGCGCGAGGCATCAATGCCATCGCCCGATTGGCGCCCGGCGCGGCGATCGAACAGGCGCGGGCGGAGGTGGCGACCGTCGCGAACCAGTTGGCCAGAGCCCACCGCGACACCAATACCGGTTTCAGCGCCACGCTGCTGCCGATCTGGAAATCCCATACCGGCGCGCAAGGCCTCCTGCTTGCGCCCCTTCAGATCCTGATGGCGATGTGCCTGGTGGTGCTTCTGATCGCGTGCGTGAACGTGGCCAACCTGCTGCTGGCCCGCTCGGCGGACCGGCAGCGGGAACTCAGCATCCGGCTGGCGCTGGGCGCGGGCCGGGGGCGGCTGGCGCGGCAACTGCTGACCGAAGCGCTGCTGCTGGCCGGCCTGGGGACGCTGGCCGGTATACCGATGGCGATGTGGATAGGGCAGTCCCTGCTCTATCTGGCGCCTAGGGGCATGGGCATGTCGGCCGCGCTGGATATCCGGATCAACGGCACGGTCCTCGGTTTCACGATCCTGATCTGCGCGGCCGCCGCCCTGGCGTCCGGCCTCTGGCCCGCGCTGCACGCGGTCCGTCCGGATGTGAACGAAAGCCTGAAAGAAGGAGGACGCGGCGGCACGTCGGCGGCGCGTTCCCACCGGATGCGCGGCCTGTTCGTGGTCTCCGAGGTCGCCCTGGCGCTGGTGGCGCTGGTGGGCGCGGGACTGTTCGCCGCCAGTTTCCGGAACACCCGGGCCATCCAGCCGGGGTTTGACGCGCGCAACGTGCTGGTTTCGAGCTTCTATCTTTCCACCAGCGGCTACACCGCCGACCAGCGCAAACAGTTCTGCCTCCGGTTGCGCGACCGGCTCGAGTCGGCCCCGGGCGTGGTTGGAGTGAGCTACGCGGACACGATTCCGCTCGGATTCGGCCTGGGCCCGGGGCAAACGCTCCAGATCGAAGGCTACCTGCCGGGCCAGAGCGAGAACATGACCATCCCCCGCAGCCTGGTTGCGCTCGGCTTCTTCGGTGTGATGCGCATCCCGCTGCTCGAAGGCCGCGAGTTCACCCGGCAGGACGAACTGAACACAGCGCCGGTGCTGATCGTCAACCAGGCTTTCGCCCGCCGGTTCTTCAAGGACCGGAACCCGATCGGTCGTAAGATCCACGCCTGGGGCAAGTGGCGCACGGTGGTCGGGCTGGTCAAGGACACCAAGCAGTACACCTTGATCGAGGCGCCGCGGCCCTATCTCTACGCGCCCGCCCAGCAGATTGCCGCGCCGCCGGTCATCGCCTTCTACGTCCGCACCGCCGGCAATCCCGACCAGATGACGGCAACCCTTCGGCGGGAGGCGGCCGCAATCGACCCGAACGCCGGAGCCTTCGACGCCATGCCGCTGGCCGAATACATCGCCGCCCCTCTGTTTCCCCAAAGGATGGCGGCGAGTTTGCTGAGCGCGCTCGGCGTCCTGTCGATGCTGCTGGCGGCGGTGGGCTTGTACAGCGTCATGGCTTACGCGGTGAGCCAGCGCACGCACGAGATCGGCATCCGCATGGCGCTGGGCGCGCGGCCTGGCGACGTGCTCGGCATGGTGGTGCGGCAGGGGATGGCGCTGACGGCGGCGGGCCTGGCGGTTGGTGTCGGAGTGGCGCTTGCGGCGACGCATCTGGTTGCGAGCATGCTGGTGAACGTGAGCGCCACCGATCCGCTGGTCTTCGCCGGCGCGGCGCTGTTCCTGGGCCTGGTGGCGCTGGCGGCCAGCTTCCTGCCCGCGCGGCGCGCCACCCGGATCGACCCGATCTTCGCCCTGCGGCATCAATAGGCAATTCCTCGCGCGGGCCGGCGGGTCTGCTATAGTGTGTAGATTCGCATCGTATGACGCTCCCTGCCGTGACCGAGATCGTTTGCGCCCATAGTCCCGATTCCGACGATGCGTTCATGTTCTACGGACTGGCGACCAAGAAGATCCGGTCGCGCCTGGTGAATGTGCGCCACGTCCTCCAGGACATCCAGACGCTGAACCAGAAAGCCATGCTAGGCGAGTACGAGCTGACGGCGATCTCCTATCATGCTTACCCGTATGTGGCCAGCCAATACGTGTTGATGTCCAGCGGGTCGAGCGTCGGCGACGGTTATGGCCCGATTCTGGCGGGCCGGCATCCGCTGGCTCCCGAGGAGGTCAAGGGCAAGCGCGTCGCGGTGCCGGGCCTGCTGACCACGGCGTACCTGGTTTTGCGGCTCTTCGAGCCGGATTTCGAGGCCGTGGTGGTTCCGTTCGATCAGATTTTGGAGGCCGTTGCCGAGGGGTCGGTCGACCTTGGGTTGGTGATCCACGAGGGCCAGTTGACCTACGGCAAGAGCGGCTTCCACGGCGTATTGGACCTCGGCAAGTGGTGGAAGAAAGCCCACGACCTGCCTCTGCCCCTGGGCGCCAACGCGCTGGCGCGGCGATTGCCGGCCGAGATCCAGTCCGAGTGCTGCCGGCTGATGCGCGAGAGTATCCAGCACTCTCTCGACAATTCCGAGGAAGCGCTCAACTACGCGCTCCAGTTCGCCCGCGACATGGAACCTGCGCTGGCCGAGAAATTCGTCGGCATGTACGTCAACCACTACACCGTCGATTGCGGCGAACTGGTGCCCCGCGCCGCCCAGAAACTTCTCGACCTGGGCCACGAAGCCGGCCTGATCCCCCACCACATCGATGTCGAGTTCATCCGCTAATTCGGGGACAGG
>JAUYBU010000488.1 GCA_030693045.1 Bryobacterales bacterium | reverse complement strand
GAGCCAGAGCCATGCCGCACCCATCCCTTGCACGCCGGACGTTTCTGTGGCTGCCCGCCGCGGCCGCCTTGGATGCCGGCATCACCGCGCGCGCCACGGCCGCCGTGCGCCGCCATCTCGACCTGCTGCTGGACGCATCCGGCCGCGCGGTCAACATTAAGGGCAAGGATGCCGCCGCGCTCACCTCGATGTGCTTCGAGATAGTGCACGCCTCGACGGGTGAGGCGCGCTACCGGCGCGCGGCGGTGGAACTCGCCGGCCGGGTCCTGACCGGCATGCGCGCCAGCCCCACCGGCGTGCTCCCGATCAAGGAGAAGGACAGGGGCGGGGAGAAGTTTCTCGGCGGCGGCCCGCCGGCGCTGGGCTGGTATGCGGCATGTGTGGCTTGGGTGTTGCACCGCGCCGGCGGCAGAGAAGCCGATATCGAGTACGTGGCGCAGGTGGTGGACCGGTTCTCCTGGAATCCGGAGGGCTGGTGGGCCAACACCATCGAGGCCTCGACGGGCCGGCCCGGTATCGTCGAGCGCCCCACTCAGGTGAACAAGAACGCATCCATGGTAATGGCCGCGGCGGTTCTGGCCGAGACGCTGCCGCCGGCCGACGCCGCGCTGGCCGCGCGCCTGCGGGGCAAGGGCCTCACGTGCCTTCGCCGCCGCATCCTTCCCGCGCAGATGAGCGACGGCAACTGGCACTACGGCCTCACCGGGGGCGATCCGAAGAACAAGGACCTGCTGGGCTACTTCCTGCTCTCGGCCGGCCTGCTGGTCCGCGTGCGGCGGCTGACGCCGTCGTTCCGCGACGCGGCTCTGGACACGGCCCTGGATCGCGCCGCCGGGTTCGCCGCCACGCGCATCGCCGGCCGCTACGACGCCGCCACGGACCCCCGGCGTGTTTTCGACCTGATCCTGCTGCTGGCCGATACGGGCCGCACGGCCCAGGCCGCGCGCATCCTGGATTCCGCGTTCCACCAATTCCCCTACGGCAACGCCGGCCAGGACGGAAGCCGATGCGCTTGCGACCTGGCCACGCTGCTGGTGCACACGTGTGCATGAACTTGCCCGGATCCCGTTTGAAAGGACAAACAACCATGAAAACATTCGTCAAGCCGGCGGTGCAGCGGCGTTCGTTCCTGAAGGGAGCGGCCGGAGCTGTGGCCGCATCGTTCTGGAGCGATGACGCGCTGGCGGCGGTACCCCAGAACGTCAACACGAACTCGAAGCCCTCGGAACTGAAGATCACGGACCTGCGCGTCGCGGTCCTCACTAAAGCTCCCTTCACGTGTCCGCTCATTCGCATCGACACCAACCAGGGCATTTCGGGTTACGGCGAGGTCCGCGACGGCGCCAGCAAGACCTACGCGTTGTTGCTGAAGAGCCGCATTCTTGGGGAAAATCCCTGCAACATAGAAAAGATTTTCAAGAAGCTCAAGCAGTTCGGCGGCACTGGCCGCAAGGCGGGCGGAGTGGTGTCGATCGAGATGGCGCTGTGGGATCTGGCGGGCAAGGCGTACAACGTGCCGGTCTACCAGATGCTGGGCGGCAAGTACCGCGACACAATCCGGTGCTATTGCGACACGCCGGATTCCGACGATCCGAAGGTCTTTGGCGAGCGCATGAAGAGGCGTATGGAGATGGGCTTCACCTGGCTGAAGATGGACATCGGCATCTATCGCCTGCGCGGCACTCCCGGCGTGATCTCGGGAACGTCGACACGAGACCGCGGCAGGGAGCACACGCTGACCGGCGTCGAAATCACCGAGAAGGGCGCGGCGATGATGGCGGACTACATCATGAAGGTGCGCGAGATCGCCGGCTGGGAGGTGCCGATCGCGGCCGACCACTTCGGGAGCATGGGGGTGAACTCTCTCATCCGGCTGGGCAAGGCCTTCGAGAAGTGCAACCTGGCGTGGATGGAGGACCCCCTGCCGTGGTTCCGCACCGATCTTCTGAAGCAGATCGCGGACGCTGTCGACGTGCCGATCTGCACCGGCGAAGACGCTTACTTGATCGAGCCGTTCGAGGAGTTGTGCCGGAACCACGCCGTCGATGTTATACAGCCGGACCTGTCGACGTCGGGCGGCATTCTCGAGACCAAGCGGATCGGCGACATGGCCCAGGGGCACGGCATTCCGATGGCCATGCACATGGCCGGCTCGCCGGTGGCGAACTTCGCCAACGTTCACTGCGCGGCGGCCACCGAGGGCTTCCTGGTGCTGGAGAACCACTCGGTGGACATTCCCTGGTGGGACAGCCTGGTGGACGGCGTGGAGAAGCCGATCCTCAATAAAGGTTTCATCAAGGTGCCGGAGGGCCCGGGTCTGGGGTTCACGTTGAACGAAGAGGCGGTGAAGCAGCACCTGCTCGAGCCCGGATTCTTCGCGCCGACGCCGGAGTGGGACAAGGAGCGCTCGGCCGACAATCTCTGGACCTAGGAAACCCGGGTTTCCGGTTTTCTTACTTCTTGCGGATTTCCGCGAGGCGCTTTTTCAGGTACTCCTGATACTGTTTCTTCAGCTCCGGGTCGCGCGGGCTGCCGTAGATCTCGCTTGACTTGTACTTGCCCTCGTCGAACTTCATGCGCGTCCACTCGTCGTGGATGTGAGTTTCGTCGGCGCGGTTCAGTATCCCCTCCAACAAAGCCGGAGGAATGAAATACACGCCCTCGCGGTCGCCCACCACGAGGTCGCCCGGCAGGACCGTCGTGGCACCGATCCGCACCGGAATATTCCAGCCCGCCAGAACCATGTTGCCGATGGCGCTGGGGTGGGCGTGCCGGAAATAGGCCGGCATGTCCATGTTCGAGATGCCTTCCAGATCGCGGACGGCGCCATCCACCACCATCCCGGCGCCTTTGGTGGCCTTCATGATGTAGTAGAAAAGGTTGTCTCCTACCAGCGTCCCCTGCTCCTTCTTGCCGAACATGTCGACCACGATCACGTCGCCGGGTTGCAGCATGTCGATCACGGCCTGGTTGCCGAGCCTGTCGATACCCCGGGCCTTGGCTTTGGCTTGAGCGACGCTGTCGAGGTCCGGGCGCGAGGGCATGAACTGCACGGTAAAGGCCCGGCCCACGAGTTTCTTGCCGGGATGCAGGACCTGCCATCCGTCGGTGTATTGATTGCGGTACTCCTGCCTCTCAATTCCGAGGATCTCCTCCATCGACAGGCCGCGCGCCCGCTCGATGAGCGCGTCCGGGATCTTCGGCCTTCCGTCCGGGAAGCGGTCGAAGGGATTCTTCGCGGTGAACTCGGTCAGTTCTTCTTTGGTGAAGGCAAACACCTGCGCCCGGGCGGAGGCTGGCGCAAGCATTGCTGTCACCCCCGCCCCCAGGAACAAGGCGGTCATCCACCTGTTGGAATCAGATCGTGCGGTTCGGCTCATCTCTATATCCTATGCCGGATTTCAGGTGGCTGGGTGAGGGCGGCCGCGCGCGGCCTCACGCTCGGGAATTGGTCCGAGGCGGAGGCGAAATAGACGATAATGCTTCTGCCCACGATCACGTAGTCGTGGATCAAGACATCGCGAAGTCCGCAGATCCTTCGCCACGGGACTTCAGGGTGCTCGGCGCGGACGTCAGGCGACAGGCGTTTGCTGGCTTCGCCGATGAATTCGAGCTGGCGAATGGCTGCCGGTCCGACTTCACAGGCAGACGAGATCCTCCATGATGAAATCGCGGATGTGGGGACTGACAGATCGCTCAGTCACGATGTCGACTTTCCTGCCGAGGAGGTCCTCCAGGTCCTGTTTGGCGGCGATGAGATCCAACAGGTCCCTACCCGGCTCGAGATCCACCAGAAGGTCGACATCGCTGTCTGGACGGCCGTCACCACGGGCTGCTGAACCGAAAACCCGGATGTTGCCGACCCCGTAGCGGGAGGCAATTCGCCGTATCTCGTCCCGAAACGTTGCTAACACTCCGCTTGCCGCAACCGTGTCCATGTTCGATCTCGCCTACCATCTTACGCTTCTTCGCGGCGACTGTCCCCAGATCTACAGCCCGAGACTCTGCTTCAGGATCGCCGGCAGGACGGCTTGCATCGCCTCAAGCCTCACGGGCGCCGCACTGTCAGCGTCGGCGCGCAAAGGGGGCGCGCCTGCTGGTTCAGCCTGAAATGGAGAGAGGGCGCTCTCCGTTAGTGAGTATTCCGCCCTGCGGGCGGGGATTTTCAAGGCATCAGGGTCTACCGATCCGATGAGGATTTGGGCAGCGCAAGAAACAGGTTCCGGCGCTGCCATTCATCGTCTCGATGAGCCCGCCAGGCTATCCCTCGGCATGGTTGCGTCCCCGCAGAGCCCGCTTCCGTTTCGCCCGGCAAGATCATTGTAGCTCCACCACGTCCTGCGGTCTCAACTTCCGGATGCGCCGTTACTGGCCAACGCCCTGATTTGAAGACGCAGGCTTGCACGCTGCAGAATAGCTATAACTCACTTTGGCGGCAGATGACGATTCAGGTCGTCGGTCGTCGGCCAGGTCATCGCGGGCGAGCCGTCGGTTAGTCATGGGCCCCGTTTCAGCTTCACCTCTTTTTGGTTATCACGCCATCGGGAACGTTGCCGGCTGTTGTGTTCGGAAACATCACGTCGGTGAAGAACATGGCATCGAAGTTGCCCGTCCAGTCCGACCGCATCTGGGTATAGCCGAAAGGACGTGAGAGGATCGGTTTCCTCAACCAGTGGTCGTTCGGCAACCCACGAAAATCGACAAAGGCGTAAGGCCGGCCGGTGGCATGGAACATCGTCTCCAGGCTGTCGGCGGCCGGCGGTGCCACCCTGCGCAGTGCCGTCATCATCGGATTAGCCGCCCAGACGCGATAAGCGGTGAAGCCCACGGTGTAAACCGCCTTGCCGAGCTGCTCGTGTACTCCCTGGCTCATACTAACGAAGTTTTCGTAGCTCAACTTCGGCGTCAGCGTGTCGATGCTACTGAGGTTCCGCGCCACGTGCAGGCTGGCGGCCCAGACAATGATTTTGCGGCCGGCGTACCACTCGTTCGCGAGCCACACAATGTTCTCCCCCATCTTGCGGTCGCGAAACCCGTAATTGGATGTCGCGCGCAGCTCCTCCAGTGCCGAAAGATTCTCTAGTGTCTTGAGGAAGAAGCGTACTTCGCGGGCATCTTTGACGGAGGCTGCCTTGTTCCGCAGAGCGGCGGCAAGCCTCTCGATGACCGCGCGGTTTTTCTCTCGATCCTCTTTCGTCGGCTTGTAGGTGCCCGCGTCGCGAAGTGCGGCGCGAAGATCCGCGACCGTTTTGCGGTCGGCGGGCGACGCGAGTCCCGGGTCCAGGCGATCGAACAACCCGAAAAGCCGTTTCGGGTAAGATTCCACGCTGCCTCCTGCGCCCGCCGACCAGAACTGCATGTCGAAGCCGGTCTGGCGAAGCGGCCGGCTCGTCTTCAGCGTCGAGCGGGCGTATTCGAACAGCGGCACAAGCAGGCCGCTGCGGCTCCACTGGCCGTATATGCTCTGCTGGGCCGCTTCCCGCGG
Organism: Bryobacterales bacterium; assembly: GCA_030693045.1. Classification (GTDB taxonomy): domain Bacteria; phylum Acidobacteriota; class Terriglobia; order Bryobacterales; family Bryobacteraceae; genus JACQZT01. The sequence continues at coordinate 3,708 of JAUYBU010000488.1, read as the reverse complement.
CGGCAGATCGGATGCGAGGGCGCGATTCATTTCTTCGCACTCAAAGAAGCCCGACTCCCAGGCCAGCACGTCGAAACCCATGTGTTCGTGCAGGAAGCGAATCAACCGCGCCTTGGCATAGAACGTGGCGCCGTCGCCATGGCTCTGCTCGCCGAGTTGAACCACGCGAGCTTCGCCGATGACTTTCTTCAGCGGCATCAGGTCGGAGAAATCGTCGTCCGCCGGATCGATGGAGCGAATCGGCAACGCGTTCTTCAAGAGCCACTCGACTTTGGGCGCGTCCTCGGCGCGAGGCACAACATCGCGAAACGGCGGCAGAACAGGGCCGAGCGCTTCAAAGGACATTTCATCGACGAACGCCTTGCACGACCCAAATAACATGATGCCGAAATTGATTCCTTCGGCCTCTTCGTCAATACCGCCGGCGATTTGGTAGGTCTTCCACTCGGATGAAATGATTGGGCGGCTGTCCATGTCGTCGAAGAAGCTCATGACCTTGTTGGGAAGATCCACGCGAAACCACATCTGGGCCTTACACTCGCCGGCCGCGGGAGCGTCACGGACCACGCGAACCGATGCGCTCAAGCGCGCCTTCCGATTGCGGTAGGGGGCGGCGCTGAACGATTGCATCAGCTTTCCCATGCCCGCCGGTGCACCGCTGCCCTGATGCTCGATCACTACGCAACGGGAACCGGGTTTCACGCACTCGTCTGTGATGCGGGCGACATAGCCCTGTTTGTCGTTCGGAGCGTCCCAACCCCTGGGGAGGCCGCCCATTTCGCCTTGTCGGAAGTCCAGGTTCACCGGCCCTGTCTGCGCTATCACGAGCAGCGGCGTGACGGCCAACGCAATCAGTAACCGAACGCATATGGCTGCCAAGAGTTGTTGAACCACCTCGGTACCTCCTCCGGCTGACGTTTACTTGCGGCGACCACGCGCCCGCTGTTACATGATGAGGGTCGCTTCTGCTGGAAAGACAACTTCGCTTTCGGCTCGGCGGGTCGCCCACCCTCTCAAGCGTATAGCTTAGCACTGTGCGCCATCGGCCGGGTACCCTGCACTCTTCCGCCGAGAGGTAGCTAACGGGCTCCAGACGGACGAGACGGGTGACCGCGACAATCCAACATCACGGAGAGCGCGAGGGTTGACTCCGACCTCCGGGCGTGTGGTCGGCCAACCCGGAAGTAATCCACTTCACCCGCTACTCGGGCTGCTCTGAGATTGAGCCTCTTCGTTCTTCACGCAGCCTGCTGGCTACGGATCTGCCGCTGTTTTCGCGCCGCCTCCAACTTCCGATCTCGCTCGGCTTGGATCTCCTGCTGATGCCCGGCGAGCATGTCCTTCGGCGTGATGTAGCCGACGGCACTGTGCAGGCGGACGTTGTTGTAATGCGCGACGTAGCCCTCCAGCAGACGCCGCGCATCTTCCAGCGACAGCGGCGTTCCCGGCCGGATGCACTCTCCTTTGAGCGATTTGTGCCAGCGTTCGATTTTGCCGTTCGATTGGGGGTAGAATGGTGCTTTGCCACTCGCCTCACTCCGAGTACAGCGCGGCGACTTCGTAATCGGCGACGCTGGGGATGGTGAACTCGATGGTGGCGTTGGTTTGGCGGAAGGGCAGGTCCTTTTCGGCGCGCAGCAGTTCCACGCGGCTCACCTTCCTGGCGGCTGGCAACTTCATTCGCACCTTCTGCGGGCCGATGGGATAGAAGCGGCGGATCGAGCCCTTGTGCATGGCCGGGTTGGTGTAGTTCAACACGTGCAACGCGAAACCGGCTTCGGTCTCCCAGGCGAACGACTCGATCACGCCGTCGCCGGCGAGGGTGACCGGCGCATCCGGTCCCGCCAGCCAGCGGATGGAGTTTTGAAGCAGCCGGCTGAGGTCGGTGTGCCCGCTGCGCCAACTGGTGCGCTCGACGTCGCCCGGGAAGTAGACCAGGCGGCTGCGGCCTTTCTCCCGGATGACCACCGCCGGTTCGTCCGTGCGCGGGATGGGCGGATACGACAGCTCGGGAGGATAGGCGACGTAACCGGGCACCACGGTCAGGACCGGATTCTCGACCGGGGTGACCGGCAGCCGGAACTCCGCCCCGGGAATCCAGTTCGTTCCCGTGAAGCCGTCCAGGATCGGGTGCGGCCGCATGATGCGCGCATAGTAGGCGTTGCCGTTGGTGCCGGTGATGTTCCTCGCCTGGTGGATGCCGAAGACGTCCGCGAGCCCGAAGTCGGGGCGGCGCTGGTTGCGGTCCGTGAACATGCTGGTTTCGAATGTCGCCAGCAACGAGCCCCCCGCTTCGACGTAGGCGCGCAATTGGCCGCACTGCCCGTCGCTGAGCAGAGCGGTGTTGGGCAGCAACAGGGCGGAGTATTTCTTCAGGGTCTCCGGCCCGAGGTCGTCCTCGTGCACGAAGTCGAAAAGGAAGCGCCCTTCGACCAGCGCATAGTACAGGCCGTTCATGTTGTCCGAGACGCTAACGCCGGACGGCGGCCGGTAGAACAGGTGCGTCCGCTGGCCCATCACCACGCCCAGGTTCGCAATGGAGCGCTTGTTGACGAAGTGGCGATCGTGTTTGGCCAGCCAATTGAAGAACTGGCGTCCGGGCTCGTGCCAGCGGCGGTCTTCGCCCAGCCCGTTCTGGCCGCCGATGAAGTGGTACCAGGGCACCATGCCGCTGGCCACCGTCTCGTCCATCCACATTTGCGCTTCGGCGGGCGATTTCGCGACGTTGCGCCAGCGAGGCGAACCGGTGGACCACGCCGCGGTGACGTTGGTGCTGGTCCTGCCCTTCATCGCCGCCTGGCACACGCGCCCCTGCATGGTGCAGCCCCAGATCGGCGTGTCGTCGCCGCCGCGGCCCTGGTTGTCGCAGTTGAACCAGTAGCAGATTTCACCCAGCGTCTTCAGGTTCGGCGTGGCGCGGATGCTGCCCCCGAGATTGGCGAAGAACAGATTGTCCGGCTTCTTCTCCTTCGCAATCGCGTCGTAGAGTTTCCACAGGTAAACGCAGCGCTGGTTGAACTGGTCCCAATACTCGGGAGTTCCCGGACGCTCCAACTTGCGGCACTGGTCGCAGTAGCAGACCGGAGGCCGGCCCAGCGGAGGCCAGGCGTTGGTGAAGATGCCGTCGACGTCGTAGAGTGAGTTGACCTCGCGCATGATGGCCGTGATGTAGTCGGTGAAATACGTCGAGTACATGCAGGTTGCGAACAGCCGGGGGTCTTCTCCGTGGTGAACGAACTCGCCCTCGGAGTTACGCCGAAACCACTCGGGATGGGCTTTGACGGCGTCCTCCCAATTCAAGTCGGGGCTCAAGCGGGCGATCACGTGAAGGCCGCGTTTCTTGGCGGCGGCGCAGCAATCGCCGAAGAAGTCGCGGTCCCCCAGGAACTGGCCCTTGCGGTGAAAGGGCACCTTGGTCTGATAGAAAGCCAGGATGCCGGTGACGCTCACCATGACGGCGTCCACTTTCAGGCTGGCCCAGTAATTGGCCCACTCCTCGACATTCAGCTCGACCGGGTCGCGTTCGGTCATGTTCACCTGACCGACGCGGCGGATCCTCTGGTGCCAGGGGATGCCCGGCGCGCCGGCGCCCAACAGCGAATTCGCCGCGGCAGCGCCCGGCAAGACGAGAAACTCCCGACGATTGGTTTTCATGAACACTCGCTCCCTTACGGTCGCGGCTCGGAAACACGTCAGGCCGTCCGAGCC
>JAUYBU010000423.1 GCA_030693045.1 Bryobacterales bacterium | reverse complement strand
TCCATCCACTGCAGCGTTTCGTCCCACCCTCTGAGTCCCGCCACCGAGCCCAGCCGCGACACGCTCAGCGCGCCCGCGGCATTGGCCACGCGCGCGGCGTCCGGCAACGAGAGACCGCGCGACAGCGCCGCGAGAAAGGCTCCCGCGAACGCATCGCCCGCGCCGGTGGTATCGACCACCTCGACCGGAAACGCCGGCGAGCGGAACTCGCCCTCGGGGCCGAATACCGCGCAGCCGGAGGCGCCCAGCTTGACCGCCACGCGGCCCGCCCCCAGGCTCAGGAACAATCGCGCCGCCGCGTCCACGTCCGCGGTTCCGCTCAAATGGCACGCTTCGTCCTGGTTCACGAACAGCAGGTCGCAATGCGGCAGGCACGGCTCCAGCACCTTCATCCATTCGCCGCGCGAATCCCAACCGGTGTCGACGGCCGTGCTGAGTCCCGCCGCGCGCGCGCGGCGCAGGATCTCTCCCGCCTGGGGCCGCACCCGGGGAAGGCTATAGGCGTTGGCCAGGTGGAACCAGTGGCAGCCGCGGATCAGTTCGGAGGTGAACTCCGGCGGTTCGGAAAAGGCCTCACGGCTCACGCCCGGCCGGTGCAGAAGCGCCCGGGCGCCGGCTGAATTGACAATCGCGATGGTGGCGGCCGTGGGCGAACTGGAACGCACCACCATGCCGATGTCGATGCCCGCGCCGGACAATTGGCCCAGGCAGAAACTGGCCGCCGCGTCCCTGCCCACGTAAGCCAGAAGGCGCACCGGCACGCCCAGGATCGCGGCTGCGTACGCCGTATTGGCGCCGTTGCCGCCCAGGCTCTCTTCCATCGACTCCACCCAGACCGTGGCGTTCCACTTCAGTTCGTCCACCGGCCGGACCGGCGTGTCGAAAACGATATTGCCCAGCACCAGGACCCCGCCGCCCACCGGTTACGGACCCCCGGCGAGCGACTCGAGGAACGCCCGTTCGATGGGCCAGCGGCCGATCACGCGCCGTCCCTCGCGGCGAAACGCGCCCTGCGTGAGCACTCCGCTCAGATCGCGCGGATTGGCCTGCTGGCCCACCCGCACAATCAGTTTCCGCAACACTTCTGTTACCTTCTCCAGTTGCGCCTTCAGAATCACGGCGGCCTCTTCCGTCTTGCAGGCGGCTTCCATCCGCGCCTCGAACTTCGTGCCATCCGCGTCCAACCACACCAGCACGCTCTCGGCGTCCTCCAGCGCCTGGGCGAAAAGCCGCGTGCCCGCCGGCATCCCCGCCGCCGGCCGGAAGGCCGAACCGGGAACGTACAGCCACACCGGCTTGAGCGCCGAACGGATCGCGGGCCTGGTCGTCACCGGGCTTCGCATCGCCGCCGCGCCCCACGGATTCGGGCCGCTCGAAAGCGCCATGACGCGCGAGCGCAACGCGAAGAAGGAGATGTAACGGTTCGGCGTCGAGGCCGGCATCCGGCAGAATCCGTCTTCGCATGTGCCGCCCTGACGACGGGCGTAGCCTTCCAGCGCTTTCCAGTCGAAGCGCCCGCCCAGCAGCAGATAGGCTTGGCCGCCCTGGAACGAGGCCAGCACGGTGTCCAGATGCTCGCGGTAGTTGAAACCGCTTTGCGTGACGAAGGTCTTGTATTCGGACTCTTCGGCGGCGCGCGATCCGGCGATCAGATCCAGCAGGCCGGCCCGCCGCAGCGCCGCCACGTCGGCATGCAGCACCACCGCATCCGCCGGCGGCAGGTGAGCCATCAACCCGGCCGCCGAAAGATCGCGGCGGCTGTGCCAGAACCACAGCGCGCCGCCCGCCAGCAAGGCCAGCGCCGCCGCCCCAATCCAGATTCGGCTGCGAATGTGCGCCACCCTTCGAGGTTACACCGCGGCCGGCGTCCGAGTCACGCGCGCCGCCTTCCACAGTTCGATCAGCGGCTTCAGATCCCCCATCATGGCGTCGAACTGGTCGCAGGTGAGCGACTGCGCGCCGTCGCTGACGGCCTTCTCCGGGTGCGGGTGAACTTCCACCATCAGCCCGTCGGCGCCGATGGCCACCGCGGCCCGCGAAAGCGGCGGCACCAGGCTGCGCTTGCCCGTGGCGTGGCTGGGGTCCAATATCACCGGCAGGTGCGTCAATTCGTTCAGCACCGCCACGGCGGCGATGTCGCAGGTGTTGCGCGTCGCCGTTTCAAAGGTGCGGATGCCGCGCTCGCACAGGATGACGTTCGGGTTGCCGTGCGCCACGATGTATTCGGCCGACATCAGCAGTTCCTTGATGGTCGAACTCATGCCCCGCTTGAGCAGCACCGGCTTGCCGCAGCTTCCGAGCGATTTGAGCAGCGCGAAATTCTGCATGTTGCGCGCGCCCACCTGGATCAGGTCGGCGTACTCGGCCACCAGCTCGGTGTCGCGGTCGCTCATCACCTCGGTGACGATCGCCAGGCCGGTGGCCTGCTTGGCCTGGCGCAGGAGTTTCAGCCCTTCGGCCTCCATGCCCTGGAAGTCGTAGGGTGAGGTGCGCGGCTTGAAGGCGCCGCCGCGCAGCAGGTGCGCCCCCGCGCGCGCCACCCGCCCGGCCGTCTCCATGATCTGTTTTTCCGACTCGACCGTGCAGGGACCGGCGATGACGATGAACTCCTCCCCGCCGATCTCGTGGCCGTTCACCCGAATGCGCGATTTGCCCGCGTGGAACTCCCGGCTCACGAACTTGTACGGCGCCGATATCCGTACCGCTTTCTCGACCCCTGGCATCGCCTCGAGCGATTCCAGACACGCCGTCACGTCGCCCACGCCGACCGCGCCGATCACCACCCGCTCTTCTCCCTGGATCGAGTGGACCTTGTAGCCGAACTCGCGGATCCGGTCGCAGACCTGGTCCACTTCCTCCTGCGGAGCATGCAGCCTCATCGAGATGATCATTCGCCCACCCTCTTTCCCAAAAACAAAAAAACCCACTCCCGCGAGTGGGTTGGAAATCCGGATTCCAGCTTCTGTCCTGCCCCAACGCCACTCGCTCCGGCTCAGGCGAAATGCCAGAACCGGTAGCTAAACGAACTGGCGTAGAAGCAAGCCATGAAACAACAATTATACGAACGCCCCGCGACCCGATGCAACATAGTCCGGAGGGTGGGCTTCAGCCCGCGCGGGGCTTTAGCCCCGCCCTCACGGGCTATACCGCATCGCGCATTCGACGCCTATGCACTGCCTCGCGTAGATCCGGCGGATTCCCCGAATGTCGTCGCCCTGAAGCTTCGGGAAGGTCTGGTAGTAGGGATACATCACCGCGCCCGGGTCGTCGCTGTGCAGCAGCCCCAGCGCGTGGCCAATCTCGTGCAGCGCCACCGAGTAGAAATCCGGCCCTGTCGCCTGCTGCCAGTTCTCGTCGTCGTCGAAGTGCACATCGCCGGCGATTGACTCCGGGTTGACCGGCGCCGGGTAGAAGGCGTGGGCCGCCACTCCGCCCGGCCCGTCAAACGCATATGCGTCGCCATGATCTCCCTTGCCGAAAAGGAAGTTCAGCGTGTGAGGCGCCTTCGCATCCTCGGCCGGCACAAAGCGAATCTCCACGTAGCGGGCCCATTCCTCCAGCGCCCGGACAATCATCTCCCGCACCTTATCGCCCGGAAGCTTTTCGCCGAATCGCTCGATGAAGTAGCCCACCGTAACCGGGCCCTGCTTCGCCTGGCCCCACCCGTTGCCGGCGCTCGCAATGTACTGGCCTATCTTTCCGTCACCGATGATCGGGCCGGCGCAACTTCTCACCGCCTCGCCCCTCATCAACGCCGGGGACGCCGGGAAGATGTGCCGTACCTCCGAGTCGCCTGCCAGCTTGAGGACCTCTTCCCGCTGGCCCTCTACCAGAAGGTGATTCGGCAGCAGGTCCAGGTGCGGGCGCACGCGTAGCCCGCCGGCCAGCACCAGCCACTGCGCCAGAGCCGGATCGACGCCGGGTTGAAACTCGACCACGAACACCGCCTGCTCCTCGGCCGCCGAGCCAGCCGCCCAACCAAGCAGCAGAATCGCCAGTGTCCGAAGCGGCATATGAATAGCTCGTCGGACAACTCGGGCGTCGTTCTAAGCTAAACCACATTAGGGGTCCAGATTTCTATCCTGTCCTCCGGCCGCCAGCCGCCGGGAAAACTCTCCACGATGCCGGCGATCCACGCCAGTACCGCGGCGTTGGCTGGAATGTAGAGATTGAAGTCCACCAGGCTGTGCAGCAGAATCGCCGCCAGCGAGCCCACCGTAGCCAGCGCCAGCCAGCGCCCGGAACCCATCTGGTCGGCGGCGCGCACCGCCCGCATCAGCGTCCGGAACACGAGCAGCATCACCAGCGCGAAGCCCAACCCGCCGAACTCGGCCAGAAGCTGCAGGTAGTCGTTGTGGGCAAACTCCACCGCGTACAACGGCGCCACCGTCTTGTAGCGCAGAAACGCGCTTTCGTATGCCCCCAGCCCGCATCCGAACACCGGATAGGCCCCGATCAGCGGCCCCGTGTCCCGCCAGGCCTGGGCCCGCCCTTCCGCCGAGATCTCCTCCCCGGCAGCCAGGTCCGCAAAGCGCGCGATCAGTTGGTCGGTCGGCAGAAACACGAACCCAAGCACTACCACCACGCCCAGCAAACCCGCCAGCGGCAGCCATTTCTTTCTGGCCGCGTGGCCCATCCCCAGCGCCGCCGCGCCGGTTACGAACAGCGAGCACAGCGTCGAGATGAAGCCCATCCGCGACAGCGAGTGTAAAATGCCGAGCAGAATCACCGCCGCCACCACCAGCAGCGCGCAAGCCGCCGCCGCCGGTCCGGCCGGCGATTCGAATCGCTTCCGGTTGCGCCGCAGCATGGCCACCGCCGCCAGCACCGCGAACGGCAGCGCCATCGCCAGCAACCCCGCGAAGTGATTCCGGTTCGGGTAGGTGCCGCGCGCCAGCCCGGCCGGGCCTCCCGAGTACGATTGCACCAGCCCCAGGCTCGCCTCCAGCAGCGCCAGCACTAGCAGCGGCACTGCCGCCGCCCACGACCTGGAACCCAATCGGCAGGCAGCGTCCCGCACCAGCAGAAACACCAGCACATAGGCCACCAGGCGCAGGAGGTGATCCAGCGTGGCCGGCGGCACAATGCTGATGCTGGCCCATGGCGCGGGCGTCCCGCCCGCCGCGCTCGCCGCCTCGAACATCCCGGCGCTGGCGGGTGAAATCAACCGCAGAAGGCTCAGCGGCAACGGAACGATCTGGAGGGAAGCCAGGGCCAGCACGGCGGCCACAAGCCAGAGCAACGCCCGATCCGGCGGCGGAATGCGAACCGTCTTCGCCGGCCGGATCCAGTACACCAGCGTCAGCGCGCCCAGCGCCAGAAGACAGATGTTCCAATCCCCGGCCAGGACGCCACCGTACTTGAAGGCCGCGAAACCGACGATCAGACCCGCGCCGGCCAGCCCAAAATAGGCCACCGCGGTCCTACCGCTCGAATCGCATCACCGAATCCGGCCGAACCCGGCGCGCCCCCGGCGAATTCGCCGGCCGGACCCGCTCCGCAGCCGCCGTCCCGGGTTGCGAAGCGCCCTGGACGGAAAGCTTCGGCACCGCTACGTCGTGGCTGAACCAGTATTCCCCCGGCTCCAGCGTGACCGGCGCATTCAGCGTGTAGACCAGGCGGAAGATCGGATCCTTGGCGCCGTCGCTGAAAGTGCGCGTAACTCCCGTGTCTCCGAACGTGAAGACGCCGGACGCGCGGTCGCTCGAGAAGACATCCCCGACGAACAGGCTGGTCCCCCTCGGCGTGTTCCCCGGACCGTTCGACCAGATGTTCATCCGGTACCCGTTGTAGACGTTGGCCGGGTCGAACGGCAGCTTTGTGTTTCCGTTGCCGTCGAAGTAGCCGATCATCTGGTTGAAGGTGGTCCTTTCGGTCAGCCGGAAGTAGCCCGCGAAGATCGCGTCCATGAAGTTGGACATCGAAAAGTAGGTCATCAGGCCCGGCTTGTCGGAGTCGTTCCCGCCGCCCCTGGAGTTGTCGTAGTAGGTCCCCTGCGCGCCCGTCTCGATGCCGTTGTTGTCGAAAACAACGGCGCTTCCGTTCTTCAGTGTCAGCGCCAGTCCGGCAGTCGCCGAAAAGGCTGGCCCGTGTCCAATATCTTTGGTCCAGGCGCCCAATCCCGCGTCTCCCCAAAGCGGCTCGGCATGCGCGAACGCAATCGCGCTCCCCGCGCCGGAGACTCCATTCAGCGTCTGGCCGCCCATGAACTTGCCCGCGTTCAGCACCCAGTAAAAGCCGTTGGGCTCGACCGGAACGATGATGTCGCCCTGGGAAGCGGACGAGCCCGCGTTCACGGTAACCGCCAGGTCGCCGGCGACATCGTAATACGGCATCCGAACATTGATCTGGTACAGACCCGCCAGGTACGGCATCAGGCCCGCGTAATCCACGCGCGCCGGCCGCCCGTCTATGGTCACCGTCACCGCCTCGCTGACCAGGTTGAGCGGGTCTCCCGGTGTGCCCGACCCCGCCCCCGCCCCCGCCGCCAGCCCAGGCTCCACCGCGCCCATGCTGTTGACCAGTAGCAGCACGATTTCGCCCGGCTTGGCCGGCTTGGCCCGCGTAAGCACGCTGAAATCCCGATGCGTCGCCAGCGCCCGTCCCGCTTCCGCCGAGAACAGCCGCGGCGCTCGCGCGCTCACCGCCAGCGTGTCGGCGTTGCTGACACCAGCCGCCGTCCGTACCCGCACCTGGATGCTTGCGCCCACATCGTAGGGCAACATCGCGTTGATCTGTCCCGGCGAAACGAAGTACAGCGGCGCAAGCACCGTCCGCCCGCCGTCGATCACCTCCACCGATACGCCCTGAAGCGTGCTCGGCATCGGCATGCTCGCCGCCGCATCCACCCGCGGCGACAAGTCCCTCCCGAATATGGTCAACAGCGCTCCCGGAGCCGCCGCCCGCGAATAGTCCGCCGCGTTCACCACCCCGTTCGGCACGATCACCGGAGCGCTTTGCGCGCACAACGCCCCGATCGACATCAGAAATATTGCCAGCGTTCGTTTCATGGCAGTGTCAGTCCGTTACGGCTTGTTTTCGCTCCACGCCCGCAAACCCGGCGGCTGCGTCGCCGCGCCCGGCGGAACCGGGTCGCCCAGCTTGTAGTTGCGCCACTGGTCCAGCAGGTTCAAGTTGAACGGTTGCACCCGGTACTGCGCAAAAAACACCGCGTTCGCCTGCGCCGCTCTCATCGTCGAAGCGCTTTCCGGATACCACACCGCCAGCGACCCGTCCGTCGACAGCAGACCTTCACCCGAGCTGTCCAGCAGCGTGTCCTTAGACAGCGCCGCCAGCCGCACCGGCGAACTCTTGCCGACCTTGTACGCCATGTCGCCCTTCAGCAGCCGCAACACCGTCTCCTTGCCGCTCACCTGAAGCTTCACCCGCGAATGTGCGTTCATCGTCACCCGGCTGCCGTCGGAGAACGAAACCAGCGCCGGAGCGTTTCCGCTCACAACCTCGTCCCCGCTCACCAGCGGCCACTGCGGCACCCCCGCCACCGGCACCCGCACGCCCGACAACTCAAACGCCTCCGAACTGGTGATGGTGGCAACCGGCCTTTGCGCCAATCCAACCAGGCAAACCACGGCCAGCATACACACCACGCGCACGCTTCTAACGATCATTAGAGGTCTCCTCCTCCCAGATTGAATTGTAGGCCGATACTATTCAAAATGCAACGACTTTTCACTCTCGGCAGCGTATTCAAAGTAAGACAAAACAACAGACACTTGGGGACCCTCCGGGCTATTCTTACGCAAC
>JAUYBU010000358.1 GCA_030693045.1 Bryobacterales bacterium | reverse complement strand
GGCTCTGTAGCAGTATTTGTGGGTGAGTGCTATGGGGCCACTTCGCCCTCCTGAGTATGAGGAGGCTGTGGTGCCGCCTCCCGTTGGTCGGCCCCGACCAGGTGCAGACCGATCACGTTTCAAACCATTCCTTGAAAGGAAAACCAAAGACGCTGAAGTGGGAGGCTGTGGTGCCGCCTCCCGTTGGTCGGCCCCGGCCAGGTGCAGACCGATCACGTTTCAAACCATTCCTTGAAAGGAAAACCAAAGACGCTGAGGTGGGAGGCTGCGGTGCCGCCTCCCGTTGGTCGGCACCGGCCGGGTGCAGAACGATCGACTCAGCCCAAGACCGGCCGGCTGCTCCGGCACCGGAGAATAGCCGATCTCCCGCGGGTTGGATTAATCTACTGTTGACAAGCAGAGACTCATCGACCGGGGAGATCGGCTATTCAACTACAGGTTAAGACCATCTTGAATCGGGTGCAACGATTCGTAGGCTTCGTATACCGGGAGGTGCGCATGCATTGCCCCCAGGAACAACCGGAGTCGATCGAGATCCTGGTGGAGCCGCATGGCGGCATACGCGGGCGCTGTTCGCACTGTCGGAAGCCAGCGCCGGGCTATGACCGCTTGCCGCCGCGGCGCTGGCTGTTTGTGCCGCTGTGGAATGTCCCGACCTATTTCTGCTACGCACCACGGCGGGTAGAGTGCCCCGAGCATGGGGTGGTGGTGGAGCACATCCCCTGGAGCGAAGGCAAGCGGCCGGTGACCTGCGCGATGATGGGATTCCTGGCGCGCTGGGCGCGACGGCTGAGTTGGCGGGAGACGGCACGCTCCTTCCAGACCAGTTGGGAAGCCGTGTACCGGTCGGTGGAGTGGTTTGTGGAATGGGGTTTGGCTCACCGGCAACTGAGCGGGGTTGCATCCATCGGGGTGGACGAGATTCATTGGGGACACGGCCTGCGGGCGGACAACTTCCTGACCGTCATCTACCAAATCGATCAGGACTGTCGGCGCTTGCTATGGGTGGGTCGCCGGCGCACGCAAGCCACGCTGCGGCGAGGCTTGAAGGCCCTGGGGCCAGAGGTGGTACGGGGGCTGCGTTTTGTGTGCAGCGATATGTGGAAGCCCTACCTGCAAGTCATCGCGGCCCGGGCCGGCCATGCCTTGCACGTGTTGGATCGCTTTCACATTACGAGCCACTTGAACCAAGCCGTGGATCAGGTGCGCCGGGCCGAGAGCACACGCCTGCGGGCCAAGAGCAAGGAATCCGCCCAGCGACTCAAGCATCTGCGCTGGCCCCTGCTCCGCCGCGGAAGCCGGGTGCGCGGGCGGGCCAGGCAAAAGCTCAATGCCCTGCTCGGCAGCAAAATGGCTACCGCACGAGCCTGGGACCTGAAAGAGACCTTCTTCCATTTCTGGAACTACAAATCGGTGATCTGGGCCGGAGCGTTTCTCGACTATTGGTGCTTCCGCGCCATGCGCAGCCGCCTGGAACCGATGAAGAAGGTGGCCCGGATGCTGCGCTCCCACGAGCCCCTGATTCTAAACTGGTTTCGAGCCAAAGGAGAGATTTCCAGCGGCGCCGTCGAGGGTCTCAACAATAAAATCCGAGTCGTTACCAGACGATCCTACGGCTTTCGCACCTACAAGGCCATGGAAATGGCCCTGTATCACAACTTGGGACGACTCCCGGAACCGGAATCGACCCACAGATTCTGCTGAGGAGGCGTTTTATGATGGGGCTGCCGGGGAAGCGGAGACGGGCTCTGCTGGCGAGCAACCCGATCGAGGAATAGCCGGCCGGAACTCATCGCGGACGATGGGCAGGACGCGCCCCTTCCGTCGCGTTCTTTAGCTGGGCCTCGGAGCCGACCAACGGGAGGCGGCACTCCGGCCCCAGCTTTTACGGGTGTTAAGGACCCCATCGGACCGATAGATTCCGCATGCCTGGAAAAACGCATTCCGGGGGCCATCCGGGTTCCCGGAGGCTGCGGCGGAGTGGCGGGGAAGGAATCGTCGCAAACTCTCTTGGGACGATTACAATCCGGACCACGTAGAATCCGGTCGTTTGGAGAGTTTCCCTGTACCGGGCGACTTTTGACTTCGCGCCACTTCCGCGGCGCCCGGATGGGAAGGTTGTGAAAAGGACTCGCGTATCTCATGAGCGTCCGGCCTCCGGAGCATTAGAGTCATTCGGCTCTTGTAATCCGTTAAGCGGTATCCGCGTGTTCTTGGGAAGGTTGTGAAAAGGACTCGCGTATCTCATGAGCGTTTGGCCTCCAGAGGATTAGAGCTATTAGGATCGTGTAAGCCTTTAACCGGCATCCGCGTGTTCTTGGGAGTGAAAAACTTCATCCTCGCGGCCCCCGTGGTCCCGCCCGGCGTCACGGGCGCCGCGCTGTCCCGCTCGAACTCTTCCGGCGTCCGATAGCCTAAGGCCGAGTGTAGCCGCGGCCGATTGTAGTAAGTTCCGATGAACTCGTCCAGATGCGCGGCAAGCTCTTCGAAATCGCGGTAAACGTTACAGTAGATTTCCTCTTGCTTAAGAGTTTTCATGAAGCTTTCACAAGCGGCATTGTCGTAGGGATTCGCCGGACGACTCATGCTCGGGACCATACCATTGGCCTTGAGCAGCGCTGCGTAGTCGTCGCAGGCATACTGGATTCCCTGGTCGGAGTGATGCACCACTCCCGGTGGCGGCTGGCGTCGAACGATGGCTTGTTGGAGTGCCGTGACCGCCACCCGGGCGGCCAGCGTACGATCCAGCGCCCAGCCGATCGCCTTGCGCGAGAACCGATCGATGACCACCGCCAGGAAGACAAACTCGACCCGCAAACGAATATAGGTGATATCCGCCACCCAGAGCTGGTCGGCGCCGGTCACCGTCATGCGAGCCGCCAGGTTCAGATACACCTGGCAGTCATGCCGGGAATCCGTCGTGACGATGTATTTGCGGTAGCGAATCGCCAGCAAGTTGTCTTCCCGCATGATCCGTAACACACGCTTGTGATTGACGAGCATGCCCCGGCGATGCAAATCCATGGTGACCCGCCGGTAGCCGTAGCGGCGATGGTGCGCCAGGACCACCTCCTGGATCACCGCCCGCATCGCCATCTCCGCCTCGTCCGGGACCGCCTCTACCAGGCGCCGGTAGTGGCCGGCCCGGCTGACGCTCGCCAGTTGGCACATCCGTTCCACGCTTAGCGCGCCTTGCCCTTGCGTCCACGATCGGATGGCGTCGTAGATGCCGAGGCGCCAGTCGCAGTGCTCGGCTGGCGTCCTTCCTTGATTCTGAGCAAGGCACTTTTGAAAAAATCGTTCTCCAGCGCTTTGTCCGCCAGAGCCGACTTCAGCTTCGCGACCTCATCCCGGTGATGTTTCTCTTTGCGGTCTTCCGCGGTTATCCCCAGGTTCGCGTGCCGTGGCTCGGGGCGGCCTTCAAATTGGTGTTTCCAGGTGTAGAGCAGCTTCCGCTGGATCTTCAACTCGCGGGCCAAAGCCTCAATGTTTTCGCGGGTCTTCATCCGTTCGACGGCCTGCCGTTTGAACTCCACCGTGTGTCGACGCCACTTTGCCATCTCGACCATTCTGCCTCCATTCGCTGCAAAGTGCGTCTTTTCGGCGTGTCTCACTTTTGGGGTTCAGTCCA
>JAUYBU010000319.1 GCA_030693045.1 Bryobacterales bacterium | reverse complement strand
CGTCACCTCCCCGGTTGCCGCCCATTCGGTCCCGCGAGCGAACGCGGCGAGGAACCCCGGCTGAATCATCGACGAGAGGTCGTGGCCAAGCGAGATGTGCACCGTTCGGCCCGCGCCAAACGGGGCCATCCAAACGATGGGTTCGATCTTGCCCGTCCCGCCCGTTTCGGGCGCGCTGTAGGCCGTGGCGAGCACCTTCGTATTCGGCAGCAGATCCAACTTGTGATAAAGCTCGTCGTTGGCCAGGAAAGTCTCGTCCAACCCGCGGCTGATCGGATGCTCGCGGTTCACCCACTTCACCGGAAAAGCGTGCCGCGCCCCGTGGCCGATGTTGGCCGGCTTCCAGGTGGCGCCGATGAGTTCCGGGTAAGCCAGCCAGCCCTTGGCGCCAGTGCTCGAGGCGGACCAGCGCTTGTTCATCTCCTGGCCGTAGAACTCGCCGTAGGTGACGCCGTGGAAGGACAGCAACCCCTTGCCGGACCGGACGAACTCTTCGATCGCCGTTTCGGCCGCCTTACCCCAGCGCGGGCCGTTGTAGTTCAGCACCAGGACGTCGTAGCCGGAGAGGCCGGGCGCCGTCAGGCCGCGCACATCCTCCAGCACCTTGACCTCGAACCGGCCCGTATCGGTAAGCACGTTGCGCAGGAACGGCGTCGACACGCGCCAGTCATGATAGGGCAGGTCTGTCTCGCCGGTGAGGAAGAGGACCCGAATCCGGTTCGGAGAAGTTCCACCGGCAAGCGCCATGCAGATGGTGATGTATAGAACGATTCGCGTCATAAACCCGTAACTCCCTCCCGCTTCCCTGTTCGGAACTCGCCAGCCTCGATATCCGTAATCAATTGCCGCATCCAGGCCAGGCTGCTCTCGATCAAACCTCCCTGCGCTTCGCACTCGATCACGAGCACGCCCCGGTAGCCGTAGCCGGAGTCAAGGAATCGCGCTTGAGCCAGACCATATCAGTAATCAGCCTATCACGACACTTGGTCCGACCGAACGCCATTTTTGGACAAAACTATCTTTTGGTTGACAGGCCGGGCGGCCAGTAGTATTATCAATCCATCTCGGTCGGAGCCATGCGGTAGGACCACGTGGGGTTGTCCTCAAATGGAAATCGGCTTTCACACTGATGCGTTCAATAGCGTCTACTGGAGTTTTGACCAATGCCTGGAGTGGGCCCACCGGCACGATCTGCATTACATCGAATGCGGAACCATTGACGGTGTGTTGTGGATTCACGGCTTGGGCTACATGCCGCATGTCGCGCTGTGGGAGGACCCGCGGGCGTTGCGCCTGAAGATGGACCGGCTCGGCATCCAGTTCTCGCAGCTCGATGCGGCCTTCCCGCTCTCGCGTCCGGAAGGCGCCACGCTGGGAGTCGAATACGTACTGCGGTCGCTTCGCTGGGCGCACATTGCGGGCTGCCCACGCATCGACACCACCGACGACCGGTTCCAACCCCAAGGCATGACCGACCGCGAAACCCTGGACCACATGCGCCGCATCTACACCCAGATCGTGAAAGTCGCGGAGCTCTACGGAATCGTCGTCAATATCGAACCGCACGGGTATTTCACGACCAAACCGGAGTTCATGGAAGAGATGTTGCGGTTCGTGGACTCCTCTTGCCTGCGAATGAATATGGACACCGGCAATACCTTCATCGCCGGGCAAGACCCGGTGGCGTTCCTGGAGAGATTCAAAGCCCAGGTGAGCCACGTGCATATCAAGGATGTCAGCCCCAGCCTCGCCGCCTCCGCCCGCGGGGAACTGACCGGTATCGCGGTGAGCCAGTGCGCCATTGGCGAGGGCGTCAATGCCGGCAGTATTCGCCAGTGCGTGGAGATCTTGGCCGCCGCCGGGTACGACGGCGTTCTAAGCCTGGAATGCGAAGGCCAGGGCGGGCCGATGATCGAACAGAGCCTTGGCTGGGTTCGCCAGCTTTTGAAGGAAGTGCCAATCTCCGTTGTGCAGGTTGCCCATGAGTGAAAAAGACATGTCTAACGACGCGCCCGGCGCCCCGCGGCGCGATTTCCTCAAGCTAGCGGCGGGAGCCGTGTCCACGACTGCGCTGGCCGGCTACGTCGCCGCAAGCGACACCATCAAGGTAGGCGTGATCGGCTGCGGCGGCCGGGGCGAAGCCGCGGCCATGAACGCCATGAATGCCGACAAAGGCATCCGCATCGTGGCCATGGGCGACATTCGCCTGGACCGCGTCCAGGAGAAGAGATCGGCGCTGAAGCTCAAGTATCCCGAACAGATGGCGGTGGACGACAATCACTGCTTCAAAGGCTTCGATGCCTACCGGCAAGTGATCGAGAGCTCCGACGTCGTGATTATCGCCAACGCCGCGAAATTCCACCCGTTCCACCTCAAGGCGGCCATCGAGGCGGGCAAGCATGTGTTCGTCGAGAAGCCCCATGCCATCGACCCCGCCGGCATCCAGATGGTCCGCGCGGCCACCGGGATGGCGGCGGCCAAGGGGCTCTCGGTGATGAGCGGGCTGCAGAGCCGCTACCATCCGGGCTACCAGGAAACGATGAAGAGAGTGCACGACGGCGCCATCGGCGACATCGTGGCGATTCAGGAGACCTGGCTCCGGCCGCCCTACGTCATGTACGAGCGTGCTCCCGGGCTTACGGAAGTCGAGTATCAGGCCAGCAATCAGTACCACTTCCACTGGCTCTGCGGGGACGACGTGCCGCAGACTCTGATTCACAACCTGGACCGCTCCAGTTGGGCGATGCGCAACACGGCGCCCGTGCGGGCCTACGGCATGGGCGGACGCTCTACGCTGAAGGGCGAGATCTACGGCAATGTCTTCGACCATCACGCCGTGGTTTACGAGTTTGCCGGCGGGGTGCGGATTTACGCTTATTGCCGCACCATCGACAACTGCTACAACGAAAACTCCAGCCTCATTCTCGGCACCAAGGGGCGCTGCGACTTGCTGCGGCTGAGGATTCAGGGGGAAACCAACTGGCAGCACGCCGGCTCGCAAGGTAAGCCCAACGCGTACGACCTGGAGCAGGTCGCCCTGTTCGCCGCGATTCGCTCCGGTAAACCGGTGAACTGCGGCGACTACATGGTGCGCAGCACGCTGATTACGCTGATGGGCCAGTTCAGTTGCTACTCCGGCAAAGAGGTGACCTGGGACCAGATCGCGAAGTCGGATTATGTTCATTTGCCCCGGCCGGAAGACGTGCGCGCCGATATGGAGCCGCCGGTGAGGCCGGGTCCGGATGGCAGCTACCCGGTGTACTTCACACCCGGAGTATCGAAACTGCTGTGATTGTTTTGTCAGAAGCTTTGAAAAAAGGGGGTTAGGTTATGCTCGCAACATTCGCCCGCAAGTTACCGCTCATTCTGGCGGTTTTCATCACTCTCTGCCTGCTCGTCCCCGGACTGCAGGCCCAGACAACCTTTGGCTCTATCGTAGGCACCGCCCGCGACGCCAGCGGCGCCGTTGTACCCAATGTGGCGGTCAGCGTTACGAACGAAGCGACCAACGCGGTCTTTTCGGCGACCACCAGTGAGGTGGGCAACTACTCGTTCACGACGTTGACCCCGGGCACCTACAAGGTCCACGCGGAATTGAGCGGATTCCGTCCGTTGGATATCCGCGGCATTCAGCTACAGGTCAATCAAACCGCCCGGCATGACCTGGTGATGCAGGTCGGCCAGGTCTCGGAAAAGGTCGAAGTCGCCGCCACGCTGGCAACGCTGGCGACGGATACTTCCGACGTGGGCCAGGTGGTCGGCAACCGGCAGATCGTCGACCTGCCTCTCAACGGCCGCCAGTATCTGCAACTCGCCTCGCTGACCAACGGGGTGGTGACCAGCGGCGGCGCGGGCGGCGACAACGCCGGACCGCAATTCACCAGCCAGGGCAACCGCCCTTCGAACAACAGCTACCTGGTGGGCGGCGTCGACACCAGAATCCAGCGCAACAACACCTACGGCCTCAGCATCTCGGTGGATGCCATCGGCGAGTTCAAGATTCTCCAGAACGCCTTCGCAGCCGAATTCGGGCGTGCCGCGTCCGTGGTCACGTCCACCATCAAGTCCGGCTCGAACGGTTTGCATGGGACCATCTTCGAGTTCGTCCGAAACCAGGTCTTCGACGCCCGCCATTCGTACAATTTCACTAGCGTCAAGACGCCGCTGCGACAGAACCAGTTCGGCACCGGCGTCGGCGGGCCGATCGTCAAGAACAAGACGTTCTTCTTCTTGAATTACGAAGGTGAGAGGATCCGGTCCGGCGGCATCAGTTACGCCAACATGCCCCAGACGCAGTTCTACAGCGGCGATCTGTCGGCGATGAGCCAGAAAGCCAAGGACCCTTA
>JAUYBU010000295.1 GCA_030693045.1 Bryobacterales bacterium | reverse complement strand
CAGCCAGCGCCCAGCCCCCGGGGACACTCCGGGCTAATCTTACGCAACCCATCGCCCGGCCCGGGACCCAGGCGTGCCCCCACGCAGCCAGCGCCCAGCACCCGGGGACACTCCGGGCTAATCTTACGCAACCCATCGCCCGGCCCGAGGCGCAGGCGTGTCCCCCACGCAGCCAGCGCCCAGAACCCGGGGACACTCCGGGCTAATCTAACGCAACTCATCGCCCGGCCTGGGACACAGGCGTGTCCCCCAAGCGATCTTGCGCCCGTCGCCCGGCCTGGGACACAGGCGTGTCCCCCGCGAAGCCAGCATCCAGGAACAAGCGCGCGCCTGGCCGGTTGGGGAACACTGAGGCGGGGTGGGTCGCGGGCCTCGAACGTACCCAAGAGACCATGCCTGAAGGAATGGTGGAACACGCCGGCACTCGACTCGGTGTAAGGCTGAGCTCAGTGTTGGTTGCGTTGCGGCGTCAGTTGAAAGAACTTTACGGCGACCGGCTGGTGAAGGTCCTGTTGTGCGGCTCTCGGGTTCGGGGAGATGCCGCGGCTGAGTCGGATGTCGATCTCCCGGTGGTGCGCGAGGGGCCGGTTCGACCCAGCGAACAGATCCCGCGCGCTGGCGCAATCGTTTCCGCGGTTTGCCTCGCGTTCGATGAAGTCATTCAATGCCTGTTCATGGAAGAGCGGCGCTTCCGGATGGCGGGTAACCGTCCAGCCCCCCAAGAAAACACACTTCGCGCGGAACCGGTCACTGTAGGCTGGATGCGTGCGCGGAAAGCTCTCCGGAAGCCAGGCGGACGAAGGCCGCCGACGCGGCCACGGCTGGGTTCCCAGCCGCGCCCAGTCGACCGGCAAGAGCCGCAGCGAGAGAACGACTAACTCCGAGAAGAGATCTGGCGAAAACCTCGACCTCCGCGATGGCGTCCATGTTGGGAATGAACGCGACGCTCTGGTTGGCGCCGATGTCCATAGCCGTCGTGCCATCGACGCCGAAGTTCTTCCGGTTGTCGCGCGCACCGTCGATAAAGGCGCCGCTGAGAGAGGAATTGGCGGTGGTTTCCCCCGACTGCGTCGTGTCCGCGGCCCCGGGAATGGCCGCCGGCAACGCGAAAAAGTCCCGGCCTTTAAGAGCGATCTCGTTGAGCTGGCCGCCGGTAACCACGCCCGAATGTTCGGCGCTCGCCAGTTGCACCGCGGCCGTCTCGGCCGTGACACTGACGGAGTCGCGCCTCTCGCCGATTTCCAGGGTCAGGCTTCCAAGCGTCCGGACCTCGCTCGAAGAAACGAAGATATTCTTGGCTTCCAGCGCCTTGAACCCCGCCGCCTGGACGGAGACCGTGTATTCACCCGCGGGAAGGCCGGGGAAGACGAATGCCCCGTCGGCGGCCGTCTTCACCGCCACCGCCATCCCGGCGGCCTGATTCTTGAGCCGGCATGCGACTCCGGCCACGGCCGCGGCGCTGGGATCCTTCAGTACGCCGCGGAGAGAACTGGAGACATTCCGCGCGAATCTTCCTTTCCGACATGAGGATAATAAACCGCGCGGTCCGACGCCGCCACTCCCTCGACCGGGGCGGGCCTGCCGGGTTACACGGCCCGCTTGCCGGAGCCGTCCCAACGGATACGCCGGCCGCTCCGCAGCGCCTCGGAAGCCATCCACAGGACCACGTTGGTGTGCTGACCCATCTCAACCGTGGCGTTGGGATCCTTGCGCGAGCGGACGCAATCGAGCAAGTTCCGAATGTGCGCGCGGGTCGCCGAATCGAAGCTGCCCGGCTTGCGCTTTTCCACGCTCGGCTTCATGTCCAGGGCGTTGCTCTCGGGATACAGCGCGTAAGACTCGCGTCCCACGTCGAAGCGCGCCTTGGACCCGTGAAACTGCTTGAGCTGATCGTTGGTCAGGTTGTACCGCATCGCCTTGTACCCCACCGTGAAGACGGCCATGTAGTTTTCGGGATACTCGATGCACATGGTGGTGGTCTCGGGGACATCGGCCCCCGCCATGTTCACCTTCCCGCCGGCGCAGGTGACCGCGGCCGGATAGGTGGAATTCATCAGCCATACGATACTGTCGACCACGTGCGCCGCCTGGCTGATCATCAGCCCGCCGGAGTAATCCCAGAACCAGTACCAGTTCAGGAACCGGGCCGGATCCAGGGGCGCCTTGGGCGCCGGACCGAGCCATTGTTGCCAGTCCAGCTTCCCGGTCAAAGGCTTGGCCGGGAGCGCCGCGGGCGTCTTGTTCAACCACCAGGAGTTGACCAGGCGCACGTCTCCCAGCGCGCCGGAATCCACGATCTGCTTAGCTTCCTGGAACAGGTCGAAGCTGCGGCGCTGCATGCCCACCTGGACCACTCGCCCGGTGCGCCGCGCGGCTTCGATGACGCGGAACCCCTCGGCGATGGAATGCGCCATGGGTTTCTCCAGGTAAACGTCCTTGCCGGCCTCGACCGCGTCGACGGCCATCTGCGCATGCCAGTGGTCGGGCGTCGCAATGACGGCGATGTCGATGGATTTGTCTTCCAGCAGACGGCGGTAATCGCCGTAGCGCCGGGCGCCGGTCGAAGCAATCCTCAGGCCGGCTTCCAGGTTGGGTTCGTACACGTCGCAGACCGCCGCCATCTCCGCGCCCACCTCCTTGAAATTGGCGCTGAGAAAGCGGCCGCGCCCTCCGCTTCCGATCACTCCGGCGCGGACCTGCTCATTGGCCCCCAGAATCCTTCCGGCGCTGATTGCGGTAGTCGCGGCAAACATTCTTCGGTTCATGCGTTTCCTTTCGTCAGCGGGCCGCCTCGATGGCCTGGCCGGCCCGGATTCGGTAAGCATCCAGCGGCGTGAGCCCGAACTCCGCCATCAGGTCTTCCACGGTAAGGGTGGGATCCACCGAGGCGAGCGTGAACCAGTCGTCCTCGTGGTACCAGGTCAGCTCCACCTTGGGGCCGTACTTGCGCTGAATTTCGCGCGCCTTGGCCGTGTGATAGTCGACCTCGAACAGGCGCTTGCCAATCGGGATGGCGGCCCCGGCCCACTGCCGATAGTTCCCCGAGGCGGCCACCGCCTCACCGGTTATGTCGTAAATTCTGGACGAACGCGAATTAGAGGAAGAGACTATGTAGCACTGATTCATTAACGCCAGCGCGGAAAGCTGGCGGTCGGCGGGGAAAGCGGCCGGAAAGAACACGATCTTCGCCCCTTTCGCTTTCAGGCGCTTCCAAAAGTCCCACCAGTTGACATCGAAGCAGATCTGGATCCCGATGGTTCCGAAATCGGTTTCGAACACCGGCGGGTCGGCGTCGCCGGGGCGGGTTCCTTCTTTCAGCTCGCCCTCGGTGGGATGGATCTTATTGTACTGGCCGATAACGCGGCCTTGCCGGTCCAGCAGGATCGCCGAATTGTAGACTCTCTCCCCGGCCCGTGTTTTCAGCCCGAAGACTACGTAGGCGGAGTGCTCGCGCGCCCATCCGGCCAGGCGCCTGGTAACGGGACCCGGAACCGATTCGGGCGCGCCGCGAGCAAACAGTTCCGGCAGGCAGGCAATGTCCGGACCGAAGGCAGCGGACTCATCCAGACGCTTCATCGTGGCTTCCAGCAGATCGGGGTTGGTCTTGCCGAGCAGGTCCTGCGAGATCGTCACAACCCGCACGATACGGTTGCGAGTGGCCGCCGGCGGCGTCCGCGACGGTTCGCCGGCCGCACAAACAGCCGAGAAACACGCCGCCGCCAATAACGTGGTCTTCATTGAGCTATCTCCCTTTTCAAACCACCCGATCAGAACGCCAGGCGCGCGCCCGCCTGCATACCCCGGCCCCCTCCCGCCGAACTGATCACGCCGAAGGTCGCGCGGTTCGACATGTTGGTTCCCGGCGCGGAAAATCCTGGCGTGTTGGTGAGGTTGGTGGATTCCAGGCGGACCTCCAGCCGCAACCGCTCCCGGAGGGTGAAGGACTTGAAGAGACTGAGATTCAGAGAGCGGACGCCGGGGGCGCGCAACTCGGCGAACACCGGAGGTTCCGGCGAAATGGTGTACTGGTCCGGCAGCGGCCGGAAAGCATTGATGTCGAAAAACGGATTGAGGACGTTGCCGCCGGCGTCGCGCCGGTCGCCCAGGCGCTGCGAAATCGGACCCTCGACCCGCGGGTTTCGAATCCGGACCGGCCGGCCGTTGGCCTGCGAAACAGACAACGGCGTGCCGGTGGCAAGGCTGAGAAAGCCGCCTAGCGACCACCCTTCCGCCACCTGCCTGGCGGCTTTCTTCCACCCCTGCGAGTCCAGGTGGAAAGGAAGCTGATAAATGAAGGCCAACCGCATGACTTGCGCCTGGTCGCCGGACGCTATGGACCGGTAGTGGCGCTCGTTCACCAGGCTGACGACGTTGCTGGAGAAGAGTTTCGAATTCGTGTAGGTCCACAGGAAATTCAGCCCGCGGGTCAGGCGCTTCTCCACTTTCATCTGCAACGCATGATAAATCGCGGTCCCCGTATTGACGCCCTGCACGGTGAGACTGGTGAACTGGGGATAGGCGTACCAAAGCTGGCGCTGCGTGATGGTGGCGCCCTGCCCCAGCGTGGAGGCGGACGGAAAGATGCCGAGGAATGGGTTCGGAAGCCGGTTGTTCTCCGCCGCACCCAGCGCGAGGTACTTGTCCGGCTTCTCGTTCAGATTGAAGTTTTGCAGTTCCTTCAGGCTCCGCATCCCCATGTAGGCCGCTTCCACCAGGATCTGCGACGGCAATTCGCGCTGGATGCTGAATTGCCACTGCTGGTTATACGGCGAGACCCGGCCCTGGTGGAAGTAGGAGAGGCCGTCGCCCACCAGCGCCATCGGCCCCACGGAGTTCGACAGCGGCTGGCGCAGACCGGTCGGGAACGGGTTCTCCAGCGTGGTGTACATGGTGGCGCCGCGGTCGATGCTGCCCAGGTACGAGGTCTCGGCATCGAAAACCGCCACCTGGCCGCGGAACGAGCTGTTCATCGCCTGGGCGCTATAGAACAGCCCGTAGCCGCCGCGAATCACGGTGCGGGAGGCCGGGCTGAAGGCGAAGCCGAAACGCGGTCCGACGTTGTTGCGGTCCAGGTTACCCTGGCGGCGGGGATTTCCGTTGACGCCCGCGAAGAGCAGCCCGCCGCGCAGGTCCATGCCGGGGACCTGAACCGGCAGGCGGGCCAGCGAGTCGAAACCGTAGGAGGCGCGATCGTAGCGTTCGGTATATGGCGTTTCCAACTCCCAACGGAAACCGAAATTCAAGGTGAGACGCGGGCTCAGTTTCCAGTCTTCCTGGATGAAGCCGGCCAGGTAGTGCTGCTGGAGAGAGGTCGGACTCTTAAAGCCGATCGATCCCGAGGCCGGCGCCGCCAGTAGCAGGCTGGCCAGGCCGGTCCCCGAGGTTTCGGCGGATGCGTTGGCGAACGGATCGGCTTGAGTGAAGACGGAATTGAAATTGAACGTGCCGAAGGCGGTGGCGCCGGGCGCCACCTGGTTCCAACGGATCAGCCGGTAGTCGCCGCCGAACTTCATGGTGTGCCCGCCCCTGAGCTTGGTCAAGGTGGCCGCCAGAACGTGCATGTCGGTGGCATTGAGGCTTAGGGTGCCGCCTCCGATGGTCGCCATGTTCTCCCCGAGGTTGAAATTGGGGAGGCCGTTGGCGGCCTGGTTGCGCAGGATCGCATCCGGCAGGTGCAACTGCCCCGCGTCCAGACCCGCTCCGCCGCGGGCGTATCGCACCAGCAGCCGCGAGTAGCCGTATCGCAGCGAGCCCACCAGGCTCGGCGACAGGGTCAGCGTGTCGTCCAGGGCGGCCGACCATTGCGTCTTGTGGCCGATGTCCATATTGTCGTTCTCCGAGCCCGGCAGGCCTCCCAGTCCGGCAAAAAAGGTGATCGGAGCTTCGTCTCTCAGCATCTGGCTGAAGCGGCCGAACAGCCGCTGGCTGTCGCTGATGGCGTGGTCGACGCGCACCGCCACCTGCTTCTGGGCCACGGTGTAGGTGCCTGGCGCGGCCCAGTTGTAGCGTCCGATCTGGGCCTTCCCGGGCAAGTTGGGCAGCGGATACAGGGCCAGAACGGCGGCGCCGATGGGACTGACGCGCGCGGCCGGGATTTGCGCGTTGGGGAACGGTTGCCGCCTGGCCTGGCTGCCGGTGACGACGGTGCTCACCGGGTCGTAAATGGCAAAAGCTCCGCCGATCGGGTTGAGCGTCTGGGAGAAATCGCCTTTGCGCTCCAGTTCGGTGGGCACGCGCGCCTGGGGACTCATGTCGCGCACGTTGCTGTCGCGCTCGAGCGAGGTGGAAAAGAACGTGCGGTTGCGGCCATTGTAAATTCGCGGCAGGTAGACCGGCCCGCCCACGGTGTAGCCCCATTGGTAGTAATTGACCGGAGTCTTGGGCAGGCCGAGGCGGTTATTGGACCAGCTATTGGCGTTCAGGACCTTCCAGCGCTTGAACTCATAGAGCGCTCCGTGCAGTTTGTTGGTGCCGCTCTTGGTGGTGATGTTGACCACACCTCCATTGGAACGGCCGTAAGCCGCGTCGAAGAGCGTGGTGTAAACCTTCACCTCCTCGGTCGCATCCAGCGTGGGCATGTAGAAGATCGCCTGGGCCGCCCGGGGTACGGCGTTGGGCAGGCCGTCCACCAGGATCTCGTTGCCATAGCTGGTGGCGCCGCCGCCGGACATGCGGAAGTTGCTCTGCGATTCGCTGGTATAGGTTCCGGTGCTTCCGGTGATTCCGGGCGCCAACTGGGTCGCGTTGAGAGCGTTGCGGTTCAGCGCCACCGGCGTCATGAGCACGTAGACGCTCTCGACCACCTGTCCCAGGTCGGCGCCGGCGGTGTTCAGCAGCGGCGCGCCCGCGGTCACCGTGACGCTTTCCGTCGTCGCTCCCAGCTCCAGCGTGAAATCGAGCGTAATCCTGACATCGGTGGAGACGCGCAGGCCTCCGCGCTCGGCCTTCTTGAATCCCTGGTGCTCGACGGTGACCCGATAGTTCCCTGGAATCAGGAAAGGAACTACGTAATTGCCCAGCTCGTTGGAGTTGGTCTTGGTGACGATGTTGGTGTCGATGTTGACCACCTGGATGGCCGCTCCCACAATCACCGAACCGCTCGGATCGGCGACCCGTCCGAGGACTGTGCCCCGGTACTCCTGCGCGTAAAGCAAAACCGGAAACGTCAGGAGAACTGGCGCGAGATGCCTCAAAATGCGCATAGACCACCCCTGTGATGTTCTGTCTACTTCCAGGCCAGTATACATCCGGCCGCATTCCTTCGATCCTCCGAGTTGCGGTTTTGCCGCTCGGAAACCGCCTGCCGTCGGTAGCCAGATCCAGGTCGGCGGAACGACCTGACGTCATATTAAAGGAGGGGCCTCCGGGTCAAAACGGGGGAAATTCACCCGCGCCGGCGTCACGTTGCCGAACAACGGTCTCGCCGGGTCGGTATTCGGGTCGCATTGGCCGCGACCAGATCCGGCGCAGCGACACGCCGCCCAACGCCACAAGCTGGGCCAGCGACCAGGCTGTCACGACCCTTTCCGAATGCGAACCAGCGCATTGCGCTTCTCCGGCGCCAGGTCCGCCTGCCACAGGTTCGGCGCAATCTTTCGCAACCGGCAGTCGGCGGACTCCACCGCCGCGTTGCCGTCCGACTGCCACACCGCCACCGGTCCGCCCTCCTTCACCACCAGCGTGAGTTCCCGCGGCGAAGCGCGCAATACGTGAACCGCCGCCGGGGAAAGGAACTTGTCGGTGCGTCCCACCACCGCCCACCCCTCACGAACCGGACACAGAAGAAAATGGCGGTCGCTGAACTTGTCCATGCGGAACGCGTGCTTCTCACGCAGCGGCATTGCCTGCTTCGCGTACCAGTCGTAAAGCAGAAGTCCCTGCTGGGGAACCGGCCAGGTGGCGCGCGGCTGCATCATCGCGCCCGCCTGCCCGTAATCGGCGGGCGTGATGTAGCCGGTCACGGGCGTCTCGGGCTCGGTGAGGTTGTAGACCACGATGGCCGCCGATTCGTTTTCCAGCGGGGCCACCACGCGGAACGGCGCGGGCTCGCCAATCGGGTCGGCGAACAGGCTCTCCGGCAGCGGCGCCGCCGGAGCCAGGGGACGCAGCAGTTCGCCATCCCGGTAACACAAGGGCCGGATGTGCTCGCCCACAAAGCGCCCCGGGTTGTCCGACAGATACACCGGCCCTCCGGACATGGCTTTGGAAACCGCCATCATCCTTCCCGCCACGCCGTCCTCGGAATGAAACATGTCGTGGTCGCCCCACACCGTGTGCCCCAGCCACGGAATGTTGCCGTAGGAATTGTGCAGGTGACGCCGCGCCCGGGGCAGGTCGCCGTGCAGGTAGTCCTCGCTCGACCGGCTGACCGCGCTGATGCGGGTGTTGAAAACGTGGATGGTGCTGTGCGCCATGCAGTTGATCAGGCCGTCCATGTGGAGCGCCGCGGCGGCCTCCATCGCCCGCGCGTTTTCCACCACCGCCTGCACGGGTTGCGGCTGGCCGCGGTACAGTTCCAGGTTGCCCGCCTGCGCGTCCACCTTGACGAAGTCGAAGCCGGCTTCCCGCGCCGCCCCGATCATGGCGTCATAGAAAGCGAAGGAGTGGTCGAAGCCCAGGCGCGGCTGTAAGGTGCCCCCCTGGATGGCCCGTTTGCCTCCCGCCATCTTCTCCAGGTGCTGGTTCAATGCGCCCAACTTGTTCTCCGGGTGCACGCCGCTCCAATAGCCGTTGAAGTTGAGCCACAACCCCATCCAGCGAATCTGGCCGGGCTTCCGGCGCGCCAGCAGCGGGGCCCATCCGCGCGGGAACTTGGAGTTTGGCTGAAAGCCGGCCAGACGCCTTCCCTCCTCGTCCACGTAACCGTTGTCCACCAGCAGCCAGCGCACGGGCAGTCCCGCGGCTTCGATGGAATCGACCGCATCGAGCAATGTTTTCTCGTCGCTCTTGCCCCGGTACTCCTCCCAACTGCACCAGCCCAAATACCGGAACGCTTCGGGGTACCGCTTGGTCTCCCGCAGGCGCGTGGACTGGCGTATCAGGGGATGGCGCAACGCCGCCTCCCAAACATTCCGGCAGGCGTCGTAAGGATCGCCCGCCCGGGCCCAGGCCAGCAGCGGCAGATCGCCTTTCACCGCTCCCGTGCCCAGGGTGCCGAGGTTCAGCGCCAGGTGGCCGCCGGCGCCGGAAAACCACGTCAGCGTCCGGTCGCCGCTCACCGGCAGCAGGGCCAGGAAGCCGCCGCCGGAAAGTTTCAGCAGGACGAAGAACCCTCCACCCGCCGCCTGCCCGAGATCCCGATACACCAGCGGCTGCGCCCGGTTGGCGGTGTTCGGCCACCGGTCCCCGCGCGGTCCGGCCGAATCGTATTTCTGGTATGCCGCCCAGTACACCGCCTGCTCGAAGGGCGGCAACTGGAGCGCGTAGCGCCGCAGCACGCCTTCCCCGTCCGGCGCGCCGGCGAAGCCGGTTTCGGCACGCAAGCCCGCCGCGGCTCCCGGTTCGCGCAGGCTGAGCGCATGCTCGGCGGCCGCGCCGGATTGGGCCTGCGCGAACAGCAACAGGAATGGCAGCGCACTCCGGAGGATGAGACACTGGATAATTGCTAGCGCTGGGTTCATGACGGTTTCCGCACGGCAAGCATTACAATGGGCTTCGATAGGAAAGTCTAGTGTATATCATCCGCAACGCCGAGGAGATTCTGGGATACGAAGTCTACAAGCGGAAGCTCGTCCGGACGGGTCTGTACCGGCACGCCGAGAACGATCCGTGGCCGGAACTGCGGGATAAGATGCGCGCGGAAAAGGACGCGCGGAAGAAATAGGGGCGCCGCGGCCGGTCAGGGTTGCGCTTGGATGAGGCGCACCGAATGGGCCGGTTGGCGCAACACCAGCCGGCCGTCCGGCATCTCGACGGCGGCCCCGGACCAGAGATCGCGCAAGCGATGGCGCAGCGCGGGATCCAGTCCCAGTCCGGCAGCCTCCAGCGTGATTTCGCGTTCCTTGTCGAGCCAGTTGAAAACTGCGGTCACCACCGCGCCGGAGCGCCGCTCCAGCCGCCACAGGCTGGGCAATTCTTCACCGCCGAACAGGTCCACGGGAACGGCGTGGCGGCCCTTGCGCCACATCTCGAGCACGGCCGGGTTGGTGGCCAGGGCCAGACGATCCGCGGGGAGCGTGTCCAGCCGGTCGCCCAGGAAAAGGCTGCCGCCGGTCAGCGCGGCCAGCGTGAAGTGCGCGCGGGCCTCTTCCAGGCCCCAGCCCGGCGTAAGCAGGACGGCATCGGCGTCGTTGACGAACAGCCGGCCGTGGGTGTAGAACTGGCGCGCCACGGCGCGGGCCTGGCCGGTGAGGCTCTGGGAATCCGGGCCGGGAGACTGCATCGGGCCGAGCGCGGGACCCCAGACCATGCTGGCGAATTCGCCGTTGAGTCCCCGCCGCGGACGTCCCACCTTGTTGATGTCCGGCCCCACCCGCACCGCGTCGAAGTACTCGTAGCCGTTCAGGCTGGGCAGGTTGCACCCCAGAATCGGAACCCGTGCGGGAACCGCTTCGCGGATGGCTTTGGCGGCGGCGGCGAGCGCCTGCACGCCGGTCGTGGCGCGGGTGTGCCGCAAGCCCTCCCGCGCGCCCAGGCTGAGGAAGTCCAGCTTGAAGTAGTCCACGTTCCAGTCGCGGGCCATCGCGCCGAAGAGGCCGCGCAGCCAGGCCAGCGCGGCGGGGTTGCTGGCATCCAGCACGTACTTCGGTTCGCGGCCCTTCTCCTCGATGAGACCGGACCCGTCCGGCGTGCGGAGCATCCAGTCCGGATGCTTGCGAGCGAGTTCCGAATCGGCGTCGATGCGGAACGGGCTCATGTGAATGCCGAACTGGAGACCGCGCCGGTGAATTTCGTCGGAAAGCCAGCGCATGCCGTGGGGAAAGCCGGCGCCCGGGCGCCAGTCGCCGCGCTTGTCCCACCAGCCGCCGTCGATCTGGACCATGCGGTAGCCGGAGGCGGCCAGTCGCTCTTTCATCGCATCGGCCGTGCGAAGGACATCCTGCTCGGTCACCTTGCCGGCGTAGTACATCCAGGAACACCAGCCGGGGTCGGGCCGGCGCGCGGGTTGCGGGCGCGGATTGGCGCCAGCGATCTGGTCCGCCATGCGCTCGAGCGCGGCGTGGCCGGCGAGGCCGGGAAGGAAGCCTACCGCGACGGGGTCGGAGCCGAGGGTGGCGCCGGCTTCCAGCGTCACGGTCTCGACGGCGGTTTCGCCGCCCGCGCGGATGGAAAGCCTGGCGCCCGGTCCCCATTCGAACCACGTGGGCCAGGTGCGGGAAGCCAGCGCGGCAAGCCCGAAACTCTGCTTGCGCGCGGGCCGATGGAGAATGAAAACCCAGGCCGGTATCACTGGCGCGGACAGGCGGTCCAGGCGAGCGAGCGTTCCGATTTCGAGCGCGTTGAAGCCGTCGCCGTAGAGCATCCATTCCGCGGGAGAACCTTCCAGAGGCAGGCCTCCGGGAGCGTCCAGCAGGCGGAAACCCTGCACGCCGCAGGGGCGAGACGCCGTTGCGGATGCGCGCAGCGCCAGCAGGCCGCCGGCGCTCTCGACGGTGAGCGAGAAAGCGGCCAGCGGCGCGGGTCCGCTGCACTCGATGGTTCCGCCGGGGGCCGCGGGCCGCCAACTGCAAGCCGCGAAATCCGGGAGGCGCAGCCACTTGCCATCCACTTTCACCGCCGCGCCAAGGCCGCGCCACGGGGCGGTCCCGGCGAAGGCGAGGGAATAGGTTCGGGCGGAGACGTCGAAAGCGACGGGGGCCGGCGCGGCCCCGACGGGCAGCGCCAGCGCAGCCAGCAATACGGTGGTGATTCTCATTTGGAAATGGCGAAGTCGCGGGGTGGAACCTCGACGCCCGCCCCGCGGAACGGCTTGCCGCCGAAGTTCACGACCACCCAGACGCCCGAACTCCAGCGCGTGCGCTGCACCGAGCGGTCCGCGGTGAGGTATTCGTGCGCCAGCATCTCGTCCAGGCCCACGCGCGCGTTCCAGCCGCACACCTTGCGGTAGGATTCCACCAGGCGCGCGCGGTAGCGGTCCCAGAGGTCCCGGTCGATGAACCACATGGGCCGGTTGCCGTAGAGGATGTTGAACAGGTCGGCCTTCCACCACATCTCCGGCACCCGCATGTTGCTCCAGCGCCAGTGCGACGTGGTGGAGACGGAATCGTGATAGACCAGTTCCAGCAGCGGCACGCGGCGGGCCTCGCTGATGGCATAGGCCTTGTAGTGCTCGCCGGGGGGCGCGGGCAGGAGTTTGAAATCCTTGGTGTCGCTGTCGCCGCGGCGGCGCACGGCGGGGCCGGCGTCGGCGGTCTCCTCCCAGACCGTCGAGCGCATGGGCTTGTCGATGAAGCGGTGCAGCGTCATGGGGCCCTCGAGAAAGTCGGTCTGGTCGAAGCCGTAGTCGATGCCATCCTCGGAGCCGGTCACCTGCCGGCACTGGCGCGAGGCGACGGCCATGATGGCGCGCCGGTAGCCCGCGTCGTCCTCGCGGGAGGCCGGATGCGCGGGGTCCCAGCACTCGCGCAGGCGCTGGGAGAGCAGCGTATCCATGAACTGCACGTCGTAGCGGACGGCTGCCAGGTCGGCGTGCTGCTGGAGCAGAGCGCGCTCCCAGGCCTGACGGCCGCAAGTGAAAATTTTGCCGCCGCGGCCCAACGGCTTTCCGTCCGGCTCTTTGGCCGCGTCCAGATCCGAGCGATAGTCCCATTCCGATTTGCGGGCCAGGTTGTAGTTGTCGTAGCGGCCCAGCAGAAAGCCGTGCTGGCGCGTTTTGCGCAGCAGGGCGGCGGCGCGTTCCGCATCGAAGCCGTGTTGCAGCATGATGGTGGCGCGCGCAAAGCCGGCCCGCGCCAACTGGTCGAGAAATTCGGGCGCCAGCAGTTCGCCGTTGGGCCAGATCTGGGGAGAGCCGAGGCATTTCTCGAGCGCCGGATTGGCGGCTGCCTTTTCGCGCAGCGTGCGGAAGCGGCCCTGCCCGCGCACGTACTCGCGGTAGCGTTTGGCCAGCGCCACGTGGCCGCCCTGGGCGGTGAACCAGTAAACCACCTCGCGCGGGTAGGTCTCCGACCGCCTGAAAAGGTTCTATTATGGCAGGCGGCAGACGAGGGGGCGCCGGATTTCGCGGCTGGCTGACGCTCGGGGCGGCGTGCAGTTCCAGAAATTGCCTGTTTGGACTTGGTTCCCGTCGGCGACCGCGTTTTTCGGGCGCAACCTATCCCGGCTCGCGACCGCCGAGCCCGTTTGGTTAGTGTCGGGGTGTTATGGGTGGCTGGGCTTTCAGCCGGCGCTACGAGGTTTCTCGTAGTGGAACAGCATTCGAGCCTTGGTGCGCGTGAACTGCCAGTTGATTTTGGTCCGCTTGCGGTCGGTCTTGCGGTTCCAGACCCGAGTTTCCCGTTTC
>JAUYBU010000260.1 GCA_030693045.1 Bryobacterales bacterium | reverse complement strand
GAAGGGGCGCAAGGGGCCAGAAGCTCCGTCTTCAATGGGCCATTGTCGGGGTTGCCACTTCCCGAATGTAATTGAATTGGCTGGTCGGGCGGCCGGGATTTGAACCCGGGCCCTGTTGCACACCAAGCCAGAACATCCAAGTCGCTTAAGGACCGTGCGAGGCTCTGCT
This sequence comes from Bryobacterales bacterium, assembly GCA_030693045.1. GTDB lineage: Bacteria > Acidobacteriota > Terriglobia > Bryobacterales > Bryobacteraceae > JACQZT01. The sequence goes on along the minus strand of JAUYBU010000260.1, from coordinate 11,633 downwards.
GGGCGCAGGAGGCGAGCAGGAGGAACTGAGGGGGCGCCGTCGGAATGCCGGCGGAGGACAAGAGGACGGTGTTTAGCAAGGGTCCCACAAGCTCAGACTTTCGGAACGGGCCCGATTTGTCGGATCGCGGATCGATAACCCGCGCGTCATCAACGCATCTGCGCCCGGCCCCATGCAGGGGCTTTCGGAACAACTCCGCTGAGGATGCCCGGAAAGATTCTGCCTGGCCTCCATCCGCCACAAGCGTCGACCTCAGTGGCGAGGAATCTGCCGGCGCCATCGCGTCGATTTCTCACCGCAACTGGCTGAGTGCCTGTTCGATGGAACCGATCGCCTCTCGCCTGCGCTCGTCTGGCACAGAGCTCGCTGACTTCCACCGCTCCAGGGCGAGGCGGAACACGGACTCCGCCTCCTCAACCTTGCCCTGTTTCTGTAGCAGCCGGGCCAGGTTGCGCGTCATCATTGCTGTCCAGGGGTCGGTCGGACCAAGCTGCGCTTCGCAATCTTTCAGGTTGGCACGGAGCCCAACTTCCTCCTCGCCGCACCACTCGGCATCTCTGTAGTACTCTGCGCGGAACCGCCTGAACTCCCGCTCGAACAACTGGTCAAATCCTGCGCACTTCCGCATGAAGCGAAGAGCTTGAGTTCGGATGGTTTCTACTCGTGCATCCTCCATCGACAACCGCGATGTCTTCGGCCGACGACGCAGGTGGCGCTTGGTTGTCCCGAGTGGAACGTCAAGCGGTCGATAGGCTAGCCCAAGCTCGGCAAGTTCGTTCTTGAGTGCTCGGGATCGTTCGACCGCGCCATCCAGCCTTTCCAGTATAAAGTGGGCCGCGACCAGACTCTTATCCCCGGCTCTCGAGAACGCCTCGAAGGCCAGGGCAATACGACGCGAAAAGTCAGAAGCACGAGGCAGGGCGCGCTGGAAAGCCCGCACCCTCTGCCTGTAATCTTCGTCGGATTCATCGGGCGACTGGATCGGACGCAGCATCTGGTGGGAGATGTGATTGCCTTCGAACACCACACGGTCTTCATGCTTTGACGGACCCCTTCGTGCAAGGTCGCCGAGGATCCATTCGCAGAATTCTCGATAGGGTAGCGGCATGGGCCTTCCTTAAGTTACAGGCTTTTTCTGGCGTTTTCTTCCGATCCGCTGTAAGTATTGTATATCGTGCTGGTGTTGAAAGGTGTGCGGAACGTCAAAGAATCGCGAAAGGGGCGCCGAACCGCAAACGATCCGGGCGCGATTCGGCAACCGAACACTTACGATAACGAATCTTAGAGGAATCTTAGAGGAACTGTTGAAGGGGTGAGGGTATGACTCGAATGTTCTATCGCGTCGGGCAGGTTGCCGAGAAGCTTGGAATCTCCAACTACGAGATGCGGCACCTGTGCGAAGCAGGGTTGGTGCGCGCAGAGCGCACCCAGGGAGGGCAGTGGCAGGTTCCTGTCTCCGAAGTCGAGCGCCTGAAGCAAAGTGGTGTGCCTCCGATCCCCCATCCTATCCGTCGGGATGAGGATGATTTTGACCCCGGCGACGAACAGCCCTCCCGGGCAATGAAGCTCCCAAGCTACGCCTCAGTGGAGACCGTCGAAGCTTACGATGAGGCGGTCCGCCTTAGGGCCGAGATCGACAGCTTGGAACTCAAGAAGCGCAAAGAGCTTGCTTTGGATTTCTTTCGCGAGCGCCGCCGCACAGAAGAAGAGCGCCAGCTGGCCGCCAGTGCCGCGGAAAAGCGACGACGCGAGGAAGAGCGCGACCGGATCAGGAAGGCAGAGGAAGAGCAGCGCCAGGTGGAGCGGCAAAGGCGCCGCGTGGCATCGTGGGTCGACTGGGCCGTACGGCAGGTCTGCGAGGCTCCTTCCGAGTACACTTTGACCGTGAAGGTTGCGGTTACCGACCTGTTTGAGTCAATGCCGACAGGCCTTTCTGAGGATGTGGTCGGATCGCTCGTCGGCGCGACGATCCAGGAGGTTCTCGCGCCATGGCATCAATCTGAGCGCCGAACAAGAGCGATCAACCGGGCAGCAGAAAAGCTACTGTGGCGTGCCAAGGGGTGGTCAACTCCTACGGCATGGCAACGGAGCGCGGCCGAGGCCGCCGCATTGGCGATTGACGAAGTCTGCCCGGCTGGTACGGAAGAGGAGATGGTGATTGCCGCGGAACGCGCTGTCGACCAGATCAATAAAGCCTTTGAGCACTCCGAGATCCTTGAGTCAGTTCTCAGGTGCGCGTGGATGAAGCCGGAAGAGTTCGCGCAGGTGACCGAGAAGTTGAAGCAGCAGCCGATCGGGACTGCTAGACGACAGCTGGAGAAGATTCGCGGCGACATCCTGGAGAGCCTGCGGAAGGCAGAGGGGAAGTGAAGATGAGCAACCTGTTGTTCAGCGTAGCAGCCGCAGACGACGTCCTGACCGTCTCCGAGGTAGCTCAGCGCTTGCGATGCTCGCGGGCCCACATCTACAATCTCGCCCACGGCAAGATCAGGGATGCGCTCCCGCTGGCGGTCATCCGACTCGGCCGGCGAACGCTGGTACGCCGTAGCACTCTCGAAGCTTGGATCCGGGCCAACGAACGGACGCTCCCAGGTGGTATTCTTCCGGTATCGCTCGAAGTTGACACCGTGGACGCACCAAGGAGCAACGATTGATGCGGAAACGGTTTCAGAAGGGAAGTGTGAAGAAAGTAGACGGAGCGTGGATCGGACAATGGTGGGAAGATGGGCACCGCCGAAACCGGACTTTCGGACGCGTATCGCAGATGACGAAGTCGGAGGTGTGGGAAAAATTGGAGACGATCCTGACCCCGATCAACGCCCGGGGCAGGACGCCTTCGGCGCAGTGCGCGTTCGGCGAGTTCACGGAGCAGGTGTACTTGCCGTTCTACCGCCGGAAGTGGAAGCGGTCCACAATCCTGACCAACGAGGACCGGGTGAGACACCATCTGGTAGCCGAATTTGAACCGCAGACGCTGGGCGGTTTCAATCGGGATGAACTACAGGACCTGCTGGACCAAAAGGCGAAGGCGGGGCTGTCGTTCAGCACGGTGGCGCACCTGCGATGGGACCTGAAGCAGATTTTCCGAATGGCGGTTGCCGAGGGTTACATCGTACGCAATCCGGCGGAATTGCTTTTTACGCCGCGCGAGTGCCCGCGCCCGGCCACGCGCGAGATGAACATCGAGGAGGTGAACAGGCTATTGTCGGTTCTGGATCTGCGAGAGCAGGTGATCGCCCGTCTGGCGATCGTTGCCGGGATGCGCCCGGGCGAGATCTTCGCGTTGAAGTGGGGTCGCCTGGAACGTGAGTACGCCGACGTGCGGCAGCGCATCTACCGGGGCGAGGTGGACACGCCCAAATCGATTCACTCAGTGCGGTGGGCGGCGCTGTCGGACGGGTTGGTAGCGAGGATCCAGCAGTGGCGCTCCATAGCCATGGATCCCGCCCCGGACGCCTGGGTATTCCCGTCCGAGAAGGGGAATACTTCGCTGGCGAAAGACAACTGCTGGCGGCGGCACTTCAAGCCCCGGTTGGAAGCGGTGGGTTTGGGATGGGTCAACTTCCATGTGATGCGGAGGACCCATAGCTGCCTGCTGGCCGAGCTGGGGGTGGAGCCCAAGGTCCGGGCCGACCAGATGGGGCACACGGTGGACGTGAATGAGAACGTCTACACGCGGGCCTCGCTGCGACAGCGGCGGGCGGCGGTCAACGCGCTGGAATCGGCGCTCGAAGTGATGTAGCGCCGCTTATTGGAGTATTTTGGAGTAGGCCGTCGAAGGGGAGCTTGCAAGTTGTTGATTTCTTGGAGCGGGAGATGGGACTCGAACCCACGACGTCCAGCTTGGGAAGCTGGCATTCTACCACTGAATTACTCCCGCTCGTCCGCGGAATCAGCTACTCAATTCATCCGGCGGGCATGGGACTCGAAAGTTGCGGATCCACGGCGTCCAGATGCCCAAACCGGCCCGTCCAAACCCGAAAACGGCCATCGAAACCAACTGCGTGTCGTGGATCCCCAGGTCCGGCTGCGATGTCCACCGCGACACTGGCTGATTCACGACAGACTAAATATAGCACAGCGCGGGCCACCCCGACCCGGCCGACAGCCAACCGGCACATTCGTCTTCACAACCCGATACTCATTTCCGCGCTCTTCGACAGGCTCGGCTAAGGTCAAGCGCGGCCTGACCGCCGCCTGTCCGTTGCAGGCTTCGGTTCCGCATCCGTGCCGCGCACCTGCCTGCGCCCGCATAAGCGGCCTGCGTGGGGAAACGTGCTAGAGTGACGGTAAGGAGCCGACTACCGATCTCGGCGCGGGGTGGGTTCTAAAACTGGAGGGTTCTCGGATGAACCGTTCGCGGCGCACCTCTCTATTACTGCCTCTGGCGGTAGGCGCGTGTTCCATTCTGGGCGGTCTTTTGGGCCCCTGGGTCACCGGCAGCGCGGCTGCCGCGCCGGACGACGAGATCCGCGGCGGGCTGCGTTCGTTCGCCAAGGTCCTGGAACTGGTGGAGTCCAGCGCCGCCGACAAGCTCGATCCGGACAAGTCGATCTACAAAGGAGCGATTCCGGGCGCGCTGCGCACTTTGGATCCGCACTCGAGCTTCTTCGATCCGCGTGATTTCCAATTGCTGCGCGAGGAGCAGAACGGCCGCTATTTCGGCGTGGGGATGCTGGTCGGGTTGCAGAACGGAAAGGTAACGGTGATCCATCCGTTCTCGGGCGCGCCGGCCTACAAGGCCGGCATACGGCCGGGCGACGCCATCGTGGCCGTCGACGACAAGCCGACCGAGAGCCTTTCGCTCACCGAGGTGGTGGACCGGCTGAAGGGCCCGCGCGCAACGCGCGTGAAGGTGAGCATGGTGCGCGAGGGCAGCGAACAGCCGCTTCATTTCGACCTCATGCGCGACGAGATTTCGCGGCGCAGCGTGAAAACGGCGTTCCTGATCCGGCCCAAGATCGGCTACGTTCATATCGAGTCGTTCAACGAAAACACCAGCCGCGAGTTCGACCAGAGCCTGCGCCAGTTGAACGATCGCGAGATGGAAGGGCTGATTCTGGATCTGCGCGGCAATCCGGGCGGCCTGTTGAACGAAGGCGTGGCGGTGGCCGACCGTTTTCTCAAGCGCGGACAGACCATCGTTTCGCACCGCGGCCGGAACTCGGCCGAGAAGCCCTATCTGGCGACCCGCGCCGGCAACGGGCGCGACTATCCGGTGGTGGTTCTGGTGAACCGGTACTCGGCGTCGGCGGCCGAGATCGTCGCCGGCGCGCTGCAAGACCACGACCGCGCCTGGGTGCTGGGCGAGAGCACGTTCGGCAAGGGCCTGGTGCAGTCGCAGTTCCCGCTGGGCCAGGGCACCGCGCTGTTGCTGACCACGGCAAAATACTACACGCCCAGCGGACGGCTCATCCAGCGCGATTACCAGAACACCTCGTTCCTGGAATATTACAGCCGCAAGGACGGCGACACGTCGAGTACATCCGACGTGAAGATGACCGATTCGGGGCGGGTGGTGCGTGGAGGCGGCGGCATCGCGCCGGACGAGAAGTACGCGCCTCCGAAACTGAACAAGTTCGAGGTGCGGCTGATGAACCGCAACGCTTTCTTCCAGTTCACCTCCAGCTATTTCGCCAGCCGCGAGGCCCGCTTGCCGCGAGACTGGAAGCCCGACGCCGCCGTGGTCAACGAGTTCCGCGCCTTCGCGCGCAAGAAGGACATTCCGTTCACCGAAGCCGAATTCACCGAGAGCCAGCGGCTGATCGAGCGGCAGTTGCGCGTGGAAATGTACACCACCGCCTTCAGCAAAGAGGATGCCGACCGGTTGGCGGTCGAGATTGACCCGGGGGTCGGGCGCGCCATCGAGGCGCTGCCGAAAGCCAAGGCGCTGCTCGAAAAGAGCCGGGAGATGATGGTCCGGCGGAACGCCGCGAACCGGTAGGGGCCGGTGCTAGTCACCCCCTGAAGGTGTGCTACCTTTCACACCCTGAAGGCTGTGCCTGGAGCTTGGCTCCTCCGGTTATCTCCCCGCGTCTGATCGGCGTCGCAACACTCAATTCCTGCAATACAAAACAGCGGGTGCCGGGTCCAACGGGAATTTCTCCGGCTTCATGTCTGCGGGGAGGGTGGGGGCAAAGCCCGAGAAATTCTCCACTGCCAGGCCGCGGTCCCAGACTTTCCCGCGAAGGATGTTTACCAGTTGCTGCGTGGATGTGCGTTGCGGGACGGTGTGGGCGTTCCACTTCGCCGGCGGCAACGCGGATTGGTCTTCCGGCGTACGGTGGCTGTCAGCCAGCCGGAGCATGGCGTAGGAAACCACCCCCAGAGCGGGCTCCAGCTCCACCGACGCGGCGTGGCGTCGTACTTGCGCCTGGCCGATTCCGAGCGCGGTCTTCTGCTCGCGGAAGTTCACCTCCCCATCCCAGCGCCAGGGATAGCTGCGCACGATCTGTTGCGGCGGCAGGTGGGGATCGTTGCAGATGAGGAAAGCAGGTTCGCGGTAGAGCAGGCCGGACCCCTGGCTGAGCCGGTAGGCGAGCGGGGCAATGACGAGGAAAGTGAAGACTTGGTTGAGACCAGCGGGGCGCCAGCGAAGGTTGCCGAGAGTCTTGATCTTGAAATCGTGCTGCTTGCCGACCGCAAAGGCGCGCACCGGTTGCCAGGGCACGGACTGGTCGGTACGCAGTTGCTCGGGCGTGGGGGCGAGGCGACCGTAATCGGGAGGGCGTCCCCGGCCGGTTCCTGCGAACTTATGCAAAATCCATAGCTCCTCGAATTTGGTGAATGTTAAGTGCGGCAAAGCGCCTAACGCCACGCCCGGCCCGCCTCGAAACTCCCGAGTTCCGAGGTTACGTAGCCTGTCCCCGGAATTCCAGCAGTTCGGGGCTGGTGTGGGGAAGGAAGGATGCGCCCACGAACTCGTCCATGTATCCGGCGAGGTCGGCGAGATCGACGTAGGTAACCTTGGTGAGATAGCTTTCGATTTCGGCGAAGAATTGGCGCGAGAGCAGGGCCAGGGCCGCGCCTTCGAGTGCGCCGTTGTCCACATAGCCGTAATGGCTCAGCGGAAGCGAGGGCAGCAGTCCGATGCCCAGCGCCGCCGGCAGATTGAGGAAGCGGCCGAAATTGCCCGAGACAATGGCCCGCTCGACCGAATGCTCGCCCGGCCCCAACGCGCCCACCAGCGAGCGGATGCCGGCGAAGACCGCCGCTTTGGCCCGAATCAGGCTGGCCAGGTCTCTTTCCCACAACGCCACCTTCCGGTCTTCGGAGAGCGCCATCGCGGTTCCCCATTTGCCGTCCACGCGATGATGCCCGGGCAAGCGGCCGGTAAATCGTGCGCTCCGGTCGATCCAGCCCGCGCGAAACAGCCCGTCCGTCAAGGCGATCAGCCCGGAGCCGCACACTCCCCGGACCCGGCCTCCCTGGATGACGGAAAGCTCGATCGCGCCCGTCTCTTCGTCGATGCGAGCGCCGTCGACTGCGCCGCGGTCGGCCCGCATGCCGCAGCGGATTCCGCCGCCTTCAAACGCGGGACCCGCGCTGCAGGCGCACGCCAGCGCGAACTCGGCGCCGCCCAGGACGATCTCGCCGTTGGTTCCCAGATCCACATACAGGGCTAGGCCATCCTGGTAGCGCGAGAAGCCGGCGCGCACGACGCCCGCCAGGATGTCGCCGCCGACCCAGCCTCCCGCGGCGGGCACGGTGTGAACCGGCGTGGCGCTCCCGCCGGGCCATCCGAGTTCCGACGCATCAACGGGAGGAAAGGCCAGCGCACGCGGTTGGGAAGGGATGCGGCGAATTCCGGACGGATCGGCCGCCAGCAGAAGGTGAATCATGGTCGGGTTCCCCGCCACCACGTAGCCGCGAATCCGGCCGGGGCCGGCATTCGCTTCGCGGATCATCGCCACCACCGAGGCGCGGACCGCCGATGCCAGCTCCGCCAGGAAGCCTTTCTCGGCCGCGACAATACGCGAGATGACGTCGGCGCCTCTCGGAATTTGCGGGTTGTATGCGCCGGCTTCGCCGACAATCACGCCATCCGAAAGCCTGACCAGCAGGAGCCGCAAGGTGGTTGTGCCGATGTCCAATGCAACGCCCAGGTCCCCGGCTTCGGCCGGCTCGATGATCGGATCGAGTTCCAAGGGCCAGGGCGCCCAGGCCTCGATCGGCGCTAGCCCGACGGCGCGATCCGTGGAGACCAGCTTCGGAAGCTGGGCTTCCACCAGTGGCGACACCGTGAGCGGGCCGTGGACCGGCGTGAGACAGGCCAGCGCCTGCGGGAAACCGTCTTCCCGCTGAAGAACGCGGTACTCGGGAATCTGCCCGTCCAGGATGCGCACCAGGCACCGGCCGCAAGCCCCGCGGCCGCCGCATTCGGCGCGAAGCGGCTCCCCTGCCAACTCGGCCGCCTTGAGCAGGGTGGTGCCATCGGCCACCAGCGCCGTTCGTCCCGATGGCGAGAATGCAACCCGGTGAAGACTCACTTACGGATTCTAACTCGCCGTCGGCGGCGGCGGCGAATCGGGCGGTTTGGTAGACTGTTCCACGAAATGACCGACTTGAATCGAAGGCAAGTTGTGGTTCTGGCCGCGTCCGCGCCGGCCTTGTGGGGCGCGGCACTGGATCGGGTGCGCGTGCGCGCCGCGGCGAGCCGTTCCTTTCGCCGCGTGCTGGCGGAACGCGAGCTGCTGCGCGGCCTGGAACGCCTGCTGCCCGGCAAGGATGTCGGTCTGGCCGGGGCGGACTTCCTCCCGGGCGCCGGTGACACGCTGTTCGAACTGCGCACGGACGCCGCGCGGTTTCCAAGCCCCGAGTCTTACGCCATCTCGCGCGCGGCGCAGACGGTGACGCTCGCGGCCGGGAATGAGCAGTCGCTGCTCTATGCCGCCTTCGACTTCCTGGAACGCCAGGGAGTGTTCTTCGGCATCGACGGCGAAAGCTACCCGCTGGATGCGACCGGCAGGCTGGCGCTGCCGGAAGCGAACCAGCCCTGGATCGCAACGCCGCGCTTTGCCGTGCGCGGCCTGCTGCCGTGGCCGGATTTTCTGAACTGCATCACGGTCTACAACGACGAGGACTTTCGCGCCTACTTCGAAGCCATGCTGCGGATGCGCTTCAATACCTTCGGCATGCACGTCTACACCGGCGCGCAGCAGTGGGCCGAATCGTATCTCTCGTTCGAGTTCGCCGGCGCCGGGCACCTGGCGTTTCTGGATCAATCGGCCAGCCATCGCTGGGGCTACCTGCCGCAGCGCACCTCGCGCTACACCATGGGCGGGTCGCAGTTCTACGCGGGCGAGACCTTCGCCTCCGACGCAACGCTGGGCCGCGACCCGTGGGAGATTGCCGAGCGCACCCAGGCGCTGCTCGCCCGCTCGCTCGCGTATGCCAGAAAACTCGGGCTGGCCGTTGGCATCGGATTCGAACCCTACCAGGTTCCGGACGAGATCTGGCGTGCGCTCCCGCCCGAGGTCAAGCCCGAGCAGTTGCCCGGACGCCAGACCCGGGGCGCGCGCTTCGACATCGAGTCGGTCACGGCGAAGAAGATGCTCGAAACGCGTTTGGCGCAGTTGCTGGAAGCCTATCCGGAAGTCGACCACGTCTGGCTGTGGGAGGACGAAGGCGCGAATTGGGAAAGCCGCCGGACCGGAATTCCAATCTCGGCGACGCCGTTCCAGACGGCCTACGATTTCCTGCGCCGCCACGCGCCGGCCAAGCGCCTGGTGGTCGCCGGATGGGGCGGCGTGGCGCGCCATTTCGCCGATCTCGATAAGCGCCTGCCAAAGGACGTGGTCTTCTCCTGCCTCAGCGACTCGCTGGGCTGGGACCCGATCCACGAGGTCTTCGGAAAGCTCGAAGGCCGCCAGCGCTGGCCCATTCCGTGGCTGGAGGACGATCCCGGCATGTGGCTGGCGCAGTTCCACGTCAACCGCTTCCACAAGGATCTGAACCTGGCCGCGGGCTACGGCTGCCAGGGCATGATCGGCATCCACTGGCGGCATCGCATCGTCGATCCGACCGCCGGGTTCCAGGCGCGCTTCAGTTGGGACCAGACCCTTACGCCGGAGGCTTACTACAGAGCCTACGCGCGCACCCAGGCCGCGCCCGACCGCGCCGGCAAATTGGCCGCCACACTCGAGGACGCCGACCGCAACCGCAAGCTGCTTTCCACCTTCACCGGCGAAACGGACAAGGACGGCCACTCGGTCACGCAGGCGTTCTCGGGCGATTACAACGAGGCCTTTACCATCTGGGGCAACTACCAGCCTGATCCCAAGGTGGCCGCCACCCAGCGCGAGGCGCTCGAAGCGTTGCGCGGGATCGCGCGCGGAGCCAAGACCGCCTACGAGAAGGAGCGCCTGGCGTACCTGGCGGGGCACGTCGAGTTCATGGTCCCCTACACCGAAGCGTGGACCCTGGCGCACGGCTTGCACCAGGTGCTGGCACGGGCCGGAAAGCTGAAGAAGGACGGCCAGGCGGGAGAAGCGCGGGAACTGGTGAAGAACGAGGGCGTGCCGCTGTGGCTGAAACTGGCGCCCCAGGTGCGCGCAGCCATGCTCGCGTTTCAGCAGATCGTGGCCACGCGCAACGACCTTGGAACGCTGGCTTCGATGCACAACAAGTTCGTGCGCATCGCGTTGGTCCGGCTGCGGCTGTCGCTTCAGGAATGGCTCGGCGAACTGCCGCCGGAAACCGAGAAGCTGCTGGAGGAGGTGACGGGTCCGGATGTTTCGACGCCGGTGCGGCTGTTCCTTCCCACGCGGCCCACGCTGCTCGGCAGGGACGAACGCGTACGCATCCTGATTGTCGCCCCGGGCGGCGGGACGGTTGGCGCGGTGACGCTTCACACCCGGTTGCGCGGCGCCGGGAAGTGGACCGAGTCGCCGGCCAGTCTGCTGGGCCGGCGGACCTATCAGACCGTGTTGGGGCCATTGGATGGCGCGGAGTTGGCCGAATACTACGTCTCGGCCGAGATCGGCGGCACGAAACTCACCGCGCCGCTCGATGCGCCGGTGAACACCTACGGCCTGACGCTGGCGGGCTGACGGCCCAGGTGCGGTGGCACAGTGCGGCTTCCCCGCAAACAAAAAATCTGGAGACACTCCGGGCTAATCTTACGCAACCCAACGCCTGACCTCGGGACACAGGCGTGTCCCCCCGCGACGACAGAATCCCCCCGCCCCCGGGGACACTCCGGGCTAATCTTACGGAACCATCGCTTGGCCACGAGACACAGGCGTGTCCCCCCGCAGACAGAATCTTACGCAACCCATCGCCTGGCCACGGACACAGGCGTGTCCCCCATTTCACGGACCCGGGGACACTCCGGGCTAATCTCACGCAACCCATCGCCTGGCCACGGACACAGGCGTGTCCCCCCGCGACGCCAGCTTGAACACCGCACACCTGACGGCCCGCGCGGCGACTGGGGCCAAGCGCACCGAAAGCGCGGCGCCACCATGCCCATCAACTTCTTCGCTGCGGAATTCCGAGGTTACGTAGCCTGTGGTCATGATCGCGTCGCGCTCACCGAAGGTGATGAAAACGGGGGACACGCCTGCGGGGTGGTTGCAGCGGTGGTTTGCGTAAAGCTAGCCCGGAGTGTCCCCAGGTCTCTGCTATTTTCG
>JAUYBU010000225.1 GCA_030693045.1 Bryobacterales bacterium | reverse complement strand
CGCGCGCACGATGCCGCGAATCCGTTCGGCGGCCCGCTGTCCGCCAGCCCATGGATCGCGCTGGGCCTGGCGGCATAGGGTCTCTGGATGCTGCGGCGCCGGCCGGCATGAAAAGGACAGAGAAAGACGGCGGCGTGAGCGCACTATCCCATGTAGACCATGAGGGGTAGAATCACACTCTTCGCCTTGATCGCCGCCGCGCTGGCGCCGCTGACCGCGCAGTCTTCCGACCCTGCTATTGGACCCCTTGAGCAAGCCTACCGGTCCCTTCATTCCAGGGACTACGACCTCGCAGTCGATTCCTTCCGCAAGGCGGTTGAAGCGGCGCCGGCGCGGGGGTCGATTCGGAAGGACCTGGCCTACACCTATCTAAAGATCGGCCGGAACGAGGCCGCGCGCGACCAGTTCGCCGAAGCCATGCGCCTGGACCCGCAAGACCACCACGTGGCACTGGAATACGCCTTTCTGTGTCACGAAACCGGCAAGACCGCCGAGGCCCGGCGGGTGTTCGATCGCATTCGCAAGACCGGTGACGCAACCACGCGCGCAACCGCCCAACAGGCGTTCGAGAACATCGACCGGCCGCTGGAGGAAGGCATCCAGCGCTGGCGGAAAGCGCTCGAGAAATCGCCGGACAACTTCAGCGTGCATCGGGAACTGGCGGAGCTGGCCGAGCGGCGCGACGAACTCCCACTGGCCGCCGAACACTACGAAAAGGCCTGGCGGCTGCGCCCGGATCTGCGGTCGCTGCTGGTCGATTTGGGCCGGGTCTGGCAATCCACGGGACGAACGGAGGCGGCGGCGTCCGCCCTGCTGGCGGCTTCCCGCGGCGCCGAACCGATGGCCGCCGAGCGGGCGCGCGAACTTCTGCCGGCCCGCTATCCTTATGTCTACGAATTCGGCCGGGCGCTCGAGCTGGACCCGAACAACGTCGAACTGCACCGCGAACTGGCCTACCTGCTTCTGGCGATGGACCGCCGGGAGGAGGCCGAGCGCGAATTCCGCGCCATCGTCCAACTGACACCCGAGGACCTGCTTTCGACGGCGCAACTGGGCTTCCTGCTGCTGGCGCGCAAGGACTCGGCCGCCGCGCTGCCGCTTCTGGAGCGGGTGCTGAAGGGTCCGGACGAAGAACTCGCCGACCGGGTCCGGACCGCGCTCAGAATGCCGCAGACGCTCAAGCGGCGGCCCGAGACGCCCCGCGCCAAAGTGTCGCTGGAGGCCAAAACGCTGGCCGAAAGGAGTCTCGAAGCCGGGTACATGAAGGACGCCGTGAAGTACCTGGCGGTGGCGCACGAAACCGACCCGGCGGACTTCGCGGTGATGCTGAAACTCGGCTGGGCGCACAACATCCTGAAGCAGGACGAGCTGGCGCTGGGCTGGTTCGACCTGGCGCGGCGCAGTCCCGAGCCGCTGGTGGCCGCCGAGGCGGGCCGCGCTTACGGCAATCTGCGGCCGGCCCAGGCGCGCCTGCGCACCAGCGTGTGGCTGTTTCCGGTGTACTCGACGCGCTGGCGCGACCTGTTTTCCTACGGCCAGATCAAGACCGAGATCCGGCTCGGCAAGCTGCCGCTGAGGCCCTACGTTTCCACGCGCTTTGTCGGCGACACCCGCCGGACCACGGGCGATGCGCTGCCGCAATACCTGTCCGAGAGTTCGATCATTCTGGGAGTCGGGCTGGCGACCACGCCGTGGCACGGCGCGGTGAGCTGGTTCGAGGCCGGCACCGCGGTGAGCTACCTCTGGGCGCGCAAGGACCAGCCGCGGATTGCGCCGGACTATCGCGGCGGCGTATCGTTTTCGCGCGGCTTCGGCCGCCTGCTGGGCGGCGAAGGGGCCGGAGCTTTCTTCGAGACCACCGCCGACGCCGTTTTCCTCAGCCGCTTTCAGAACGACATCATTATCTATTCGCAGAACCGGCTGGGCGTGACGCTGCCTGCCATAGCGAGCGGTTTTCAGTCGCAACTGTTCTGGAACTATCACGTGACCGCGGACGCGCAGCGGCAGTACTGGGCGAACTTCTTCGAATCCGGGCCGGGCCTGCGTTTTCGCTGGCAATGGATGCCGCCGTCGCTGAGTTTCACGGTGAGCGCCTTGCGCGGCGCTTACCGGATCATGGATGGCAATCCGCGCGCGCCGGTGTTTTACGACCTTCGAGTTGGGATCTGGTATGCGTATACGCGCTAGCCTGGCGGGGCTGTTGCTGGCCGGGTCTCTGGCGGCGCAGTTCAGCTTTCAAATCGCCGACGACGAGCCGGGTCCCTGGCCGGCGATTCTCTCTTCCATCGGCCTGGTCCCCAGCGGCGCCCCCTGTGTCCACGTCGTACGTTCGGGCTCGGCCGCGTCGGCGCCGCAGTGGCTCGAGCGTGCTCAGCAAGGCGCGGTGGTGGTGATCGAGGGTGAGTCGGGGCTGGCCGAGGCGCTGGGCTTCAGGCCTGGCGCAAAGCGCGTGGCGATGCGGAACGTGCTCGACGCGCGTGATCCGAAGCTGGCGATCGTGTGGGAGCGGACGCTTGAGTTGCCGGTCTGGGAAGTCCCGAAAGAGGCCACCGTTTATGCGCGGGAGCGCTGGAGCGGCGCGCCGCTGGTGGCCGGATTCCGGCGCGGCGCGGGGGGGGTTCTGTGGCTTGCCGTCACGCCCGGCGAGCGGGGCTACGAGCGGTTTCCCTACCTGCCACAGGCGCTTTGCGACCTGGGTTTGCGGCCGCCGCTGGCGTCGCGCCGGCTGTGGGCTTTCTTCGACTCCTCCTACCGGCTGCGGGTGGACCCGGACTACTTTGCCGCGCGCTGGCGCAAGGCCGGAATCGGCGCGCTGCACGTGGCCGCCTGGCACTACTTCGAGCCCGATCCGGAACGCGACGCCTACCTCAAGCGTCTGATCGAAGCCTGTCACCGCAACGCCATCGCGGTCTATGCATGGCTGGAGTTGCCGCACGTGAGCGAGCGATTCTGGGCGGACCATCCCGAGTGGCGCGAGAAAACCGCGCTCGAACAGGACGCCCACCTGGATTGGCGGCGGTTGATGAACCTGCAGAACCGGGAGTGCGCCGCGGCCGTGGAAAAGGGCGTGGGCGCGCTGGTCGAGCGGTTCGATTGGGACGGGGTGAACCTGGCCGAGCTGTACTTCGAGTCGCTGGAAGGGCACGCCAATCCGGCGCGCTTCACTCCGCTCAACAAAGAAGTGCGGTTCGCTTTTCGCGAAGCGCGGGGGTTCGACCCGCTGGAGTTGTTCGATGCCGCCTCGCCGCGCCATCACGCCAAGGACGGCGTCGCGCTGCGCTCGTTTCTGGACTTTCGGGCGGACCTGGCGCGCCGCCTGCAAGAGGATTGGATCGGGCGAATCGACCGGATGCGGCGCGGCAACCGGAGCCTGGACCTGGTCCTGACGCACGTGGACGACCGCTTCGATACCGGGATGCGCGACCGCATCGGCGCCGACGCCGCGAAGTTGCTGCCGCTCACCGAGCGCCACGACTTCACGTTTCTGGTCGAAGATCCGGCCACCGTGTGGCACCTGGGACCGCAACGCTACCCGCAAATCGCCGAGCGCTACCGGCCCATCGCGCCGCGCCCCGACCGGCTGGCCATCGACATCAATATCGTCGAGCGATACCAGGACGTCTATCCCACCAAGCGGCAGACCGGGGCGGAGTTGTTTCAGTTGGTGCATGTGGCGGCGCGCGCGTTTCCCCGTGTGGCGCTTTATTCCGAGAACTCGATTCAGCCGCCCGACCTTCCGCTGCTGGCTTCGGCCGCCGCGGTGGTGGACCGGCTGGAGCGCAACGGCGCGCGCCTGGTGGTGGATTCGCCGCGCGGGATCGGAGTCCCGTGGAACGGACCGGCGCTGGTGAACGGGCGGCTGTGGCCGGCCACGGACGGGAACACGGTGTGGCTTCCGCCCGGGCCGCACGTTATTGAAGCCGCCGCGGCGCATCCCCGTTTGCGGCTGGTGGATTTCAACGGAGAGCTGCGGACGGCCGCGGCGCTGCCGGATGGAATCGAGTTCTCCTACCAAAGCGCTTCGCGCGCCCTGGCCGTGATGGAGAGCAAACCGGCGCGCCTGGAAGTGGACGGCGAGGGCGCGGCTATCGAAGGCATCGATGGCGCCGCCGGCTTCGTCCTGTTCCTGCCCCGCGGCCAGCACCTGGTCACTGCGCGCGAGTGACTTATTGCTACATGCAGGACGTCGCGGGTTCGAATCCCGTTAGCGCTACCATGTTTTCATAGACTGACGGGCGCCGAGTGACAACAAGTGACAACCCGCGGCGCTCCAGCGGAAAAGACCACCCCAATAAACACCAAACTCGGCCTTGATTCGTTCATCGCGGGTGTCTTCGAGTTGATCGTGGTCTGCTCGCGGACGGCCTGGGCCAAGCCGGTCGGGACGCGCTCCTCGGTGAGCGTTTCGACACTGGAGAGGGCGTTGTCCAGGATCAGCGCGGGCGGGTCACGTCAGATGAACAGGCTCGGGTGCACGCTGAAGAGTTTACCCAGGCTGCGCGCTTGCTCGGCGCCGATCTTTCGCTTTCCGTTCAGGGCCTCGTTGACGTGACTTCGCTGGCCGAAAATCGGCAGCAGATCGGAAGGCGTCTTGCCGGAGTGTTCCAGCAGGAACTGCAGCCGTTCCGCGGGAGTCGAGTCGTCCGGCGGCAATCCATGACGCCGGTCGTAGTCCTCGATCAGTAGGGCAAGTAACCGCATTAGCCGCGTCTGGTTCCGAGTCCGGGACCGCCCCTTGCCGATGAGTTCCCCGAAACGGTCGCCGATTTCGCGGTACTGCTTCTCGGTTTCGATCACCTCCGGAACGGTCTCGATCAGAAGCTGTTCATAAGTCGCGGTGGGCATCAGAAGTCCTCCCGGTTGTATTCCTCGTGCGTCAGCACGCGCTGCAGGTAGAGTACCTGCTCCTCGAAGTCCACGCGGGCAACCAGCCGGAACTTGTTTCCGCCGATGTCGAAGATCAGTGTGCCGGTGGACGGCGCATAGTCGGTGGCCGGAAACGCCTGCTTCAGGGCGGGAATGTGCGGCCACTCGGCCAGGCGCGCGATTGCGAGGAACCGTTGAAGCGGTTTCCGGGAAGCGGCGTACTTCTTAGCGAACGCCGCCAGCGCCGCCTCGCCGTAAACCTTCATGCGTCAATGTTCCCATATTCGGGAACGCCGGTCAAGCGAAAGACGACCGTTCGGAACCAGTTGGCAGCGAACACCACTGGCAAATAGGGTGGCTTCGCGTCCGAATCCCGTTAGCGCTGCCAGGATCTGCCTTTATCATCAATCGCTTAGTCCGAATCCGCCCCGAGGTGTGCACCCATCTGCGACCATGCCACCCCTTCGATCGCTCAGGCCGGGGGTGATGCCCGCGCCCGCTCTCCCAAATAGGGCGCCTCTGTCCCTATCTGCGAGAATGGGGGGTTGGCGAAATCGCTGAAGAAACGCCCTGCGCGGCGCCTGCCGCCATGGGTTGGCTGGGCCGCGAGAATCATCCTGTTTGGAGTTGCGGTTCTGTGGCCGGCCCCGCTGCGCTGGCACGTCACCGGGACCGGACTGGACCCGTCCTGGGCGTTTGCGCTGAACTACGCGCACGCGAAAGGGCTGGTGTTCGGCCGCGACCTGGTGTTCACCTATGGCCCGTGGTCGTGGCTCACGGTCCCTCAGGCCGCCGGCGAAAGCCTCGGCGCGGCACTCGCATTTCAGTTCGGTCTGTGGATCGTCTATGCCGGCGCGCTGGCGTGGATGGCGTTTGTTCAACGCCCGCCGCTGGTGAGCCTGGCGCTGTTCGCGCTGGCAGTGAGCCAGGGCAGTGAGGCTTTCCATCAATTCGGCCACGCCGGCCCGGACATGTTCCTGGTCTTCCTGGTGTTCGTTCTGCTGGCGTGTTCGCTTGTGGCCCGGCGCTGGTGGATATTCTTTCTGGCGGCGCTGGCCGGCGCGGTCGCGGGGTTGATGATCAAGTTCAGCTCGGGCCCCAGCGCCCTATCGGCGTGCGGACTGTTCGCGGCTGCGTTGTGGCTGGTGGATCGGCGCAAGGCCCTGGCGGCCGGCGCGATGTTCGCGGCGGGGGTGCCGGCGCTGTTCGCGCTGGCGTGGTGGTCCTATCACCCGTCGGCCGAAACGGCGGTCAATTTCCTGCGCGGATCGGCCAACCTGGCGAACTCGTTTGGCGTGGCGATGAGCACGCCGGCGGGACTCGACGGAGTCAAGCTGGCCGGGGCGGTGATGGCGCTGTTCGCCATTCTGACCGGGCTGTTGTGGCACACCCGGCAGCCGGCGGCCGTGCTGGCGCTCGCCACCAGCGCCTCGTGGTTTCTGCTCTTCAAACACTCCTTCATTCGCGAGGCCGGCCACCGGGACATCCTCTTCACGATGGGCGCGCTGTTGTGGGGTGTCACGCTCCTGGTGACGCGGATCGAGCGCAAGGAATGGTGGCGCTTCGGCCTGGTGCTGGCGGCCTACTTCTGGCTGACGGGGTTGCCGCCGGTGATTTCGAACGCGCGCGTGACGGTTGAGCGGCTGGCCGCGCTGGGCCCGGCGCTACGGCCGCGCCAGCTTCAGCGGTCGCTCCAGGAAGCGTCGGATTCCGCGGTGCGCGCGGACCGGCTGCCGGCGGATTGGATGGCACGCATCGGCGCCGCGACCGTTACACCTTTTCCCTGGGAGTGTTCCTACGCCGCGGCGAACCCGATCACGCTGCGGCCCCTGCCCGTCGTCCAGAATTACAGCGTCGGCACGGCCTGGCTGGACCGCTGGAACGCCCGATTGTTCCAGGAGCGGGAGCGGCGGCCGGAATTCATCCTCGTCGACTGGGACTCGATTGACGACCGCCATCCGCTGGCCGACGCCCCCGCCACTTTCGAGCAGATGTACCGCTGGTACGATTTTGATCGCGCCGACGGGCGGCGCTTGTTGCTCAGGCGTCGCGGCGAGCCGCGGTTCTCCCAAGCGGTCCCGCTCGGCCGCACGGAGATTGCGCTGCCCGGCGGGGTGGTGGAGTTGCCGCGAGCCAATCACCCGGTGCTGGTCCGGCTCCGGTTCGAGATGACAACTGGCGGAACACTCCGCAAGCTGGCCTACAAGATCCCGGAGGTGCGCATGACCGCGTTCACCGCAAGCGGCCGGTTCCGGTTCTTCCGAATCGTCCCCGGCGTGCTCGACAACGCGCTGCTGATCAGTTGCCTTCCATTCGACCTCGACGCCACGCGAGCGCTGTTCGAGAGCAACTCGGTTTCCGATCCGGTCCGCAGCCTGCTGATTTCCGGCCCCGGCCTGAGCGCCTTTCAGGCACGCGCCGCAGTGGAGCTGCTCGAACTGCCGGAGCTGAAGCTGACCGAGACGCCCGCTCCGGATTTCCGGAACCTCCCCAGATTCGGCTCGACGCGCAGTTGGCAGGTGGAATCGATCGACTTCCAGGATGCCGCGTGGCGGCGTGAAGTGATTCCGGTTGCGGCCCGCGAAGGATTCGTCGCGGTGCGAGGCTGGGCGGTGGACGGCGACGCCGGCGGCTGCGCGAAAGCCGTGATCATCGAGATCGACGGGCGTCCCGTGCCCGCCGTCCACGGCCTGCGGCGGCCGGACGTGAAGGCCTTCCTTCCTTCGAACACGTGCGAGACGGGCGGGTTCGAGTGGGGCGTCCCGGCCGCCGGGTTGGGCGACACTCCGCACACGCTAACGCTCAAAGTGCTGGCTGCCGGTGGCGCCGGTTACTACGAGGCGGACCGCCCGGTCCGCTTTCGCGTCGAAAAGTAGAGTTACTCCCGCGGCGCCGTGGCGGCCCGCTTCCAGCGTCCCGGAGCCCCCTTTTTGCGGGCCGATGAAAAAAATCCGCGCCTTACCTCGCTATTTCGCGTCATGCAGCCTGGGCGATATCGTATAATTGTCCCGCTATGTCTAAGCCGTATGACTTCGGAAGCATCGAACTGGATATTGCTCCCCAGGAACGGAAATCGGCTGTTGCCGTGGACCCGGAGGCCTCGTTCCGGATGCTGGTTATGGGGGATTTTAGCGGGCGGGCCAACCGCGGGGTGGCCGAGAAGGTGGCCGGCCGCCGCCCGGTGGCCGTGGATCGGGAAAACATCGATGGCCTGCTCAGCCGCATGCGGGCGGCGCTGGAACTTCCGCTGGCGGGTGGAGGAAACCTGCGGCTGGAGTTCCGCGAGTTGGAGGATTTTCACCCGGACCGCATTTTCACGCAGAGCGAAATCTTCCGGGCCCTGAAGGATACCCGGGAAGAGGTGGAGAACCCGCGCACCTACCGGGCGGCCGCGGCCAGGCTCCGCCCGGTCGAGCCCCCGCCGCGGCCGCCGCAGCCCGACGATGCCGTCGCCGACGTGCTTTCGGGCAGTCTCCTGGACCAGGTTCTCGAACAGGCCGATACGGGGAAGAGCGCGGCGCCGGTGCGCGCGGCCGATCCGCTGGCGTCTCTGGTGCGCTCGATTGTCGCTCCGCACGTCGTCCCGAAGCCGGACGCGCGCCAGCCGGAGATTCTGGCGCAGGTCGACAAGGCCATCGGCGGCACGATGGCGGCCATTCTCCACCACCCGGATTTTCAGGCGCTGGAAGCGGCCTGGCGCGGGCTGGACTTCCTGGCCCGGGGTATCGAGACCGACACGCAACTGAAACTCTACATTCTGGACGTTTCGCTGGCCGAGCTGGCCGCCGATTTCGGCTCCGCCGACGACCTGACGGCGACGGGCATCTACAAACTGCTGGTCGGGCAGACCGTCGAGACGCCGGGCGCCGCTCCGTGGACCGTGCTGGCGGGCAATTACACCTTCGACGACGGCCTTGTAAACGTCGAAATGCTCTGCCGCATTGGGCTTATGGCTTCTAAGACCGGCGCGCCGTTCCTGGCGGCGGCGGACCCGAAGATCCTCGGCTGCAAATCGTTCGGCGAGACGCCGGATCCGGACGAGTGGGCCAAGACCAACGACGAGACATGGAATTTCGTGCGCGCCTTTCCGGAGGCGCGGTATCTCGGCCTGGCGACTCCGCGCTTTCTGCTGCGGCTGCCCTATGGGAAGCAGACCAGCCCGGCCGAGACGTTCCCGTTCGAGGAGATGCCGGAACCGCTCCACGAGAGCTACCTCTGGGGAAATCCAATCTTCGTCTGCATGATGCTGATCGGCCAGGCGTTCTCGGAGTACGGCTGGGCCATGCGGCCGGGCATGCTGGCCGAGGTCGGCGGCCTGCCCGTGCACGTCTACAAGGACGCCGACGGCGACCCGCAAATGAAGGCCTGCGCCGAAGCGCTACTGACGCAGCGCGCGGCCGAGCGGATGTTGGAGAAGGGGTTGATCCCCATCGTCTCCTTCAAGTCGCAGGACAAGATTCGCGTCGCCGGATTCCAGTCGGCGGCCAAGCCTCACAAGCCGCTGGCCGGGCGCTGGGGCGGGTAGTAACGCAGCCTTCAGGCTGTGTGCCACACTAGTGGCACACTAGCGGCACACTAGCGGCACACTATTGGCACAGGGCCCGAAGGCCGTGCCACCGTCAGCGTGATGCAGTCGCGTAGCGCGCGGGGCGCCAGCCGCCCCGCCCGCAGGTAGAATCGCGCGCGCATGCCCTGGTGCCGGTAGCAGTTATCGATGCTTAGCCCGATGGGTTCGAGGCCCGCCTCCCCGGCGGCCGCAATGAGTTCCCCAGCGGTGTACTCGCGCCAGTGCTGGCTTGACCCGGGCGCGTTGGGAATCGGCATGAAGGGATTGCGGCCCACCAGCAGGTTCCAGCGCTTGGCGAGGCTGGCGGCGTTGGGCGTCTGCACAATCAACTCGCCGCCCGGCCGCAGAGCGCCGCGCAGGAACTTGAAGACGGCCTGGGGCGACGTCTGCAAATGCTCGATCACCTCGGCCAGGATCACCAACTGGTAGGGGCCGATGGCCGGCCAGTGCGCGGGGTCGCGGCTGAGGTTCAGATCCATTTCGTGGTGACGGCCGCCGGGCGCGGGGTAGCGCTGGTCATAGATGCCCAATGTGTCGATGCGCGCCGCCGGGTGGCGCTCGGCAACCAGGCGAACCTCGTGCGACGGGCCGGCTACCAGGATGTCCGGGCACTGCGCGCCGCATCGCGAAAGCGACCCGGCCACACAGCGCAGCAGAAGCCGATACCGCTCTTCGTGGAACTCCAGGTAGCGCTCGTCTTCCGAGAGCATGGCTCTATCGCAGCAGGTCTTCGAGTTGAATGCGCGCGTCGGTTCTTTCGTCGCGGTACTTGACGATCACCGGCGTGTACAGCGACAGGCCCCACTCCTTGCCCTTGCCCTTGGTGACGGCGCGCGAGCCGGCCACCACCACGGC
>JAUYBU010000143.1 GCA_030693045.1 Bryobacterales bacterium | reverse complement strand
CCGTGTCATGACCAACAATTCTCCCCGGGAGTCGCCCTATTTCGTAGCCTGTCCCCGAAATAGGGCGAACTGCCATAATGGCGTTTACAATCCCATGGAATACGTCAATCTCGGAACGGCCGGCCTGAAAGTCTCGCGCCTCTGCCTGGGGGTCATGAGCTACGGGTCCAAGAAGTGGCGCGAGTGGGTGCTCGAAGAGGAAGAGGGCCGCCCGTTCATCCACCGCGCGCTGGAACTGGGAATCAACTTCTTCGACACGGCCGACGTTTACTCGCTGGGCGTGAGCGAAGAGATCCTGGGCCGCGCGCTGAAGGACTTCGGCGCGGCGCGCGAGCGGGTGGCGATCGCGACCAAGCTGTGCCTGGCCATGGGCGACGATCCGAACCAGCGGGGCCTCGGGCGCAAGCACATCCGGCATTCCATCGACGACAGCCTGCGGCGGCTGGGCACCGATTACGTGGACCTCTACCAGATCCACCGGTTCGATTATGAGACGCCGATCGAAGAGACGCTGACCGCCCTCGACGATGTCGTGCGGGCGGGCAAGGCGCTCTACATTGGGGCTTCCTCGATGCACTCCTGGCAGCTCGCGAAGATGCTCTCGACGGCCGACAGGCTGGGGCTGACCCGCTTTGTCAGCATGCAGAATCACTACAACCTGATCTACCGCGAGGAAGAGCGGGAGATGATTCCGCTATGCCGCGAGGAAGGCATCGGCCTCATCCCGTGGAGCCCGATGGCGCGCGGATTCCTGGCCGGCAACCGCCGGCGCGAGGACTACGGCGAAACCATCCGCGCCAAGACCGACGCCATCGCGCAGCAGTTGTACTATCAGGATTCCGACTTCACGGTGGTCGAGCGGCTGACGGAAATCGCCAGCCGGCGCGGCGTGCCGAACGCGCAAGTGGCGCTGGCGTGGGTGCTGCAGCAGCCGGGCGTCACGTCGCCCATCATCGGAGCGACGAAAATGCACCACCTGGACGACGCTATCGCCGCGCTGAACCTGAAGCTCGACGAAGAGGAGCTGAAGGCGCTGGAGGAGCCCTACCGGCCGCACCCGGTCCTGGGCCACAAGTAGCGCGGCCGGCTACTCGAACCGCAGCGCGTTCATCGGAGCGATACGGGAGGCGCGCAGGGCCGGGACCAGAATCGCCACCAGCGCCACCGCCAGCAACACGGCGGGCACCACCAGGAACGTCACGCGGTCGGTGGCGCTGATGCCGTAAAGCTGGCTGGCCGCGAAGCGGGTCACCGAGAGCGCAACTGCCAGGCCGATGGCGATGCCGATCGCGGTCAGCACCAGGCCCTGGCGCAGCACCATCCGCAACACGCCGCCCTGCCCTGCGCCGAGCGCCATCCGGATGCCGAACTCGCGCGTGCGCCGGCGCGCCGAGTAGCTCATCACGCCGTACAGGCCGATGCCCGCCAGCGTCAAGCCCACGCCGCCAAACACCCCCAGCAGCGTGGCGCACAGCCGCGGAACCAGCAGCGCCTTGTTGATGTGCTCCTGCATGGTCTCGGTGTTGAAAATCGCGAGAGTGGGATCGAGCGTGGCGATCTGCTTGCGGACCCCCCGCTCCAGCTTGCGCGGGCTCCCGCTGGTTTTCACGGCGATCGAGATGCCGTAGAAACTCATCACCTCTTCGGGTTTCAATTCGACGAACAGGTACGCGACCGCCGCGGGTTCCTCGCCCAGCGTCCGCGACTTGGTATTGCCGGCAACGCCGACGACGGTGTACTTGGTTCCCACGGAGGAAA
Source organism: Bryobacterales bacterium (assembly GCA_030693045.1). Classification (GTDB taxonomy): domain Bacteria; phylum Acidobacteriota; class Terriglobia; order Bryobacterales; family Bryobacteraceae; genus JACQZT01. The sequence goes on along the minus strand of JAUYBU010000143.1, from coordinate 1,747 downwards.
GCTGCCGGCCGATCGGATCCTGGTCCCCGAACAGCTTCTTCGCCATGTTCTCGTTGATGATCGCAACGTCGGCGGCATCGGTCTGTAAGTCGAACTCGCGCCCGCGGCGGAGCGGAAGCTGCATGGTCTCGAAGAACTTCATACCCACGCCGTAGACGTCCGCGTTGGTCCGTTTGACGCCGTCATTGCCGCTTTCCGTAGTGAAATCGTTCGAAGTGCCGCCGAAGCTGAGAGGAACGCTGTCGAGGAACGTCACCGAACGGACCTCCGGCAGGGCCGATACCCGTTCGCGCAATTGAGAGACGAACTGCTGCGTCTTCTCGCGCGAGTAGCGGTGCAGCTTCGGGTCCACCGCCATCAGCAGCACGTTGTCCGGCCGCATGCCGATGTCGATCGAGCAGGCGCTCTGCAAGCTGCGCAGGAACAGCCCCGAGCCGGCCAGCAACACCAGCGAAAGCGCCACCTGCACCACCACCAGCGCGTCCCGCACTCCGAACCGGCGCGTGCGGCCGAAGACCGTCGTTTCGTTCTTGAGCGCGGCCACCAGGTCCGGGCGCGTTGCCCGCAGCGCCGGGGCCAGGCCGAACAGAATGCCCGTAAACAGCGAGAGCGCGGCGGTGAACGCGAGCACCCGCAGGTCCGGCGTGAAGTCGAACACGATGGGCAGAGGAAAGGGCAACTGGAACCGCGAGATGAGGCGCGCGGTCCAAAACGCCAGCGCAAAGCCCGCCGCGGCGCCGAGCAAGGCAAGCAGGACGCTCTCGGTCAAAAGCTGTCGCACCAGGCGGCCGCGATTGGCTCCAACAGATAATCGGATTGCAATCTCCTTTTGCCGTGCCGTCGCGCGCGCCAGCATCAGGTTTGCGACGTTCGCGCAGGCGATCATCAACACGCCCGCCACCACGCTCATCAGCACCGCCATGAGACCGATGACGGATCTGCCACTTTTGTCCATCAGCCTGCCGGACTTTGCGAGCGTGACGAGCCGTTGCCGTCTGTCCTCATCGCCTTTGAAATACGTATCGTCAATGCGATTCTTGATTACGGCCACCGCAGCCAGGGCCTGTTGTCGGCTCACGCCGCGCTTCAGCCGGGCGTTCACCGTCAGCCAATTGTTGCCGCGCTGTTGGGTGGGGTTTCCCTGGGCCAGGTCGGGCATGAGCTGCGCGTACATCGCAAGCGGCGCAAAGAACTCGGCGACGATGCCGCGGTCGGTTCCGCGGAAGCCCGGCGGCGTGACGCCGATGATGGTATAGGGCTGCCCATTGAGCGGCACCGCGCGGCCGATAACGCCGGGATCGGCCCCGAAACGGCGCTGCCAAAGCGCGTGGCTGAGCACGACCACCGCGTCGCGTCCGGGCGCATCGTCTTCGGCGGGCGTGACACCGCGGCCAAGCGCCGGCCGGACGCCGATCACCGGGAAGTAATTGCCGCTGACCAGTTGTCCCCAGACCCGCTCGGGTTCGCCGGTTCCACCCAGGCTGGCGGGCACGACCGGAAAGTGCGCCGACACTCCCTCGAAGACATCCCGCGTCTGGTCGCGGTAGTCGATGTAGTCGGGATAGGACATTGAGCGGCCTCCGGAGAAGGCAAGCAGACGCTCCGGTTCACTGACCGGCAGATCGCCCAGCAGGAGTCCGTTGACGATACTGAAAACCGTGGTGTTCGCCGCGATCCCGAGCGCGATCGAGAGGATCACCACGGCGGTGAACCCGGGGTTCTGGCGGAAGGTGCGCAGGGCGTACAG
>JAUYBU010000579.1 GCA_030693045.1 Bryobacterales bacterium | reverse complement strand
ACGGTGTGCTCATCAGCCACATCGCCCCGCCGCTCACCACCAGCATCGGCCGCACCGCCAGGTACAGATCGTCCGGCACTCGCGACGCCTCGTCCACCAGCACCAGCCTCACCGCCGAGAATCCCCGGATCGTCTCCTCGTTTCCCGGCAGCCCCACAAACCGCGACCCGTTCGGAAACAGCAGTGACATCTCGTTGTCTCCGTCGCCCTTCCGGTTCACATCCAGTTTCCTCGCGAACTGCGCGGCCTTCCTCAGAAACTCCCCGCTCTGCCGAGCGCTCGGACTTACCACCAGAGTCAGGCTCTCCGCCTCCGTGTACGCCCGCTCCACGGCCATTACCGCCGTCACAGTCGACTTCCCACACTGTCGCGCGCAGTTCAGAATCCCCTGCCTGGCCCCGCTCTTCAGCACTCGCGCCTGCCACGCGTCCGGCACAAACCCCAGCCGCTCGAGAACGGTCGCCACAACCGCCGCCCGCCTCATCCCGCCGCGTGTCTCCTCCATTGGGTAGTTCATCCCGTTCTTAATCTAGCACCCCTCCCCGCCATTTCCACCCCAATTCGCCCCTTTCCCGCGCCCCATTCACTCTATAAGCCAAACTTTTTTCGCCCTGTTATCAATACCATAGCCAGCCTTCCGCCTAATTCGCATTTATATGTCCGCTAGAATGTGACTAGAGAGAACACAGGGGGACAAAAAGTACCTGGGGACACTCCGGGCTACCTTCACGCGACTCATCGAGTGAGTAGCCCATAGGCGTGTCCCCCACGCGACTCGGGGACCTGCGTGTCCCCCTTTCTGAAACCCGTACTTAACAACAACTCGACACTCTCAGGACACTAACATGCGAACACCTACTCAACAAGCTGCATCCCGCGCCAACGGAGCCCACTCCCGCGGCCCTAAGACCGAGGCCGGCAAGCGCCGCTCCGCCGCCAAGCCCTTCGCTAACGACCTCCTCGCCAAAGCCACCGTCCTCAAGAACGAGTCGCGCGAGGCTTTCCACGAAATGGTCCGCGAGCACATGCTCTGCATCGGTCCGCGCAACGCCGTCGAGCAGGACGCGGTCGAGGAAATCTGCTCCGCCACCTGGCGCCTCTACCGCCTCCGCGCCATCGAGCGCAAAGCCATCGACCTCGAACTTGCCACCCAGTCTTCCCCCGACAACCTCGAGTGCGTCCTCCGTGCCTGCGGCGCACTGGCCGGCAGAAATCCCCACATCCTCCTCCAGCGTCACGAAACACGCCTCCAGAACATCATCCGGCGCTCCCTCGCCCGCATCGAAACCCTGCGTCGCATCGGGCCAAAAAAAATCCAGAAACTCACTCTCGTCAAACTCACCCCGGGCGGGTCAACGTCTGCGCCGAAGCCTTAATCCATGCGCCTTCGGACACACATCCCGGTCCCACGGACCACCGCCCGCGACATCCCACGGAGAACCCGGGCAGAACCTGAGAAATACCCACCGGCTACCTGCCAGAACCTGCCCACAACCCGCCAGAACCCGGCGACAACCCACCGCTCCCCAGCCACGTCCGGACGGCGCAGGCCCCGCGCCGCGTCCCTCAAACCTGATAGCATCGTGGTCTTGACATCAAGGAGAATCCATGGCCCATCCCAGCCGTAGAGACTGCATTCAGGGAACCCTGGCCGCCTTCGCCGGCGCCGGGTCCGCCCTGCCCGCACTGGCCGGGCCGCCCAAGAGCCTGAAGGGCGGCATGAAGCTGGCCGAACTGTTCGGTTCCCCGGCCAGCCGCGACGTTAAGCTGGCCCGCCAAGTCGGCGTGACTCATGCCATCGCCAGCGCCGGCCTGGGCCGCGTGCGCCGCGAGCAGTATCTGGAAACGTTGCAGAAGCTCAAGGCTGCCTACGCCGAGGTAGGTGTTACTATCGCCGGCGTCGAAGGTCACCCTGTGCCTTTCGAGAAAATCAAGCTCGGACTCCCGGGCCGCGACGACGAGATCGAGAACACTAAGTGGGCCATCGAAGCGTTGAGTAAGATCGGAGTCAAGATGATCTGCTACAACTTCATGGCCGGCCTCGGCTGGACTCGCACCCGGGTCGACCTGCCCGAGCGCGGCGGCGCACTTACCAGCGAATTCGATCTCGAGATAGCCAATAAGCGTGGGCTCACTCAGTGGGGCGAAGTCAGTGAGGAGAAACTGTGGGAGAACCTCACTTACTTCGTCAAGGCGATCATGCCGGTCGCCGAAAAGTTCGGCGTGCAAATGGCCTTGCACCCCGACGATCCCCCGCTCTCGCCCCTGCGCGGCATCGGGCGCATCCTGACCAGCGCCAAAGCTTACCGCCGCGTGATGGACATCGTGCCCAGCCCGATTAACGGCATCACGTTCTGTCAGGCCAACTTCAAGCTCATGGGCGAAGACATTTACTCGCTGGCTAAGGAGTGGTGCGCTAAGAAGAAGATCTTCTTCGTTCACTTCCGGGACGTCGAGGGAACCAAGGCGAAATTCCACGAGACCTTCCACGACAACGGCCCCACCGACATGGTCCGCATGCTCCAAATCTACGGCAAGGGCGGCTTCAACGGCCCCATCCGCCCGGACCACGCTCCCACCATTGAAGGCGAAGCCAATGACCGCCCCGGCTATAACATGGGCGGCAAGGTTCTGGCCTTCGGTTACATGAAGGGCATCCTGGAGGCGTTGAAACTCCCCTATGAGTAGACTCTTTCTGATCGCTTGTTGCGCCCTGGCAATCGGAGCGCCCACTAACGCCGCCCCGCGCCTCGACCGGTGGTCCGTTATTGGACCCGGCGGCGGCGGCGCGCAGTTCACTCCCACCGTCAGCCCGCACGATCCCAATGTCGTCCTGGTAGCCTGCGACATGACCGGCACTTACATCTCCAAGGACGGCGGTGTCAGTTGGCGGATGTTCAATTTGCGCGGTAGATCTAGCCTCCTGGTCTTCGATCCGGTCGATCCGAACGTCATCTATGTCAAGACCATCGGACTCTGGCGCAGCGTCGATCGGGGAGACACGTGGAAGCTCGTGCTTCCGGATCCATCCACGGTGATTGCGATCGATATGCCAGACGACCACGCCAGTGAGCGCTTCGTCACCATCGGCGCCGCGCCCGAATCCCTCGCCGCGCTTGCCGTCGATCCCGCCGACTCCAAGATCCTGTACGCCGTGATGAGCGCCGGCCGCCCAACGCTGAAAACCTCCACCGACTGGGGCTCCACCTGGACCGCGTTGAAGGACCTGCCCGCGGGCGCGCGCGCCATCTACGTCGATCCGCGCTCGCCGCCGGAGGACCGGACCATCTACGTCGTCACCGCCAATTCGGTTCTCGTCCGCGAAGCCGGCGTCTGGCGTAATGGCCCAGCGGCCTCCGAAGGTTCGTCGTTCATCGATGTCTCGGCGGGCTTCCCGGCCGAAAGCGGCAGACTCGTGGTCTACGGCGTCGCCGCCACTGGCTTGTGGATCTCGCCCGACGGTGGCGAATCGTGGAGCAAGGCCGGACCGGCCGCGAGCTTCCGTGCCGTCGCAACCTCGCTCCATCATCCCCAGGTGGCCTACGTTTCATACGACGGCCTGCGCGAAAACGGCGAGGCCTTCTTTGGCGTGGCGCGAACGCCGGATATGGGCCGCACCTGGGAGTTAGTCTGGAAAGAGTCCACTCGCAAGTCTCCCAACGTGGACGACGGTTGGATCAGCGAGCGCTTCGGGCCGGGCTGGGGCGATAATCCCTTCAACCTCGGCGTCTCACCGGACCATCCCGACATCTGCTATGGCTCCGATTCCGGCCGCACCTTGCGATCCGCCGACGCCGGTAAGACCTGGACCGCCACTTACACGCGTAAGCTCGCCGATGCCAGTTACACCAGCACCGGGCTGGATGTTACAACTGACTACGGCGTGCACTTCGATCCCTTCGATCTCCGCCGCCGGTTCATCTCCTACACCGATATCGGACTATTCCGCGGCGAGGCCGCAAGCGACGGATGGGTAAGCGCGACTACTTCCGGAGTGCCGCGCGCCTGGGTCAACACCACTTACTGGGTCGAGTTCGATCCCGAAGTCAAAGGTCGCATGTGGGCCGTGATGAGTGGCACTCATGATCTGCCTCGCCCCAAGATGTGGCGCAATAACTCGCCATCCAATTATCTCGGCGGCGTCGCCCGCAGCGACGACGGCGGCATCACCTGGAAGGCCATGACCAACGGATTGCCGCCGACCGCGGCTACGCACATCCTTCTCGACCCGCGCAGCCCGGCAGACGCCCGCGTTCTCTACGTCGCCGGTTTCGGCCGGGGCGTGTTCAAGTCCACCGATGGCGGCGAGAGCTGGTCGCCGAAGAACAACGGGTTGCCGGCGAAAGAGCCTTTCGCCTGGCGGCTGACGCTCGACCGGGACGGCGTCCTGTATCTGGTTATCGCTCGCCGCAGCGACGACGGCAGCATCGGGAATGAGCAGGACGGCGCGCTGTATCGCTCCGCCGACGGCGCCGAATCCTGGACCAAAATGACGCTGCCGGAGGGAGTGAACGGCCCCAACGGCCTGGCCATCGATCCCGAGGACCCGCAGCGGCTCTACCTGGCCTCCTGGGGACGCCGCACTCCCCGGCAGGCCCTGGGCGGAGGCATCTTCCTCTCCACCGATGGCGGCGCTTCGTGGCGTCACGTCCACTCCGCCGACCAGCACGTCTACGATGTAACCATCGATCCGCGATCGCCCTCAACCCTTTACGCCTGCGGCTTCGAATCCTCCGCCTGGCGCTCCACCGACCGCGGCCAAACCTGGCGGCGCATCCGCGGCTACAACTTCAAATCGGGCCACCGCGTCATCCCCGATCCGCTCAACCAAGACCTGATCTACGTCACCACCTTCGGAGGCAGCGTCTGGCACGGCCCCGCCGCCGGCGACCCCACCGCCCCCGAAGACATCGCCACCCCCCAGGCGGCCTACCCCAGGTAAGCCCCACCGGCCCCTCCCCACGCCCCGCGCCCCCCGCGCCCCGCGCCCACCGCCGCGCCGCGCCCGCGCC
>JAUYBU010000512.1 GCA_030693045.1 Bryobacterales bacterium | reverse complement strand
GGATGAGGCATATGCAACTCACGGTCCGGCTGCTGCGTGAAACGGACGGGCGCTGGATTGCCGACATTTCCGAACTGCCTGGCGTGACTGTGTACGGCGCAACCCAGGAAGAAGCTACGCGAAAGGCCAAGGCTCTTGCGCTCCGCGTGATAGCCGAGGAAATCGAGCACGGGGAAATGCCGCCCGGAGCCGATACGCTGCGGTTTTCCATAGCAGCATGAGCGAGATGTTGCCGTTGAGGCCACAACCCCGGTAAGATTCAAGTATGAAGCTTTTCGTGACGCTGGAGCCCGATGAAACCGGCATGCTCGTAGCCGAGTGCCCGGCGATTCCAGGCTGCGTCTCGCAGGGACGGACGGAAGCCGAGGCTCTCGACAATATCCGCGAAGCAATCGCTGGTTGCCTGGCGACACGAGCGGCTCACGGGATGCCGCCGACCATTGAAGTCCGCGAAGTCGAGGTTCCCGCCTAAATGGCGTCTCTGCCCTCCGTTTCGGGGGCGCGGGCCGTGAAAACTTTCCAGAAGGCGGGTTGGGTCAAAGACCGGCAGCACGGAAGTCACGTCATCCTGATCAAGCCAGGACATCCGGCGAGCCTATCTGTGCCGCAGCATCGTGAATTGGCCCCGGGCACGCTACGCGCCCTGATCCGCGCGTCGGGAATGTCGGTGGACCAGTTCGTCGATCTGCTCTGATCCGCGGGTGTGACTCGGCTTCGTTTCCAGGTTTGAGCCGACCCACCCGTCGTCTCTTCGCGAGAACTGTGGTTGCCGAGGAAACCGGCGTGCCCACCAGTCGCCGATGCTTTGATCGACCATGGGGAATCGCTCCGGATCGAAAGACGAGAGGAATGTCAACGGCGTCGCAAACCCCGAGACCTGACCGCATGACGCCCGGAGCCGCTTGAATGAATCCCAAGTGATGTCTCGCGCGATTCCCTGGATGGCTTGGGCGAACTGGTCCGCACGGTCAGGGGGCGAGAGCCATCCGAGCAAGGCTCTCGCGATGTTACCTTGGTGCGTCCAGCTTGCCCGACACGAACTCTCGAATTGCCTCAACCGCATCCCGCGCCCGCGCGACGGCCTCCGCCTCCGGCCAGAAATCCATGTCGTAACGGACTTCGACCGCGAAGGGAGTGAGGATCTCGGCAACGCCGGCCAGTTCCAGAAACGACGCATCGGTTTCGGCGCAGCGGGCGATCAGCTTGAGGAGGTTATGGGTCGGCGGGATTGCAGTCGCTCGCGCCCGCCTCCGCCGAGGCCCGCATCGCGATCATATCGCTCTCGGCTTTCCCGACCCAGCCGCGAACCAGGTCAGGCTTTTCTTTCATACAGGATTCTGCCCTCGCGCAACGCGGTGGTGACGAATGCCTGAGGAACCGATCGCCAGTCTTCGACCTCTTCGGGAGTGAACACGACGATGTCGACTTCGACCGGAAGATCGCTCAGAGCCCGGTAGTAAGCCCCGGCTCGCTCGTAACGCGGCTTCTTGGAGCTTTGAACGATCAGGAGGTCGTAGTCGCTCGCGGGCCCCGAATCGCTGCGTGCCCGGCTTCCGAACAGGACGACCCTTTCCGGCTGGCCGGCCGAGAGCAGCCGGCGCACTATCTCGTCAACCGCGATGTCGGAGGTTGCCGCCATACTGAGTCTGGCGCGCCCGGAGGGACTCGAACCCCCGGCCTACTGGTTCGAAGCCAGTCGCTCTATCCGGCTGAGCTACGGGCGCGCGTACTTGTATTATAGTCCGCGCGCGGGGTGGCGGGCGCCGCTCCGTACAAGTTTGGCTTCCGGCGGTCCGGCTTTGATACAATCGAGACTTCGGATGATAAAGACGGAAAAGGAACTGCGGCAGGATATCGTCGAGGTGGGCCGGCTGGTCTTCCAAAAGGGATGGGTGGCGGCCAACGACGGGAACATCTCCATTCGCATGGACCAGGACCGGGTGCTTTGCACTCCGACCGGCGTGTGCAAAGGGATGATGCATCCCGACGATCTCATCGTCTGCGACATGCAGGGCAACAAGCTCTACGGGGTCAAGGAGCGGACTACGGAAATCGCCATGCACCTGCTGGTGTACGGCATCCGGCCCGACATCCGCGGGGTGGTTCACGCGCACCCGCCGGTGGCCACCGGTTTTGCCGCGGCCGGCAAGCCGCTCAACCTGGCGTTGCTTCCGGAAGTGATTATCGGGCTGGGCTGCGTTCCGCTGGCCGATTACGGACTGCCTGGAACGCCGGAACTGCTGGAACCGATGAAGGAGATCGTGCCCCGCTACGACGCGCTGCTGATGGCCAATCACGGCGCGGTCTGTTACGGCGAGGATGTCTGGAAGGCGTATTTCCGCATGGAGACCGTCGAGCACTACGCGCGGATTGCGCTGGTGGCGGAACTGCTTGGCGGCGCAACGGTATTACCGAGAGTCGAGGTTGACAAGCTGATCGACTCGCGCACCCGCTACGGTGTCAAGACCCGGGCGGGATCGACGCCGGGTTGCCCGTTGGCGGCCGAGGACATGGGCGAGGGCGAAAAGTTCGTGGTGACGCGCGAAGAATTGATCGCGCTGGTGGACCAGGCGTTGCGGGCGCGAGGAATCGCGTAAGATAAGGAAGGCGCCCGGAAAGCCGGAACCGAGATTGGGTTGGAGGATCGATGGGTGAAGCTCTAGGAATGATCGAAACGCGCGGCTTGGTGGCTTTGATTGAGGCCGCCGACGCGATGGTGAAGTCGGCGAAGGTGAGCTTGGTGGGCTGGGAGAAGATCGGCTCCGGATATGTGACGGCGATGGTGCGCGGCGATGTGGCCGCGGTTCGCGCCGCCACCGACGCCGGCGCCGCCGCCGCTCGCCGGGTGGGCGAGTTGATTGCGGTGCACGTAATTCCGCGCCCGCACCAGAGCCTGGAAGACGTCCTGCCGATCGGCAAGACGCAGAACCAGAAGTAAGCTCGGGTTTTCGGGGGGCGGACAACAGCCCGCGCCCCGGTCTCCCTTTGATCGGACGGCTATGATTTTGGCCCGTGTCGTGGGGACGGTGGTGGCCACCCGCAAAGATCCCCGCCTGGAAGGCAAGAAGCTGCTCATCCTGAAGCCGGTGTCGCCGGATGGAAAGGATGAAGCCGGCTACGTGGTCGCCGTCGACACCGTCGGCGCGGGCTTCCGCGAGACTGTGCTGGTAGTCTCAGGCAGTTCCGCGCGCATGGCGGAAGGCTGTAAGGACCGTCCGGTCGACACGTCCATTATCGGCATCATCGACAGCCTCGGCATCGACCTGGGCGAGAGCCCAAGGTAGGCCGCGATGTTCCTTGGCCGAGTGGTGGGCCGGGTTTGGGCCACTGTCAAGCAATCCAATCTCGAAGGGCAGCGTCTGCTGATCGTTCAGCCGCTGACGCCGGAACTCGAGGCCAGCGGCAAGCAGGTAATTTGCACCGACGCGACCGGCGCCGGCGCGGGGGAGTTGATCTACTGGTGCCGTGGGAAAGAGTCCAGTTTCGCTTTCCTGCCGGATGAAGTGACGACCGATTTCACCATCGTCGGCATCGTCGACGAACTGCGAGTCAAGCGAGGCTAGCCGTGCTCATTTCCCGCGTGATCGGCGAAATCGTCTCGACCCGGAAACACCCCAGCCACGAAGGCCAGAAGATCCTGCTGGTTCAACCTCTGCAATTGGATGGCACCAACCGCGGCAATGCGCTGGTGGCCATGGATGCGGCCGGCGCCGGCGTCGGGGATCTGGTTCTGGTGGCGCTGGACGGCTACAGCGCGATGACCAGCGTCGGGCGGCCCAACTCACCGATCGATATGGCGGTCATCGGGGTCATCGACCGTGTGGAGCTGATGGACGGAGCGCCGTTTCCGCTGAACCCTGAAAAGCAGCAGACCTAAGAGCATCAACCCCAGGCCGCTCTTGACCATTTCCGCGATGCCATAGGCCCGGTGGACTCCCCAGAAGCGCGTGTACTCGGCGGTTCCCACCGGGTTCGCCACGAAATCCAGTTGACGGCCGAAAGTCACCAGGTCGGGTGTCAGAATGAAGCGCATCAGCGCGACAACCAGGATCATGATCAGCGCGGTAACTACGGGCCACTTGCCTTCCCGCGTGGCGAACAGCAGCAGTCCGAACACCGCTCCGCCGATGACCAACTGCGCCACTCCCCAATACTCGAAGTAGATCCGGTTCAACTCCGACGCCTGATGCCGCAGCAACAGGCGGGCCGCATCGGCTCCCAGGGAGTCGATGATCTTGGCGGCGGCGGGCGGAGGCGAGGCAAGCACCTGGTCCGCCGACGCCAGGTTGTGGGTGGCGATCACGTACATGAAGAGACTTCCACCCAGCCAGACGCCGAGCAGGAAGGCGACAAACCGGCGCGTCGACATGAAGTTTTCAGTGTAACGCAACCGGCGGTTAGAACGTGTGAAGAAATCCTGGGGACACGCCTGTGAGGTGTGAACGGAGCGGGGACAGGCTGGTGTAGGGGCGGGGACAGGCTGGTGTGTCCACAAGGGACACACTGGCCTGTCCCCCGGACACTCTGGCCAGTCCCCAAAGCCAGCCCGGAGTGTCCCCGGATCTTTTCACGCGTTCTTAGTACGGCGTGGGAAAGGTCTCCGAGACGTGGTCCTGCCAGGTGAGACCTTCCTCATCCACCAGGGCCCAGGCCTGGCCCAGGCCGACGGCGAGAGTTCCCAGGCAGAAGACCGGCAGGCGGATGAAGCGCTGGCGGCGTACGGGCCGGCAGCCGCTGAAGTCCAGAAGGCGCAGCCGCGCCCAGTTCATGCCGGCCGAATCGAGGTTGGCGGCGCACCACAGCACCTGGTACAGCACCCAGACCAGAAGGAATCCGGCGGCGCAGAAGAGCGTTCCCGGCTTTCCGGCCAGAGGAACGCCGCCCCAAAAAACGAGGCCCAGGAACACCGCGCCCGAAGCTATGGCCACCAGTGCGAGGTCGGCCGCGAAGGCCAGCAGGCGGTGCGTTACGCCGGCCACCGGAGCGTTGCAGGAGACAACCCCTTCCCGGCCCTTCAGCCGGGCGGCGACGGCGGCGTCCGCCAGTTTCAGCTCCTGCTGCCGGTAACGAGGCGCGCCGGACACGGTGGCGCGCTGCACCGATCCCCGGCCCGCGCGAGGGCGGCTTTCCGGGCCGGGCCGAATCGGAACCACCTTCGCGGTCTCTTCCCCCCGAAACAGGCTCTGCTGAAAAGCCGGCCGCGGGGGAGGCTGCGCCGGCAACCCGGCAGCGGTCTGACCCGGATCGGGTCGCGGCAAACGTATCGGCATCTCCTCCAGCGGCGCGGTGGCGGCGGCGCGACGCCGGGAAGAGCGTGACTGGATAACCGGCGCTCCCAACGGAGCGTCGCATTTCTGGCAGCGCGTCCAGTCGTCGGCGCTGATCGTCTCACAGTAACGGCATGTCACAGATCTTGAAACCCCGCTCACAACGTGCAAAAAACCTGGGGACACGCCTGCGATGCACTCGCAGGGACAGGCCGGTGTGTCCGGGTTTCTTTCACGTTCTCACCTCACGCCTTGCGACATCCGCTCAACCGTGCTACGGTTTCGGTTGGAGCCGTCTCGCCAGCGCGTGCGTCGAACCCTTCTCACTCTTCGTAACATACTTAGTACTGTTTGTCACGAAGTTTTCTACATTTTTGCCGGGCGGGCACGAAAATTGCACGCATTTCGCCTTATATTCGCTCTGACTTTCGTCGGGGCCGCCACCGGCGGCGGCGCTTTCGCACAACTGGGCCCTTCCCCGAACCTGACTCGCCCAAAGCCCGCGCCGCTCCCCGCGCCGCGCGCGGCGCCCGCAAAACCGGCGGCGCAGCGTACGCTAGTTCTGGGGCGCGACGAGGTTGAATTCAGCGCGCGTTCGCAGGAAGCGGATGGTGCTTGGAGACGGCTGCGGGGGATGGCGCGCGTCGAAACGACCGAGATGGTGCTACAGGCCGACGAGATCGACTATAACGAGGAGACCGGATACGCCGAAGCGCGCGGCAGCGTCCTGTTCCAACATCTGGCCGGCGGCGAGGAGATCCGCGCCGACCGTGTCGAGTACAACCTGGCCGAAGACACGGCCAAGTATTACAACCTTCGCGGCGTGGCGCCGGCGAAAATCCAGCCGCGGGCGGGCGTGCTGGCAAGCGGCAATCCGTTCAGCTTCGAGGGCCGTTGGGCCGAACGCATTCGGAACCGCTACATCCTGCACGACGGCTTTATCACCAACTGCAAATTGCCGCGTCCGACCTGGGTGCTCAAAGGCCCGCTGTTCGACATCATTCCGCACCAGCGCGCGATTGCGCGCAACGCGGTCTTCCGGCTCCGGAAGATCCCGCTTTTCTACGCGCCCTTTTTCTACAAATCTCTCGAGGACGAGCCGCGCAAGAGCGGCTTCCTGACCCCCAACATCGGCAACAGCTCGCGCCGCGGCAAGATGGTTGGGGCCGGTTACTACTGGGCCATCAACCGCAGTTACGACGCCACCTACCGCGCCCAGTACTTCACGCAGCGCGGCGTCGCCCATCACGCCGACCTGCGCGGCAAGCCGAGCGCCCGCTCCGACTTCAGCTTCATTCTTTACGGTGTGAACGACCGCGGCCTGAAACTGGATAGCGGCGAGCGCCGCAAAGAAGGGGGTTTTCTGATTTCCTTCGACGGGCGCGCCGATCTGGGACGCGGGTTCTATGCGCGGGGAGAGGTGAACTACCTCAGCTCCTTCCGGTTTCGCCAGGCTTTTACCGAGTCGTTTTACGAAGCCATCTTTTCCGAAGTGCACTCGATCGGATTCGTAACCAAACACTGGTCGTGGTACGACTTCAATGCGGTCTTCGGAAGGAACGAGGTATTCCTGAGCACGGAACCGGGCGACAAGATCGTCATCCGCCGGTTGCCGGAGATCGAGTTGCGCAGCCGCGACCGGCAGGTGAGCGGGCGGGTGCTGCCGATATGGGTGTCGCTGGAGTCGGCGGCCGGCTTGATGCGGCGGAACCAGCCGCTGTTTCAGACCCGGCAGTTCGTCGAGCGCCTGGACTTCGCGCCGCGCGTGATGACCGCTCTGCGCTGGAAGGACATCCACCTGGTGCCGGCGTTTTCGGTGCGGGAAACCTACTACGGGTCCAGCTACGCGGGCGAGCGCGTGGCGGGCGGCAACGTCCTGCGCAGCACCCGTGAGTTCTCCTTGGATCTGATCTTGCCGTCGCTGGCGCGCACCTTCGACGCGCCCGGCTGGATGGGGGAGCGGCTGAAGCACGTGATTGAACCGCGCGTTTCATACCGCGATGTCCGCGGGGTCCAGGACTTCGAACGGCTGGTGCGCTTCGACGAGACCGAACTGCAGACCAATACGCGCGAACTCGAGTTGACGGTGATCAACCGGCTGTTTGCCCGAATGAAAGACGGACAGGTGAACGAGGTGCTGAGCTGGCAGGTGTGGCAGCGCCGCTATTTCGATCCGACCTTCGGCGGCGCGGTGGTGGACGGGCGGCGCAACGTGGTGCTGAGCGCGGCGGAAATGACCGGCTACGCTTTCCTGGACGGCCCGCGGCATTACTCGCCCGTGGTTTCGGCCTTTCGGCTGAGTCCGACGCCCGGCGTGGGCGTCGAATGGCGCGCCGACTACGACCCATTGCGGCACGGTTTCGTGAATAGCGGACTGACCGGCGACGCGCGGTTTTCGAACTACTTCGTCTCGCTGGGCCACAACCTGGTGCGATCGTCTTCGCTTCTTACGCCCAGCGCGAACCAGTTCCGCGGGGTTCTGGGCCTGGGAAGGCCGAGCCAGCGCGGCTGGGGCGCCGCCTTCAGCGCCATTTACGATTTCCGCGTCGGCACCATGCAATACGCCACCACCCAGGTCACTTACAACACCGACTGTTGCGGCCTGAGCGTGCAGTACCGCCGGTTCGGCTTCGCCACGCGCAACGAGAACCAGTTCCGCGTGGCCTTCGCCATCGCCAACATCGGAAGTTTCGGCACGCTCAAGAAGCAGGAGCGGTTGTTCTAGGTCTCTGACCGCATGATTCGGCTCTTCCGCTTGCTGACGCGCGCGGCTCAGAACCGTTTCCGAGCCGCGACCGTCAGGAAGCGGTCGTCACGGCGTCCTGCGGAGTTCGCGAAACAGTTCCCGGAAACAGTTCACCGCTTCCATCACCCGCGTGTCGGTGGTGTCCTGGCCGAAATAGCCTTTCGCGAAACGCCCAACGCCGCACCAGGTGGTCTGCAACATGCCCAGCATGCGGCCGGCCACCTTGGGATTGGCGCTGAGTTTCACGGCGCGAATCTGGTCCAGTTGCCGCAACGCCACCGACGCCCTGCGCCACGGTGCGGAGACCACCGGAAAGCCTTCCAGCGCGAAGTGGGAGGCGGTGGGGTGCGCCGCCTCGTAGTGCCAGTCGCAGATCACGATGTCTTTGGGCACCAGGCGCAGCGCGCCGGCCGTGTCGTTGAGGCTCGCCTCCCACTTGCCGATGCCGGTGGTTTCGCCGTCCAGGAACCGGTCGCCCCAGATCCACAGCGCGCGTTTCGACTCCGCCAGGTGGTTGCGCAGCGTACGCACTTCTTGCCCGAACAACTCCGCTTTGCTCTTGCCCCGGCAGCGCGGGCAGGCGTCCTCGCCGAGCAGGAACACCTCGTCCATGCCGGCGTGGAAGGCGTCCGCTTCGCAAGCTTCCGCCAGTTCGTCGATCAGGTCGAATACCACTTCGTGCACCTTCGGATGCAGCGGGCAGTAACTGCGGCAGTAGATGCCTTCGTTGTTTGGATACAAGCCCGGCGTCTCGTCGAATTCGGGGTGCGCGCGCAGCAGCGCCGCCGTGCTCCTGGCCCACGACTGATGCCCCAGCAGATTGATCTCCGGAATCAGCCGGACGCCAGCGGCGCGGCAGGCTTCGACCAGTTGCCTGACGTCGTCGCGCGACAGTCCGTCGGCCTCGGCGACTTCGGGCCGCCGCGTGAACTTGTACCGGTATCCGAAATCGAGCACCAGCAGATTGACGCCCTCTTTCGGCAGCGCCTCGCGGATGAACTTGACGGCCAGGGAGACTTCATCGGTTTTGGGCGCGCTGAGATGAATGCCGCGGACAGCCAGCGGCTGCGCCGCCAGAGCGGCGGTGAAAAGCACGAAGCAGATCAAACGGCCAAGCATGCGTTCCTCCTTAATTCCGGGGACAGGCTACGTAACCTCGGATCTCCGGAAGCGGGGATGGGCCTGTCCCCGCTGCCGGAGATCCGAGGTTACGTAGCCTGTCCCCGGAACTAGTATGCTGAAGTTCAGACATGGACGAGACCCTCGATCGACAACCATCCACGCCGAAGGTGTCGGCCATCATTGTCGCCTACAACTGTGCGGCGGCGCTGCGGCGGTGTTTGGCGGCGCTGGAGCGCACGCGCGAGCGCGAGAAGCTGGAGATCGTGGTCGTCGATATGGGCTCGCGCGACGATTGCCCGCGCATGGACGCCGAGTTCCCGAATGTGATCATGATGCGGCTCGAGCGGCACTTCGGCATGGCCAAGTCCCTGAACATCGGCATCCGCACCGCTCAGGGGGAATACCTGCTGCTGCTGGATCCCAACGTCGAGGTCGCTCCGGACACGGTGGCGGCGCTGGCGGCAAGGCTGGATTCGGAGGCGGACGCGGTGGCGGTGTGCCCGCTGATCGTGGATCCGGAAGGCCGTCCGGCCAGCGTGGTCCGGGCGCTGCCGGCACGGGAGCGCCCGCTTTGCGACCAAATCGTCGCGCTGGATCTGGAAGACGAAGCGATCAGTGTCCCGGTAGCGGATGGGGGCGCGGTAATGGCGCGGAAGTTCTTCATCCGCGGCCTGAACTACTTCGACGCACGCTTCGGCCACCACCTGCTGGACGTCGAGTTGGGGTACCAGATCCGCCGCGCGTCGAAGAAGACTTTGCTGCTGCCGCGGGTGCGCGTGGTGCGGCGGCCGCCGGAAGATTCTTTCCCGCTCGACACGGCCGCGCGCGCGGCCCTGTCCGCCGACCGTGCTCTGGCCGTGGCTACTTTCGCCCGCAAGCACTTCGGCGCCGGCGCCGGAATCAAACTCCGGCTCGCAATCTCGTTCGGCGCCATCGGGCGCGCGTTGAAGGCGCTGGTCACCGGGGGCGAAGTCGGATACGAGTTCGGGCGAATGTCGGCGATCGTGAGCGGGCAGAAGATCGACGGTTCGCAGCGGGCGTTGTAGCCTAAGCCCGCCGGAAGGGATGAGAGATGAGAAGGGTGGGATCGGGAGCAGTTGGCGCGCTCTGGCTGGCCGCCGCCGTGTTTCCAGGCCTCCTGCCGGCGGCCAGCACGCGGACTGAATTGCTGCGGCGGCTGGAGGGCGACGTCGGCCGCGCGATGTCGAACGCCAGCTTGTCCGAGGGCCAGATCAAGAAGCTGACCCAGGCGCGGGGGACCATTTTGGAATCCGCCTCCCGCCGGAAGGGCAGCGACCGTTACGAACGCAACCTGTTGCAGAGCGCGATCAAGGACGTGCAATCGGCGTTCAAGAACAAGAAGGCATTTCGCGCCGAGGATCGCAAGGCGGTCCTGGACGATCTGGAGCAGGTCAGGAGAGCCGGGATTCTCGCGGAATCGCGCGCCAGGCAAGGCGGACGCGGACCCATGTCGCCGTGGCCGTTTCCGAACCCTCGAACGCGCTACCCGCGCAGGCTGCCGCTGTCGGGCGCTCCCAGCGTCTGATAGATGCGTCGCGTCGCATCGGACCGGTTCAGGGTGTAGAAGTGTATGCCGGCGGCGCGGTGATCGAGCAGATCGCGGCACTGCTCGGTGGCCCAGTGGAGGCCCACGCGGCGCACCGCGTCCGGGTTGTTGCCGCCGCGCGCCAGCGCGCGCAGCAGAGCCGCCGGAAAGCGCGCGCCGAGCGCCAGTTGCGCCATGCGCTTCATCCCTTGCAGGCTCAGGATGGGCATGATGCCGGCGATGATCGGGACCTTGATGCCGGCCAGCTCGCAACGGTCCCGGAAATCGTAGAAATCGCGGTTCTCGAAAAACATCTGCGTGCAGATGTAGTCGGCGCCGGCGTCGATTTTGGCTTTGAGATAATCCATTTCGAGCAGGCGGTTGGGCGTGTCGGGATGACCTTCGGGAAAGCCGGCCACTCCGATTCCGAAGCCCCGCGGATCGGGACGCGCGCCGCTCTCGCCAAACCGGCGGATGAAACGCACCAGGTCCGCGGCATGCGGGAAGGCGTCTTTGGCGCGGTCGCCCT
>JAUYBU010000491.1 GCA_030693045.1 Bryobacterales bacterium | reverse complement strand
CTTCGGAACACTGCCCTCGCCTGTCCCTGGCGCTTCGTGAATAGACCCATCCACCAGACTATAGCGGAACGCGAACAAAAAGTCCAGCGAACAAAGCCTCAATCAGCCCGTTGAGCAAAAACGAGCGGCATTGGGCTAAAGCCCACCCTCCGCGTGATATTCTGAGAGCTTACCCACGGTTCCATGCGCCTGCTCCAATACACCACGCCGACGGGCATCTGCGTCACACGCACTGCCTCGAAGGCGCCTTACAGGAAGGGCCTGAAGCACCTGCTGCGCGAGTTGGACACGCATCGCGGCATCTATCTTTCCTCCGGCTACGAATACCCGGAGCGGTACTCGCGGTGGGACGTCGCCGCGCTGCGCCCGCCGCTGGAAATCGTCGCCTGGGGGCGGCGCGTCGAGTTCCGGCCCCTGAATTTGCGCGGCGAGATCATCAACCAGATGCTGCTTGCGGTGCTGGTCGATCATCCGCACTGGGAGTCGCTCGATCTGTGCGCCGGCGCGCTGTGCGGAACCTTGAAGCCGCTGCCCAAGCTGTTTCCGGAAGAGGAACGCAGCAAGCAGCCCTCGGTGTTTTCGATTCTGCGCGCGCTGACCCGCGAATTCCACAATCCGAAGGACTCGCGCCTGGGGCTGGTCGGGGCGTTCGGTTACGACCTGCTGTTCCAGTTCGATCCGATCCAGTTCAAGCTGGAGCGCGGACGTCAGAAGGACCTGCACCTGTTCCTGTGCGACGACATCTACTTCATGGACCGCAAAAAGGAGCAGATCGAGCGCTACCAGTACGATTTCGATTACCAGAGCCTCTCGACGCTGGCCCTGGATCGCGCGGCCGCCGAAGTGCCGGCGCCCGAGCCCGCGGCGGGTTCCCAGGAGATCGTCTCCGACCACACGCCCGAGGAGTACATGGCCAAGGTCGAGACCGTGCGCCAGGGCATGAAGCGGGGCGACTACTTCGAAGTCGTGCTGCGGCAAAAGTTCCGCGCGCCGTTTGCGGGCAAGGCCTCGGAGTTGTTCGAACGCATCCAGCACGCCAGCCCCAGCCCGTATGAGTTCTTCCTGCAACTCGGCGACGAGCAACTGATCGGCGCATCGCCGGAAATGTTCGTGCGGGTGGAAGGCGACCGAGTCGAGACTTGTCCAATCTCGGGGACCGCGCGGCGCACCGGCGATCCGCTGCGCGACGCCGAAAACATCCGCGAGCTGCTGAACTCGGCCAAGGAAGAGTCGGAGCTGACCATGTGCACGGACGTCGACCGCAACGACAAGTCGCGGGTGTCGGTTCCGGGGTCGGTGCGGGTCATCGGGCGGCGGCTGATCGAGTCCTACGCCGGCGTCTTCCACACAGTGGACCATGTCGAGGGGACTCTCGAGCCGGGCTTCGATTCGCTCGACGCCTTCCTGACGCACATGTGGGCGGTGACGGTGATCGGCGCGCCGAAGAAGGCCGCCGCGCAGGCTATCGAGGAACTGGAAAAGGACGCGCGCGGCTGGTACGGCGGCGCGGTCGGCATGCTGTCGCTGGGCGGCGACATCAACACCGGCATCCTGATTCGCACCGTACACCTGAGAAACGGCGTGGCGGAGTACCCGGTCGGCGCGACGCTGCTTTACGATTCCGTCCCGGCCAGCGAGGAGCAGGAGACGCGGCTCAAGGCTACCGGCTTTTTCCGCGCGCTGCGCGGCGCGGCGGCGGCCCAATCCAAAGCCCAGCCGCGCCCGGCGGTGGGGCGCGGCGTCAAACTGCTGCTGGTGGACAACGACGACTGCTTTATCCACACGCTGGCCAACTATGCGCGGCAGACCGGCGCCGAAGTGGTGACCTATCGGGCGGGCTTGCCGCTGGAATTGATCGGCGAGATCAAGCCCAGCCTGATCCTGATCTCGCCCGGCCCCGGACGGCCGGCCGACTTCGGGGTGCCTCAACTGGTGCGGCACGCCGCGGCGATGGGCATCCCGGTGTTCGGGGTGTGCCTTGGATTGCAGGGCACGGTCGAGGCGTTCGGCGGCGAACTGGACGTACTGGACTACCCCATGCACGGGAAGCCGTCGACGGTGGTGCATGACGGCAAAGGGGTCTTCGAGGGGCTTCCGGAGCGGTTTCGGGTTGGCCGCTACCACTCGCTGTTTGCCAGGAAGGACAAGCTTCCGGCGTGTCTGGAGGTGACGGCGGAATCCGACGACGGCGTGATCATGGGCGTCCGCCACCGCGCGTTGCCGATCGAGGCCGTGCAGTTCCATCCCGAGTCGATGCTGACGCTGGAGGACGATTGCGGCTTGCGGCTGATGGAGAATGTGGTGCGAAAATTGGGGCGGGCGAAGTACTAGAACTAACTGGAACTTATCGCTATTGCCAAGCGGCGGGAAACCGGGGATACTGGGATCACTAATGGAAATCGGCGACATTCTCTTCCTGGCGGTTTGGGTATTGCTGGCCATCGCGCTGAGTGACGGCGGCGGCGGCGGACGCCGGGCGCGCCTTCCGGCGTTCTGATTCCGATGCCGCGGGCCGTCGTGATTGGCGGGGGCTTGGCGGGGATGGCATCCGCCGCGGCGCTGGCTTCGGCCGGCTGGGAGGTGGACCTGTTTGAAGCGCGCCCGTTTCTGGGTGGACGCGCAACTTCCTACCGGCTCCCTTCGGGCGATTCCGCTACCGCCGTTATCGACAACTGCCAGCACATCCTGTTGCGCTGCTGCGTCAATCTCCTGGATTTCTACGAGCGGATAGGCGTGGCTGGCCGCATTCGCTTTCATCGCCAGTTCCACTTTCTCGAGCCGGGCGGACGATGCTCGACTTTGCGGGCCGGCCGTCTTCCGGCGCCGCTTCATTTTGCCGGCTCGTTCGCGCGGTTGCGCTTCCTCTCCGCGGCCGACAAACTGTCGGTGGTGCGCGGCCTGGCGGCGCTCTGGCGCGAGCGGACCCGGCGCCAGGATCTGGATCGTATCAGCATGCTCGAGTGGCTCCAAGAGAAGCGGCAAACCCCGGGCGCCATCCAGCGGTTCTGGAGTCCGGTGCTGGTGAGTGCGGTCAACGACGAACCTGCCCGCATCGCCGCGCGCTATGGGTTTCAGGTCTTCTGGCTGGGGTTTCTTTCCAGCGCGACGGGGTACGAGATGGGCATCCCCGAAGTGCCGCTGGCCGATCTCTACGGCCGGTTCGAGCAAGCCAGGGTGCACCTGGGCGCGCCGGTCGAGCGAATTGTGATCGAGAACGAGCGAGTGGCCGGAGCCCTGGTGGCGGGCGAACTTCGCGGCGCGGATGCTTACGTGCTTGCGGTCCCCTTCGAGCGCGTGGCCGCGCTGGCGCCGGAACTGGATCTCGACTTGAGCCGGTTCGAGCACGTTCCCATCACCGGCATCCACCTGTGGTTTGATCGCCGGGTGACCGGGTTGCCGCACGCCGCGTTACTGAACCGCACCATCCAATGGCTGTTCGACAAGGGCGAGGGGCGGTATCTGCAACTGGTGGTCAGCGCTTCGCGCGACCTGGTCGGGATGAGCCGCGCGGATGTCATCGCGCTGGCCCTGGGCGAGCTTGGCGAGTTTCTGCCCGCCGTACGGGAGGCGCAACTCGAGAAGGCGCACGTGGTCAAGGAAGCGCGCGCGACATTTTCCGCCCGGCCCGGGCTGGACGCCGCGCGCCCGGAGCCGCAAACCCGGTTCCCCAACCTGTTCCTGGCGGGCGACTGGACCCGCACCGGATGGCCGGCCACGATGGAGGGCGCGGTGCGCAGCGGCTATCGCGCCGCCGAAGCCGTCACCGGGCGCCGCTTCCTGCTTCCAGATATCGCTTGAAAAGGCGATAATCGGACTATGACTCGACTACTGCTGGCGGCCCTGGCCGTCCTTTGCCTTGCGCTCGCTCCCAGCCTGCGCGCCGATCCGCCCATGACCAAGCTCCAGATCGAGGTCAAGACCCACGCGGGCAAACCGGTGGACCGCGCCGCCGTGGTGGTGCGCTTCATCGAGGGCCGGTCGGTCGCCAAGTTCGGCAAGAAGATCAAGACCAATTGGGAACTGCGGACGAATCAAGAGGGCGTCGCGAGGATTCCGCCCATTCCGCAGGGCAAGATCCTGATCCAGGTCATTGCCAAGGGTTACCAGACCTTCGGCGAGACCGTCGAGGTCAACGAAGAAGCGAAGACCGTCCAGGTGAAGCTGAACGCGCCGCAACAGCAATACTCGGCGCACTAGCCGATCAGGGCGACCGCCTCGATCTCGACGCGCGCGTCGCGCGGCAGGCGCGCCACTTCCACGGTCGCGCGCGCCGGCGGGTTCTCGGGAAAGTACCGTGCGTAAACCTCGTTCATCCTGGCGAACTCGCCCAGGTCTTTGAGGTACACCGTGGTCTTCAGCACGCGGTCCAGCGATGAGCCGGCCGCTTCCAGCACCGCCTTCAGGTTTTCGAGCACCCGCTCGGTCTGGGCCGCGGCGTCGCCCTCGATCAGTTGTCCCGTCGCGGGGTCGAGCGCGATCTGGCCGCTCAGGTACAGCAAGCCGTTGTGCGCGACCGCCTGCGAATACGGCCCAATCGCCAGCGGCGCCTTTTCGGTAGCGATGATCTGCTGCATATCTTCTCCATGCTACTCCAGGTAGGGACAGAGGCACCCTCTTTTGCGCGAGGGATACCTCTCGCGCCAAAGAGGGTGCCTCTGTCCCTACCTGGCGGGGTATGCTGGGAGCGGTATGCGCAGGTTGCTGCTGAGTCTGGTGGCGGGCGTCGCCGTTTTCGCCGCCGAGCCCCCGCAGAAGTTCCGGACGTTCTACGCATTCGACGACCCGGCCGTGCCGGAGGCCCTGCGGCGCGCGCCGGCCGGCCCGGTCACCGCCACCGACGGAGCGGTCTGGACGGGCAGCGGCGACGGGCTCATCCGATCGGACCCCAAAGCGCCCCCGGAGGATCGGCGTCAGTACTTCGCCGGGAAACGCTACCTGCCCGACGACCGCGTGCTCAACCTCGTGCCCGACCGCGCCGCCGGCGTCTGGGTGCGCACCGAAACCGGTGTCGCGCATGTCGAGCTGCGCCCGATGACGCTGGCCCAAAAGGCCGCGCACTTCGAAGAGCGAATCCGCCTTCGCCACGACCGTTACGGACTGGTGGCCGACTCCCGCCTGAAGGAGCCGGGCAACCTGGCCAGCAACCAGCTTGTGCCCAGCGACAACGACGGCCTGTGGACCGCCATGTACGCCGCGGGCGAGTGTTT
Organism: Bryobacterales bacterium; assembly: GCA_030693045.1. Taxonomy (GTDB): domain Bacteria; phylum Acidobacteriota; class Terriglobia; order Bryobacterales; family Bryobacteraceae; genus JACQZT01. The sequence continues at coordinate 1,140 of JAUYBU010000491.1, read as the reverse complement.
CCGCTACGCGGTGACGAAATCGCCCGAGGCGCTGGCCCGCGCGCGCAAGTCCATCGAGGCCGTGCTGTTCCTGGAGCAGGTGACCGGACGCCCCGGTTTTCCGGCGCGCTCTTACATCCGCAAAGGCGATTATCGCGGCGCCGACGGCGAGTGGCATTGGACCCGGGACGGCGCCATCGAATGGAAAGGCGACACCAGCTCGGACGAAATCGTGGGCCATTTCTTTCTGTTCGGCATCGCCTGGGACCTGCTGCCCGACCAGGCGTTGCGCAAGCGCATCGCGGCCACCGCCGGCCGCATCATGGATCACATCCTGGACAACGGCTATTACCTGATCGACCTCGACGGCAAGCCGACGCTGTGGGGCCGCTGGACGCCCGAGTACTTCGCGACGCCCGCCGGCAAGGGAGACGGCCCGCTGAACGCCCTCGAACTGCTGGCGTTTCTCAAAACCGCCGCTCACATCACCGGCAACCCGCGCTACGCCGCCGAGTACCGCAAGGTCGCTTTCGAAATGAAGTACGCGGAATTGGCCACGCGCCTGCTCGAGTTGCGCGAGGAATTGAACTACTCCGACGAGGAACTGGCCATGTTGCCTTTCTACCTGCTGTTCCGCTATGAGCGCGACCCAAAACTGCTGGCGCTCTACCGCACGGCGCTGGACCAGTGGTGGCGCAACATCCAGCGCGAAAAGAATCCGTTGTGGACTTTCATCTACCTGCAGGGCCGGCCGGACGCCAAGGTGGACATCGAAGGCGCGCTGCGGACGCTCTACCGCATCCCGATGGACCTGGTCGGGTGGACGGTGAAGAACTCGCACCGCAAGGACGTGCGCATGGCTTCGACGCCGGACCGCCAGGGACGCCCCGAGGCGGAAACCCTGCTCCCGCCCGACGAGCGGCCCATCATGAAGTGGAACGGTAACCCGTTCCGCGTGGACGGCGGCAACGGCGGGCGCGGCGAGGACGACGGAGCGTTTTTCCTGCTGCCCTATTGGATGGCCCGCTATCATAGACTGCTACTGACGGATCTTCCCCCATCTGATTTGAGCTAACCAGCAGAGCCTTCACGAGTTACGCGTGTTTTTGCCTTTGATTGTAGGCATGTAAAGCTTGTTTTATGTATCGTGTTCATTAATTG
>JAUYBU010000375.1 GCA_030693045.1 Bryobacterales bacterium | reverse complement strand
GCGCAATCTGCGGCAGGCTGAGCCCCGTCATCTTCTTGATGTAGGCCCGGAGTATGCCGCGCCGTTTCTTGGCTTGCCGGGCATACTCCTGGGCCACCAACGTCCGCTGCACCCAGGCGTACACCTCGGCTTGGTTTTGAGCGGTGAACTCGATCTCTCGGCTGAGGTTCAGGAACTCCCGGATTCGATCCGGACTCAGCGTCTCGGCATTCTGCATTTGCATGTGCACCCCGCTGCAGCACGCCTACCCCGCCACTTCCATTTTCAGGATCATCTTGTATTGGAATCAAAAGGGCGTTTCAGGATCATCTTGGATTGGACAATTCTCCTGTCCCCGGAATTCGAGGGGTTTGGTATACTCTCGGGTAGCTGCCACGGCAGCCTGTTTTTTGAGAATCACCATCATCGGCAAGGAATGTTCGGGAAGGCGGTACGAAGCCGCCACTGCCCCGCAACTGTAAGCGGCGTGTTGTATGGCCGCGCGGTCACTGCCCAAAGGGCGGGAAGGCCGCGCAGAAGGCGCCAGCCGCGAGTCAGGAGACCGGTTCTATTGCCTTACCATGAGGTGCGTTCCGGGAGGGAACGAATCATGCGTCCATTCACATTTCTGTTATTGATCCAATTGCTGGCGGCTTCCGGCGGCATCGAGGGAGTGGTTTACGATCCTTCGGGCCGCGCCGTGCGCGGCGCGCGAGTCGCTTGCGGCGGCGCGGAGACCTTAACCGCCATCGACGGCCGTTTTCAGTTTTCTGGCGCAGCCGGATGCCGGGCCGAAATCGGCGCGGACGGCTTCGAGACACAATCGGTCGAGATGCGCGCCAAGGTGCCGGTGCGCGTGACGCTGGCGATCGCGGGCGTGGTCGAGCGGGTGGTGGTGTCGGCAACGCGCCACCAGACGACGGCGGAGCAGGCGGGCGTGGCGGCCACCGTCGTCACGGGCGGCGAACTCGATCGGCGTCAGTTCCCGATGATCCACGAGGCGCTTCGCATGGTGCCCGGCCTGAGCGTGGTGCAGACCGGCCGGCAAGGCGGCTTGACCTCGGTGTTCACGCGCGGCGCGCAGCGGACCGGTACGCTGGTGCTGCTGGACGGCACGCCTCTAAACGACCCGGGCGGCGACGTGAACCTGGGCCAGCTTCAATCGGCGGCCATCGACCGGATCGAAGTGGTCCGCGGCCCGGAGAGCGCGCTGTTCGGTTCGGAAGCGGCGGCCGGCGTGGTGCAACTGTTCGCGCGGCGCGGCGATCCGGAACGGCGCGTGCCGCACGGCTGGCTCTCGGCCGAGCGCGGGAATTTCTCGACCGACCGATGGACCGCCAACCTCGCCGGCGGATCGGGCGACCGGCTGGACTACTCGCTGACCGGCGAGCGGCTGCGCACGTCGGGCGAGTTCCCCAACGACGGGTTTCGCAGCGTCGCCGGAACCGGCGTGATGGGATATCGGATGTCGGACCGCACGCACCTGTTCGGTCTGTTCCGCGGCTGCGACTCGTCGATGGGCGTGCCCGGCCAGGTGGCCTACCGCCTGTTCGACTACGATGCCAGTGAAACGACGCGCGACAACGCCTTGTCGGTGCGGGTCGAGAATTCCCGCGGCCGGTATCTTCAGCGGGTGTCGTTCGGCTATCACCGCAACCGCGACATCTACTACGACAGCCAAATGCAGGGGCCGTACGATCTGGCGCTGCTGGTGCGCGACGAGCCGGGGCTGGCGCCCCGCGTCCGGCGCGTGGCGATTCTCGACCCGCGGTCCGTGCCGCCGCGGTTGCCCGCGGGCACGCGGCTGATTCGGGATAGCTGGACCTTGTACCCGCTCGACGAACCGTACCTGAGCGACACCTCCCGCGAGCGGCTCGGCTACCAGGGTTCGCTCACTCACGCAAACGGCACGGCGGTCTTCGGCTACGACTACGAGCGGCAGACCGGCGAGGTGTCCAAACACGACGCCGGGCGCAACCGCAACGGGCTGTTCCTGCACGACCAGTACACGCTGGCGGGGCGCGTATTCCTGGCCGGCGGCCTGCGTTGGGAGCACAGCTCGGTGTTTGGCGGCAGGTTCGCGCCGCGCGGAGCGGTGAGCCTGCTGGCGGCGCGCGAACACGGGCCGTTCTCCTCGACGCTGCTGCGCGTCAGCGCCGGCCGCGGCATCACCGAGCCGAGCCTGGTCCAGAATTTCTCGCGCGAGTTCTACTTCACCGGCAACCCGGATCTGCGCCCGGAGAAAACAGCGAGCTATGAAGCGGGGGTGGTGCAGGAGTGGTTCGGCCGGCGCGTGCGGACCGAAGCGGCCCTGTTCCATAACTCGTTTCACGACCTGATCGCTTTTGTGTCCTTGCCGCCGCCGGTGTGGGGCACCTGGCGGAACATCGAAGCCAGCCGGGCGCGCGGCGCGGAGTTTTCCGCGCGCGCGAAATTGAACGGCTACACCTTCGTCACGGCGTCTTACACGCGACTGTGGACCCGGATCACGAAGTCCAATTCGCCGGCCAGCCTGTTTACGGGCGTGGGTCAGGAATTGAGCAAGCGGCCGCCGCACTCGGGTTCGGTTGCGCTGTCGCTGGCTCCGCGGCGGTGGTCGCTCGAAACCGGCGCGGTGCTGGTTGGCGAGCGGCAGGACACGGATTTCTTCGGCATCAATCGCAACCGCGGCTATCGGAACGTTTACGGCGCGCTGACGCTGAACTGGCGGTGGCGCCTGAAGCCCTTCGTGCGCGCCGACAACCTGCTGAACCAGCGCTACGAAGAGGTGCTGGGCTACAGCGCGCTTTCGCGCGCCGCGCGGGCGGGAGTTCGGATCGAATGGTGAGACGCGCGGCTTTTCCGGTCGCGATTCTGGCGCTGCTGGCGGGTTGCCGCCCCGCGGCGGTCACGCCCCCGGCGGCCCAGGCGCGGCGCATCGTCTCGACCGCACCGAGCGTGACCGAAATCCTGTTTGCGCTGGGGCTGGGCGACAGGGTGGTGGGCGTGTCGACTTTCTGCCGCTATCCGCCGGAAGCCGCGAAGCTCCCGAAGATCGGCACGTTCGTCAATCCGAACCTGGAGCCAATCCTTGGGCTCAGGCCGGACCTGGTGATCGTGATCAAGAACCCGATCGGTCTGGCCGGGAGGCTCGAAGCTCTCGGGGTGCGGGTGCTGGAGGTGGACCAGGATTCGCTGGTTGCCATCCAATACTCGGTGCAGCGAATTGGGGAAGCCACCGGAGTTCCGGACCGCGCCGCGGCGCTCAATGCCGGCCTGCGCGAGAAGTTCGACCAGGTGCGGCGAAGCGTGGCGGGGAGGCCGAAGCGGCGAATGGTGTTCCTGGTCGGCCGTTCGCCCGGAGAGCTGCAAGGGATGGTGGCGGTGGGCCGGGCGTCCTATCTGACCGAGTTGATCGAAATGGCCGGCGGCGCAAACGTGTTCGCGGACGCGGGGGCGGCGTATCCCAAGGTTTCGCTCGAGGAGATTCTGGCGCGCGACCCGGACGTGATCGTGGACATGGGCGAGATGGCCGAGACGGCCGGCGTGACGGAAGCGCAGAAACGCGCGGTGGTGGACCTGTGGCGGCGTTACCCGGCGCTGGCGGCGGTTCGCGCGGGGCGCGTACATGCCGTCGCGGACGATATTTTCGTGGTGCCCGGCCCGCGCGCCGCCGATGCCGCGCAAGCCTTCGCGCGCCTGCTGCATCCGGAGGCGGCCCGGTGAGCGCGCTGTATTCGCTGCGCGACGTCGGGATGCGCTACAACGGCTCGCGGGTGCTGCGCGAGGCGACGCTCGAGTTCGGCGCCGGCGAGATGGTGGCCGTGGCGGGGCCCAACGGGGCGGGAAAATCGACGCTGCTCGGCATCATGGCGGGGTTGCGCGCGCCCTACGACGGCGTGTGCCGGTACAAAGATCTCGAGATCCGCGCCTGGATGCGCCGCCGGCTCGCGCTGGATGTCTCGTTCGTTCCGCAAAGCCTCAGCCTGCAATTTCCGTTCACCGCCGAACAGGTGGTGCTGATGGGCCGGACGCCTTACTGCGACGGCCTGTTCGAGTCGCCCGAAGACCGCGAGGCGGTGCAGGACGCCATGCGGACCACCGACACGCTGCAATTCGGCGCGCGCGATTTCCGCACCTTGAGCGGCGGCGAGCGGCAGCGCGTGGTGCTGGCTTCGGCGCTGGCGCAGCGGCCGCGGGCGTTGCTGCTCGACGAACCGACGACGTTTCTGGACCTCAAGCACCAGTTGTCGATCTACTCGCTGCTGCGCGATTTGTGCCGCACGGGAATGCTGGTCATTGCGGTGACCCACGATTTGAACCTGGCCGCGTCGTATTCGGACCGCGTGGTTCTGCTCGACGCCGGGCGCGTGGCGGCGGACGCGACGCCCGCCGAGGTGCTGACCGCGCCCCTTATCCGGCAGGTGTTTGGCGTCGAGACCGAGATTCGCGCCGGCCGCCGCGGAAGGCCCTGGGTGTTCTATGGTGATTAAGGCCGTCACCCGCCGCCGGATGCTCGGGACCACGGTTGTCGCCGCGCTGGCGATGGTGGCGGTGGGCCTGGCGGCGCCGCTGGTTGGCTCGGCGCACATCGATTACGGCCGCGCACTGGCGGGCCTGTCGCCGGATCGCGAGATCTTTTTCTACGCGCGCGTCCCGCGCGTACTGCTGTCGTTGCTGGCGGGCGGGGCGCTGGCCGTGGCCGGGGTCCTGTTTCAGGCGCTGCTGCGGGACGCGCTGGCCACGCCCTACACTTTGGGCATCTCCAGCGGCGCATCACTGGGCGCCGTGCTGGCCATCGCCCTGGGTTGGCGTACCATCGCGGGCTTGCCCGGAATCTGGGCGGCGGCGTTTCTGGGCGCCGGCGTGGCGCTGTTCGTGGTGCTGGGCATCGCCACCGAGGGCCGCCGCATGTCGTCGTTCACTTTGCTGCTGGCCGGCGTGACCATCAACAGCATCTGCCTGGCGCTGATTCTGTTCCTGCAAAACCTGGCCAACTTCGGCCAGTCGTTCGCCATCGTGCGCTGGCTGATGGGCGGCATCGAGGCGGTGGACTATGCGTCGATCGCGTGGCTGGCCGCGCTGGTGCTTCCGGTTTGCGGGTTCATCTTCCTGCGAGCGCGCGAGTGGAACCTGCTGGCGGTGGGCGAAGAATGGGCCATGGCGCGCGGCGTCTCGACCTCGCGGCTGTTGCTGGCCGGCTACTTCGCGGGCTCGCTCATCGCCGGCTCGGTCACCGCGCTGACCGGGCCCATCGGCTTCGTCGGCCTGATCGTGCCGCACGCCCTGCGCCTGGGTCTGGGCGCGGATCACCGCCTGCTGATCCCCTGTTCGTTCTTCGCCGGAGCGGCGTTTCTGACCGTCTGCGACACCATCGCCAGGACCATCCTGGCGCCGGCGGAACTGCCCGTCGGCGTGATCACGGCGCTGGCCGGCGGGCCGTTCTTCATCTGGCTGCTGAGGTCGCGCCGGCGGAGTTTGTGGTTGTAGGTACAATAGGGGTTTGGTCAACAAGCTGGTATTCGAAAACCTCAAGCACAGGCCTGTGCGCACGCTGCTGTCGGTGATCGCGGTGGGCGTGCAGGTCACCATGATGCTGACGCTGGTGGGGCTGAGCGACGGCATGCTCCAGGATTCGGTCAAGCGCGCCCGCGGCGTCGGCGCCGACGTGTGGGTGAAGCCGCCCGGCAGCTCGGTGATGAGCTTCAGCGCGGCCGGCATGCCGGAGGCGCTGCTGGCCTATTTCCTCAAAATGCCGGAGATCGACAACGCCACCGGCAACGTGGTGCAGCCGCTGCCTGGCGTCAATACCGTCACCGGCATCGACCTGGAGCGCTTCAACCAGATCAGCGGCGGGTTCCGTTACCTCTCGGGAGGCCCGTTCCGCGGCCCCGACGACATCATCGTGGACCAGTACTACGCACGGCAGAACAAGGTTTCCGTGGGCGACGCGGTGAACATTCTCAACCGCCCCTGGCGCGTCAGCGGCATCGTCGAGCCGGGCAAACTGGCGCGCATGGTCATCCCGCTGCGGACCTTGCAGGATCTGACCGGCAACACCGGCAAGCTCAGCCAGATTTTTCTGAAACTGAGAGATCCGTCGAAGGTGGAGGCGGTGGTTACGTCGCTGAAGGAGAAGCTTCCCGGCTACCAGATTTATTCCATCGAGCAGTTCACTTCGCTGTTTTCGGTGGAGAATGTTCCGGCGCTGAAGGCCTTCATCAACGTGGTTATCGGGCTGTCGGTGGTGGTCGGGTTCCTGGTGGTCTTCCTTTCCATGTACACGGCGGTGCTGGAGCGCACGCGCGAGATCGGCGTGATGAAGGCGCTGGGCGCCTCGCCCGTGTATATCCTGAACATCCTGTTCCGCGAGACGGCGCTGCTGGCCATCATCGGCTCGGTGGTGGGCATCCTGTTCACCTACGGGACGCGGTGGGCCATCATGAGCTTCGTGCCGGCCTCGCTGACGCAGGTGATCGTGCCTCACTGGTGGCCAATATCTTCGGCCATTGCCGTGTGCGGGGCCATGCTCGGCGCGATCTACCCGGGACTGAAAGCGGCCAGGCAGGACGCCATCGAGGCGCTGGCGTATGAGTAGCCCTCCACTGATCGAGATCCGCGACCTGTGCAAGGTCTACCGCTTCGGCGAGGTGGATGTGCATGCCCTGCGGGGCGTCACTCTGGACGTCGGGCGCGGCGAGTTCCTGTCGATCATGGGCCCGTCGGGCTCCGGAAAATCGACCCTGTTTCACATTCTGGGCGGCCTGATGCCGGCCACGTCGGGCAACGTGGTCATCGACGGGCGGGACCTCATGAAGATGTCCGACGCGGACCGCACCAGCCTGCGAAAGACCACCGTCGGTTTCGTTTTCCAGAAGTACAATCTGCTGCCGACGCTGAGCGCCCGCGACAACATCGCCATCGCGCGCCACATCGCCGGCCAGCCGCTCAACTCCGACCCGTGGTTCGCCGGCGTGCTCGAGTTACTGGGCATCCGGGAGCGGATGGGCCACAAACCGCGCGCGCTTTCCGGCGGCGAGCAGCAGCGCGTGGCCATCGCGCGCTCGATAGTGAACCGCCCGGCGATGCTGCTGGCCGACGAGCCGACCGGCAACCTCGACACTGAGAACTCGAACATCGTGCTGAGCCTGCTGCGCGACCTGAACGAGCGCCTGGGCCAGACCATCCTCATGATCACCCACAACCCGGAAGCGGCGGCATACGGCCACCGCACGGTGTGCATGCGGGACGGGAAAATCGTGGGGTAGAGGCCGTTCTGGGCTGGAAAAAGTTCTTTAGACTTAATCCGCGGGGCACGGAAGCCGCGGCCGATTCATGGCGGGTGATGCGGTGACCGGAGTTTCCCGGGATCTATCCTGACAGTCTTCCACGCCATCACTCAATTGGTTCGCGAAGCCAAGCCCGATAGCTCCGGCGCGATTCGGCGAAGGATCTTCATCGCCGGGTCCCTGATTTCGACTGCGACCCGCTTCAAGTACTCGCTCGAGCCTTCCTCAACCGCCCTCAACGCTTCGTAGATAGGACGCCAGGCGTCCTTCCATTCCTTCTTATCGAGTAACTCGAGACAATCCCGAATCCGCCCCCTTCTCACCGCTGCGGCGAAGAACACATCGAGTGCCCATCTTCCGAACGAAAGAAGTTCAATCGGATCGCCTGCGAGCGCGTCATCCAGTGCCACGGAAGCACGAGGAAAGTCACCGACCTGTGCCAGCGCGACGGCCCGATGCAGGCGTGCCAGCCCATTCGAGCTGTCTCGCTCCTGAACCAAGTCACAGATTCCAAGTAGGATCTTCCCGAACGGAGCATAGTTCTGGCACAGGCCGAGAAGGTCGTCCCAGAATCTGGCTCCGCGAGATGCATCCATCAAAATAGGGAGTAACTCATGCCCGGAGTCAGATCCGCGGTAGCACGCCGCGAGAATTGCTGCCGATACGGGGTCTGCTGGTTTCAGTTGGTAGGCTCGACGGAGATGCTGCACCGCTTCGTCTTCCTGAACCATCTCGCAGTAGAGCAACACTCCCAGGTTCCGCAGGTCTCGGGAGCTGTCTGGCTCTAACTCCACAGCCTTCCGCAGAACAACTTCCGCCTCCCTGGGTTTCCCCGCTCGACATGCAAGGAAGAACCCAAAACAACTCCAGAGAAACCCGGAACGCGGCTCTATCTCGAGAGCCTCATTGAACGCCGTCTCCGCTTCCTCCCTTCGCTCAGGAATCTCACTCAGAAGACCGCCAAGGTTGTTCCAGAACCCCGCAGACTTGGGATCAAGCTCGACCGCCTTTCGGAGAGCCGCCGCCCCTTCATGCCGTCGCTCCGGCGTCTTTCCAAGAAGATTGCCGAGGTTTGCCCAGGACCAAGCCCGCTTCGGGTCGAGTTCAATCGCCTTCCGGTAAGCTGCCTCCGCTTCGTCCGATCGCTCGGGCGTCCTCCCGAGGAGATTGCCAGGGTTGTTCCAGGCCCCGGCAGACTTCGGGTCGGGCTCGATCGCCTTCCGAAGAGCCGCCTCCGCTTCGTCCGATCGCTCGGGTGTCCTCCCGAGGAGATTGCCAAGGTTATTCCAGGCCCCGGCAGACTTCGGGTCGAGCTCGGTCGCCTTCCGAAGAGCCGCCTCCGCTTCGTCCGATCGCTCGGGCATTCTCCCGAGAAGTTGGCCAAGGTCGGCCCAGTACCCAGCAGACGTCGGGTCGAACTCGATCGCCTTCCGGTAAGCTGCTTCCGCTTCGTCCGACCGCTCGGGCGTCCTCCCAAAAAGATTGCCAAGGTCGGCCCAGTACCCAGCAGACGTCGGGTCCAGCTCGATTGCCTTTCTAAGATCCGCCTCTGCTTCCTCCATTCGTTCGGATGTCATTCCAATAAGGTTTCCCAGGAAGTTCCAGCACCAAGCCATCTTTGGGTCGATCTCGATGACACTCCGAAGAGACTCCTCAGCCTTACCGAAGAGGTCTCGCAGCTCGGCTGGAACACAGCCGAGATCTCCCAAATCCTCGACGTTGTCCAGCTCGATTACGATTGCCTTTATTGCAGATAGTGACCTTCGAAGCTCCTCTAGCACCTCGATGAGCCCGCGCCTCATCTCCGCGGATCCGTTGCCGATGCCCTTTCCATCATGGGCATCATCCACTGAGCATGGAATCGAGTCGAGATACGGCCGCCATTCCGGCTCCATGGCGGCGCACTCTCGGCGAAGATAGTCTTCGAACTTCTTGCGATCTGCCCCTGAGGCAAGAGCGTAGGCGAACGCAGATTCGATTTCCGCCGGGCGTGTCTTTCTGGCGCTCCGAAAGCACTCCAAGTGTTTCCAAGTCATTTGCTCCAATTCACCCTGTTCGAAGAACACGCGCAGGAACTCGACAAACCACCTCAACTTCGCCCTTACTCTCCGGCTTGCTCGCATTAGATACCAGATGTTGAAGAATCGCTCAGCCACCTGGTACAACGCCTTCTTGCTGTCCCCTGGATCCGCCTTCTCCAGTAGCCCTTGCCGCACCAGGCGGGTCAACTGCGTCGATACGGCGCTGGTCTCAAGACCCGTGTCCGCCGCCACCTCCATAGCCGTCGCCGGATCCCACTTGAGCGCGACCGCGTCAAGCACCTGCTGCGCTTGGGCCGGCAACTCGTCCACGCGGCCCTTATAGGTCGGCGTACATTGGTCGAGCAACTGCTCCAAGTATTCGCGCGCGCCGCCGTCCAGTTCGTCCAGCACCAGGTGGAAGAGCAACACCGTTGTGCGCGGGTTGCCTCCAGTCAATTGCACCAGGGTGCGCAAGCGAGCCGCGTCAGCGTCAAGCCACGCCTTAACTCTTCGCTTTGCGCTCCCCTTCTCGCCCTCTCTCTCCTCCACCGATTCACTCAGATGAAGCAGCAGGACCCGCACTTCCTCGAAGGTCAGTGGCGTGAGGCTGTGAATCTTGAAGAACTCGAAGAAAGCACGATCCGCTCCGTAGATCCCTTCGCTCGCCTGCGTCGTCGCTCCGAAGAAAGTCAGATCGGGCCGGCTGGAGAGCAACTCGCGAAGCCTCCACTGCTCCTGTTCCTCGATCTTGTCAAAAAGCCGGTCAGCGTTGTCCACCAGCAGCAGAAAACTCCGTCCGATCTCCCGCCCGATCTCAGCCAGAAATCGCGGAACTCCTTCTTCGATTTCCTCATGACTCAGTTTGCCCGCGTTTCCGGCATATGCCTCCACTCGGGCCAGCGTCCGCTTTTTTCCGAGTCTCTCCATGGCGTCAGCCAGGGCGTCCACCGTGTTGAGCAGAAAACGATACAGCCGGTTGACGTTGTATTGCTCCTCGGGGAACGCCAGCACCAGATAGCGGCTGTCTAGTGCGGCGTCTTCCTCCACGCCGTACTGCACGCGCTGAAGCAAAGTCGTCTTGCCCATGCCCCGCGTGCCGATGATCAGAACATGCGATGGGCGCTCCTCGCGCAGCAGATCCATCAGACTCTGATAGGCGGCCTGCCGCGCTTGGAACTGTGCGAGCGCCTCCCCCTTGCTCAGGGAAAGGGGGTTATAGACCGGTACTCCGCCGAACGGAAAACGTCTCGTTTCGCTCATCCCTGCACCTCCCTCCAGTACCGTCGCACCAAGGCTGAGCGGAACCGCACCACGTCCTGCCGACGCACCAGGTATCCATCGCTGACCAGCAAATCGAGCAACTGGCGAAGCATTTCCGCCCGTTCCCTGTCGTTGCTCACTTCCTGGCTCAGCCGGAGCTCAATCGTTTCGACCTTGACGCCATGCATTTCGCGGCAGGCCAGACCAAGGATCATTTCGCAATACTGTGGGAAACGCGCGTCCAGCATCTTCGCCAGCCGCTCATCCCAGTGGTCGAAGTGAGTCCGGCCATGCGCCATCAGTCTCTCCAACGCCATTTCCACCAGCGCCGGCGAGGGTTCGCCGTGGCCCTCGCTGACCACCGATCGAAGTTCCTCAAACACGAGATTCAGGTGAAACGGGATCGGCCATTCGACGGCGTGCAGAATCGCCTGGATCGTCTCTGGCGTTAATTGCCACTGATACAACTGGCCTCGACCCATCAAGTATGCACGGGCTTCTTCTGCGCTGAACTCGCCCAGTTCGATCATCTGTAGGTCGTGAATCGTACCCGACAGTCTTAACTTGCGAACCGGCATAGAACCAGCGAGGCCGATACTGCTCCCTCAGCCGCTTGAGCCACAGCAAAAAGCGCTCGGCTCTCTTCCCGGATGGGTCCTGGTGCACGATGCTGCCGATCAGCAACGGCAACTCGTCGATCAGCAGCAGCGTCTCCGAATCGGCCCCTTTGAGCAACGTCTCCAGCTCCTCCGCCGGGCGCCGCCAATCGAAGTTCTTCGCCCTCAGCTCGAGCAGGCCCGTCTTGAGAACCACCTCCAGATCTTCCGGGAGTTTGCTCTTGAACGCCGCGGCCCAGCCGCCCTGAGCCCAATCGGTATCTCGGAACGCGCGGATCAACCGCTTTAGGAAGTCCAACTCGTCCTCCGCGTCTGGAACCGAGAGGTAGAGCGTCTTGTAGCCCCTTGCGGGACCATCCTCCTTCATCCGATTCAGGAGGGAACTCTTCCCCACCCGCCTCGGCGCGAGTAGTAGTAGATTGGAGGTTCTCAGAAGGTCCCAGGCTCGCTCGATGACCTCCTTGCGATCAAAGAAGGCGTCCCCCTCCGCCAACCGCCCCATACTTCCAGGAATTGCAGATTGAATCATACAAGAATAATAGCACAACAATTTGGTAGTGCAACAGTTTTGTTGTACTATTTCTTCTTGACCTTCCTGCACGGCTGCAAATCAGGCTATCGGCAAAGTCCTTGCACGCTGCCGGCATGGTACCCGAAGAAACAGCCCGGTCGAGCCAAACTCAAACCTGACAGTGACTTAGCGCGGTATGGTCGCAGGTCTCTGCGCTTCGAGCGCAGCAGGATCAGCCTCGGCCCGGTGGAACCGAGCGCCGCCAGGAGTCTGGGAAAGTCCAGGTCCGCGGTGATGACTACCCGGCTGGCGCCGACCGCGAAACGCGGAATCTCCGAGTCGGGACTCTGGTGCATGGAGAGGTCGTTTGCATGGGGTCGTTCATGCCTTGTCTGTCTCGGCAAGTTCCAAGGCCCGGAAGGCCAGCCGCCGCAAGTCGGACAGCTTGGTTTCGGGACTGGTAACGACAATCCGCAGGTACCTGCGATCTCCGACCACGGCGGTGGAAAGGTGAAAATCGCCGTCGGCTAGAAGCTTGTCGCGCACGCGCAACTGAACCGCATCGTCGCCCGGCGCGCGGAAACAGAGGATATTGCACTGCGGTTCCACGGGACATTCCAGGCCAGGGACGTTGCGGAAGAGTTCGTATGCCTGGAGTGTGAGGTCAAACTGCCGGTCGACGTAGCCGGCAAGGCCCCTCTCACCCAGGGCCGCGAGGACCACGAATAGCCTCAACCCGAGGGCGGCTTTGGTGCATTCGACGGTGCGGTGCAGCGAATCGAATCCCGGCTGTTGCTTGCTGTGAAACAGGTAACTCGCATCCTGATGGAACGCGGTGTCCAGCGTCTTCGCATCCCGTACCAGCAGCGCCGTACACAGGCCGGACGTCCGCATCAGTTTGTGCGCATCCCAGGTCAACGAATCCGCCAGTTCGACGCCGTCCAGGCGCCAGCGGTGTTTCAAACTGAGGAGCGCGCTGGCTCCGTGGGCGCCGTCAACGTGCAGCCAGAGGCCGTGCTCACGGCAGATCCCGGCAATCGCCCGCAGGGGATCGTAGACGCCGGTCGCCGTGCTGCAGGCATTGGCGACCAGAGCGAAGGGGCGCTTCCCATCGCCGCGCGCATGCCCGATCGCTTTCCCGATCTCCTCGCTTAGGGCGTCACCCGAAGGAGTGCCGGTCCAGGAGTACACGTTCTTCTCGCCGATCCCCATGATGCCCGCCGCCCGGGCCACGGAGTAGTGGCAGTCCGCCGAAGCGATCAAAGCCAGGTCGCCCGGGCATCCCTTGGTCCAGGTGGCGCTGTCGAAATGGCTGCGCGCGGCGACCAGGGCGGTCAGATTAGCGAGCGACCCGCCATGGGTCAGCACGCCGCCGGCCCCGGAGCCGCCAGTCCATCCAACTTTTGACAGGAGCCAATCGACGACGAAGACCTCGATGCTCGCCGCCGCCGGTCCCATCTCGTAAATCGCCATGGGGTTGTTCGTGAAGCCCTCGACCAGCGTTGCCAGCGCCGCCGCCGGATGGGGCGCGGCGACCTGGTGTGCCAGGCTGCCCGGATGATGCAGCCGGACGGTCAAGCTTAGATAGCGGCGGATGAACTCCGCGAGAGCGCTGCCGCCGAGCGCTCCTTCTTCCAGATGAGCCTTGAGATCCAGTTTCTTCACGATCTCGTGCATCGGGAGCTGGTGGACCACGCGCGGGTCGCCCGAGGCGGATTCCCGGTAGTACTGGTCCAATTCTTCCGAAATAAGCCGAACGTCGTCCAGGAAGCTCATCGCGTAGGGGCCCTCACCCGCACTCGCACGCAGTGCGCGCGCTATCCCTGCGCCACATCGAGTTAACGAGCAGTTGGGCGCAGCCGACACCAGACGCGACCGAGATCGCGTTGGTCACGCAATTCATGCGGCAGGCGCCGCACTCCATGCAGCCGTCACGGTTGACTATCTCCGCCTTTCGCCGGACTACGGCGAACACGCCATGGGGGCAGACCTCCTCGCAGCGGCCGCATCCATTGCACAGTTCGGGGATCAGGTTCAGGGAATGACCGTTCAGTAAGTAGCGCATGTGTTCCTCCGCCTAGATGAAAGCTCCCGCCACTCGGAGAATCGCACCGGCGCCCGCGAAAATCAGAATGCAAGGAAACGCCCAGCGGACTTCGGCACGGACCCCGGCGAGAGTGGTGAACGTGGTGGCGCCGGTGAACGCCATGGCCATGTAAGCGGTGATCGCCAGGACCAGAAGTGCGATACCCGCTCCTTCGGCGAGACCCATGGGTAAGAACAGCAGCAGGGCTGCCGCCAACAGCAGGCCCGCGACAGCCCCCTTGAGAGCAAAGACCCTGGACGGGAGCCAAGGCAGAAGCAGGGGCACCAGCAGGCCGCCGGTCAGAACCGCGGCGAGGAACGGCGCCATGCCGATGGCCAGATGGGGCGTCACCCGGTGATGGCGAACCAGGTCCAGCAACGCCAGAATCGCCAGGATGACCAGGGTGGGTCTGAACGCCCCGGCAATCTCCATGGGCGCTACCCTCAGCCGGTCTTTCCAGTCGAAAGTCACGCGGCGCATGGCTGGCGTGGCCCGCATTCCGGCGGCGAGATAAGCCGGAATGTCGCTTGTCCGAACCGGACCGTAATGGACCGAAAAGCCCGTCGCGCGCTTCACCTCGTGCGCGGCAACGCCGACAGCGCCTAACTGCGGCACCACGAGTTTGCGGTGCTCGACGACGCCGGCCAGCCCGGTCGCCTGGATGCGGCGAACAAGTTCCTCGGTGCCGAACGTCCCCTTGCCCGCGGCGCACCACACGTTCACGCCTTTCGTGTCCAACACCAGCAGCCAGACATCCAGGCCGGTCAACGAACGCCGGACCGTATCGACGGTCAGCTTGTAGTTGGCCGTGACCAGGACCGGAGAGTTCGCCTCGGGCTTTCCGATCCGGTACAGGCCGGGTGCGATCAGGTAGCGCATCCGGCGAAATCCCCACCGGACGCCCCAACCCCCGAGCACGTCGCGCCAGGTGATCGCCGTGCCCAGTGCCCGTATCGCCTGCGCGGATTGCTCCGCCGCCGGCACGCACTGTCCGCGCGGCTTCTCGCCGCATCCACAGCTCGTCTGGTTCATTTCAAACCTTCCTTGGTGGCCTTGCGTGGCCCGCGGCAGACCTGCCGGCGGTCCGGTGCGCGGCGGCGGCTCCGCATCGAATGGGCCAACAGGCTCACTGCCCGGATGATGCAACGCTGGTCCTTCTCGCCCAGTTGCTCGAACATCTCCGTGTAGTACCGGTTGCACATCTTGTCGATCGCGGCGACCCTGGCGCGTCCCGCAGCCGAAAGCACCAGGCGCACCGAGCGGCGGTCTGCCAGACCCTGGGTGCGCTCCACCAGTCCGGCCTTGACCAATGCATCGACCGTACGGCTGAGCGTGCTGGGGTCCAGATCCACTGCGGCGGCCAAGCCGCCCAGAGAGAGTTCGGAGAACGACAACTCGAGCAGTGCGTGGCACTGCGCCAGCGTGACGCCGCAGCATGCCGTCTCCCCTTCCAACTGGCGCATCAGTTCCCGCTCCAGCACGCGGAGATCCCGGCGAAACTCCCCGACGGCGATGGCCTTCTGTTGCATAAGACAATAATTGTATCTTACAACGATAAGCCTGTCAAACGCTTTTTGAACGGCGCGCAGCCGGTCGTCCCCGGCTACCGATTGGCCTGGACAGCGCTTGCCCGGGCCGGAAGTTTCCCGCGGTAAACGGTCGGAAAGCCGGTGATGGCGGCGCCGATTCCGGCGCCTGCGCCAAGCCCGATGGGTGTGAAGATCGTTTTCGCGATGTGCTCATTATCTTCCGAAAAGCTTTTGTCGACGGCCGCACCGATCGCCAGCGCCGCACCGCCCCCGATGGCCATGCCGATCAACGTGTTTCGAAGGCGCTTGGACCGCTCCTGGAGTGTCACTCGAAACACTTCAGCCCGGGGAACGGAGACCAGGTCCCCCTTCACGCGCAGAGAGATCGCTTCGTCCGAGCAGGCGGAAAATGCTCCTTCGATTGACTTGAGGTTGGTCCGAACGACCCGTATTTTCTGCTGGGCTCGAAGGACATTCAGGTTGGTCCAGGATTCTTCCGGACGTTCCGCCGCCAGGACGCCGGCCATCAGTGTGGCCACAAGCGCGAGGCGCACAGGCCATAGGCGCCGGCCGCCTCGCTGGGACGACGTGGTTGTCCGTGTTATCAAGCGGAACATAATTGAGAGCCCTTCCTTGTCGCGATCTCCGGTTGAAGGCGATCGCGGTCAGATCCCGATCAACCGGTCGAAGTAAATACCCAGCGCTTGCTGGAACTGCTCCACGCTAATCACGTCCGGGTCGACCATCAGCGAAAGGGCCAGCCCTTGCGCTTGCGCGATCAGACTAATGGTCAGGACTTCGGGCGGCGCAGGCGGTTCCGTGCCGAGTTCTTCATACATGCGGCTAACATACTTGGCCACTTCGGCGTAGTGGGAACGGAAAAGTTCCGCGATCTTCGGCCGCACATCGGGATTCCGCACCGCGTACAGCCGGATCCCCATCCAGAACATGCAGCCACTAGGGTCGCCGCTCATGCTGATGTAGATGGAGCGGATTACCGCGAGCCGCTCCTTCGGCGGCAGATCCCGCGCGAAAACCGCATCCAGACTCTGATTGGCCGCACGAATCTCCCTCTCTAGAACGGCAACGATCAGCTCACCTGCCGGCGAATGACCATGCATCCGGTGCGGCGAGGATGGGCGTTCAGATCACGCGCGGCCGAACACACCCATCCAAAACCCCTTGCCAGACGGCAACGCTCGCCGCGACTGGTGTTTCAACCGGAATCCGCGGTGTGCGAGTTCTTCCCGGAACCACGTCGGCTCGATGAGGGAGAAGTGGGACCCAAGGCTCTGAATCGAAGGGAAGGCGCTCGCGCCTACGCTGGCCCCGGACTCGCCAGGGAGTTGAAGCACGGCGGACAAAGCGCCGCCGGGAGCCACCAACGATAGAGCGTTCTCCAGACAGCGCCCCACTCCCGCATGCTCGAATACGAGCGCGGCGTGCACCAGATGGACGGGTTCCAGTTTCGCGGTTTCTTCCGCCAGGTCCACGCAGTGAAGCTCCAGGTCATACGTGGCCGCGAAACGCCGCCGGACGGCCTCCAGGTACAAGGGGTTCACGTCCAACCCTGCGACGCGCCTGGTAATGTTGCCGTCGATACGCTCGAGTCCATTGCCGCCGGCGATGCCGAGAATCGCGACGGACTCGGGCCGGCAGCGTTCGACAGCGTCCGCAAATAGATCCGACAGGGCGTCCAACTGCTGCACACCGGCGGATCTCATATGCCCTTCGTAGTCTGCCAGGGGTACGTTCAGCCACGGACTCGGCATGTCTCGATCCTATCGCTTTACCCGCCCGCCTGATGGAAACACCCGCGGGGACATAGACTGCCGCAGCCAGGGCTACGAAGGACCAGAATGCGAATTGCCCGACCCGGTCGATAGCCTTGGTTGCCGCCGCATACAACCAGACTCCGGCCGCAAATGTGATCGACTCGACGACGATCGTGCCGCCAACGGAATTCCAGAGCCCGAGCCCGGCGCGCGCAGCGGAGCCGGGATACGGGGGCAGATCCGGCCTATGGACGATCGCGTCCAAAAACCAGTGGCTGAGCACCGCCAGGCCAATCACAAGCGCGCCCCCGCGGCAGCGCGTGGCGGCCCAGCATCCCCCCGCGGCGGCCAGCGCCCAAGTGGTTGCTTCTTGACCGGCTTACGCTGTGCCCGGTGCCCGTTCCCTGTTTGCAGCGCTCCCGCCGAGGAAGCTCCACGCCCACCCGGCGAACTTGCTCCTGGCGGATGAAGAGCCGGAGGTGGAAGCTGCGCCGGCGTCTGGCAGCGCCGCTTACTCGCTCACCATGCTGGGCCAGCGTGGATCCGCGGTCTCCAGAGGCGTGCCCGGCTGTGGTTGCCGCTCGCTGAACGACTGACTTTCATACCCGGGAGCGGCGGAAGACGATGATTCCTCGCGTGTCTCCACGGGCGATTGGTCCTCTTCCGCCTCGTGGTGCTCCCGGTACCAGCGGCGATAGTGATGTTTCCCCCACTGCCGGTCGACGAACCCCGTGATCATTCCTTGCAGTCCGTGACGGCTACCGGGGTTAATCAGCGCCATGTACAGATGACCCGAGATGAGTGGCAATGCGAGCACAGCCATCAGGAAGTGCAGGATCCAAGACAGTATGGCAAGGTGGGTCACCCACATCAAGATGCCAGTCAGGACGTACAGCGGATAGGTGACCATCAGAACCATGAAGTTCAGCTTCTCGGCGGCATTGAACTTCCCCTGCTCCGGCAACTTGATCTTGTCGCTCATGGCTGCCAGCAACATCAGGGCAAGCCATTTGAAGTCGTCAAACATCCACAGCCAAGCCTGTCTGATGTTGTAGAAGTGAAGCCGTGCATCCCTCCGACTCTTGAGCGCGGCCAGCATCGGAAGAACGATGAGGGCGACGCCGGAGACCCGGTGCAGCAGGGAAAAGACATTTCGCAAGGGCCGGGACGGATCCGGATTGTAAATCGCCACCAGTACCAGCGCGGTGGCAAAGGAAAACAGGAACGGTCCGGCGATGCACCAATGCAGCATTCGTTCCGACTTGGCGAAACGCAGAATCTTGGGGCCGGCGGAGGGCCTGGAAGCGCCTTTGACGACCGTGGGCGCGACAGGTGCGGCCGTAGGCTGGCTGCCCTCGGGAGTTCGCACTACTTGACTTTGAGTCGCGGTCAAACACAAAGAAGTCAACATAGTATCTCCTTATAACTCTCGTGGACGCAGGCGAAGACTCCTGCTCCGTACGATGTTGCGGGCCCAATTCGGCAGGCGAATTGCCCACCGTATGGCCTCCGCACAAGCACTTTCGGCGAAGCGCCCCGGCCGCATTTCCGTCAGTGACACTTGACACACTCCAGGGGGGCGCCCCGGTAAGTACGAATCATCTTGCCAGCGACTTCCCGCTGGTCCTTGTGGCACTTGGCGCAGGCGACGTTACGATGCACCCGGTCCAGCACGAATCTCGCTTTGTCGTGATCGAAAGCCTCCCCGTTCCAACGTGCGGTGGTGTGACAGTGCGAGCAATCTTCTTCCGGCATCCCGCTCCGGAACTCACCCGCGTGAGCGTCCTTCGCGGCGTGGCATCCAAAGCATTGTCTGGAGGTCGCGGACAACTTAAGCGCCGCCTTGGCCACCGGGTTGCTGCCCTGGGCGGACGGGATGTGGCACTGGATGCATTTCACGTTTTGATGCGCTCCGTCGATCCTGAACCTGGTTGTAGAGTGGTCGAATGGACGCGCTGGCTGCCACTGCTCGCTAGTATGACAGGTCTCGCAGGCCACCTTGGTCTGGTGCGGATCGGCGTGACACGCATTGCAGGTTCGGGAAGCGAAGCGATACTGGCGAGGCGGGCCGGAAGGGGTAACTCTCTTGCTAGTTACCGGTATCGGCGCAGGGACGCCCACCGTGGGCAGTGGCTTGTGGCACCTGTCGCACGCTATCGATGCGTGGCGCCCGGTGAGAGCGAACTGGGTCTGCGCGTGGCGAGCGACTGAGAACGTAGAGGGCTGGAAGCCCGCGGGCGTATGGCAGTGGTCGCATTGGTTGGAATGCGGCGTCGAGGCGAACTCTCCGCCGTGGCGGTCGGCATGGCAGGCGGAGCAGATAAGCTTACGGGAAACGTACACCGCGCCACGCCCTTCGGGCTGGTGGCATTCCGCGCAACGAAGCGGGGCGTGTTTCTCTTCCAGTGGAAAGGCGGTCTGGCGGTGCGCCGCGCGGTCAAAGCGGGAAGGTTTGAAGCCTCTCACCTCGTGACACGCTGAACAGTCCGATCCGGCCGCGCGGGCGGCAAACTGGCCCTTGTGCGGATCGTCATGGCAATCCCGGCAACGCTCGTGCGCGATGGGACGCCGGAAATCGGCGCCTTTGTGGCACTTGGAACACGCCACGGCCGCGTGTTTTCCGGTCAGCGGGTATTTCGTGGTGGAGTGATTGAACTCTCCGCCTGGGTGGTTATTTTTCCAGCCATTTGTATTGTGGCAAGTATCGCAGGAGCCTCGAAACTTGAGTTGCTGGAAGGCTCCGCGGTGGGGATCGGCGTGACAGTTCTGGCAGCCGCTGAAAGCCAGCCCTTTCCACCGGACAGCCGCTTGGCCGGGTCGCGGTCCGTGGCATTTCTGGCAGAGAACGGGCTGATGTAGTCCGGTGAGCGGGAAGTGCGTCCCGGCATGATTGAATCCGGGCGCCGGCTTAAAGGCGTCCTGTGAGTGACAGCGGAGGCAATCGCTGCCGAGTTGGTCCTGATGCGGATCCTTATGACAGGCAGTACACTCACGGCGCAGACCAAGAAATGACCGGTTCAGATCTTTTAGTTTGATCTCGGCCCGGGCGGCGGCGGGGATCTTGGCCGCCGCATGACAGTTCTCGCATTTTTGCCGTAGATGCTTGCCGGCCAAGGCAAAGCCTGTCTGGGCGAGGTGGTCGAAGTTCCGGCGGTCCAGACGAATGAGCGCGGATCCCAGCCCGCTATGTTCTTTATGACAGCGCCGGCAATCCGTTTCGCCAGCCGAGCTTTTGTACGCACGCGAGTGAAACCCCAGGCGGGCGTCCACCCTGCGGCGGATTTCGGCGTGACATTCCAGACACTTTAGATCGCTTGTGCTGGATCCGAAATTGTGACAGGATCCGCACTTAGTCAAACCCTCCAATTGCTGATGAGCGCGTGACAGTGGACCTGGCGCGATCTGCGCCGGCGTCAAGCCGCAGAACGACAGCGCCAGCGCAACGGCGGTTGGCGGAATCTTCGCGATCCGCCGGAACCAGGCATGCGACGACGCGATCTCCGCCTTCATCGGGGCACACACGCGGAATCGGCAAAGACTAATACTTTTCCGTGATGCGAATCGACCACATAGTACAGTCCTTGGGGGTCGACATGCAGGGAATCGACCCGTTCCATCTGATCCACGCCTTCGCCCAGTTGACCAAAGGTCCCGAGATTGCGTCCCTCGTCGTTGAAGATCTCGACGATCATCCATCGAGAGTTAGCCACCAGAAACCTCCGGCGTTCGGCGTCGTGGGTAAACGCAGAGGGGAACTGAATTCCGTCCCAGCGGATTTCCCCGCGCTGGTTTCCACCGGGGCTGAAGATCCCAACCCTGTGCTGCCTGTTACCCAGAACGTAGATCTGGTTGTTGACGACGGAAATCGCCGTCGGCTCGCCCAACTCCGGAGGCAGTTGGATGGTCCCGTTGACTTCGCCTTCCCGGTTCAAGGCGACCACCACGTTTCTGGGGGGATCCGCCACATAAATCGTTCTTCCGTCCTGGGAAATAGCGATCGCCGCGGGGCTTTCCAGAAGACGCTTGCTCGGCTTCGAAAGCGCGTAGTCATACTCTCCCTTCTCGTCGAACGCGAACACGCCCCCATTGCCCGAATCAGTCAGGAAGATGCGGCCCTGGCGATCGACCGCCAGTCCTGAAGGTTGCCGTAGCGGCACGTCTCCAACACGGCGAATCTCGCGGTAGGCGCCGGTCGCGATATCAAAGACGTGCACCGAGGCGGTTCCACTATCCGCGATCCACACGCGGCGCCGAAGATCCGTCACCACGGCAACCGGAAACACCAGGCCGTAAGGATTCTCACCTTTTCCGAGAGCGGCGGTTGCGGCCCGGCGATTGAGAATCGTGAGTGGATGGATGCCCTTCTTTGACCCGAAGGTGTAGAGATGCCGGAACTCGACGGACAAGGGGGCCTGCCCGGAGGCCAACGTCGCCGCG